>JBQTHT010000177.1:0-20531 GCA_052389595.1 Nitrospiraceae bacterium
GCGGCATTATTCCGGATGATGATCTTCCGCAACTCAAGACGGCCGGTGTGCAGGCGCTCTTTCGATCCGGAACTCCGATGGATGAGATCGTGAACTTTGTGAAAGGACTACGAACCGAGGCGTGAGAGGATTCCTGCTATGCGAGTGCTGACAACCTCAGTGGTCCCGACGTCGGAAGAATTCAGGGGCAACCAGGCCCATTACGAAAATCTCGTGGCCGACCTCAAGAAACACCTGACCCAGGTACTGGCGGGCGGGCCGTCCGATGCCGTTGCACTCCATAAGAAACGCGGGAAGCTGACCGCGCGCGAGCGGATTGCCGCGCTGCTCGATCCGGGCTCCCCATGGGTTGAACTGAGCCCTCTTGCTGCCTTCGGCCTGTATGACAACCAAGTTCCCTCCGCCGGGTTGATTACTGGCATCGGTTCCGTGTCGGGACGATTTTGTGTCATCGCGGCCAATGACGCCACAGTCAAGGGGGGCACTTATTTCCCGTTGACCATCAAGAAGCATCTGCGGGCGCAGGATATCGCGCTTGAGAACCGCTTACCGGCGATTTATCTCGTGGACTCAGGCGGGGTGTTCCTGCCGATGCAGGCCGAGGTCTTTGCGGACAAGGATCACTTCGGGCGGATTTTCTTCAATCAGGCGCGCATGTCCGCGTTGCGTATTCCGCAGATTGCGGCGGTCATGGGCATGTGCACGGCCGGGGGCGCCTACGTGCCGGCTATGTGCGATGAAAATGTAATCGTGAAGGGCACCGGCACGATCTATCTGGCTGGACCGCCTTTGGTCAAGGCCGCGACAGGCGAAGAGGTCACTTCCGAGGAATTGGGCGGCGCCGATCTGCATACCCGCCTGTCAGGCGTCAGCGATCATCTGGCGAAAGACGACCAGGAAGCCCTGGACATTTGCCGTTCGATCGTCGCTACCTTGGGACGCAAGCCACCAAGGCGTAGAGGTGAGATCGAAGAGCCGGTGTATTCGGCTGATGAACTCTATGGCCTCATCCCGAGCAATTCCCGCCAAGTGTTCGAGGCCCGTGAGGTGATTGCGCGCCTTGTGGATGGAAGCCGATTCCATGAATTCAAGGCTCGGTATGGCCCCACGCTGGTGTGTGGATTTGCCCATTGGATGGGCCACCTCGTAGGGATCATCGCCAACAACGGCGTTCTTCTCTCGGAATCCGCGCTCAAAGGTGGGCATTTTGTCGAACTCTGCACGCAGAGGCGCGTCCCGCTCATATTCCTGCAAAACATCACCGGCTTCATGGTCGGGAAAGAGTATGAGACGCGGGGCATCATCAAGGATGGCGCCAAAATGGTGCAGGCCGTGGCGACTGCGGAGGTGCCGAAGTTTACCATCATGATCGGCGCCTCCCATGGAGCCGGCAATTATGCCATGTGTGGGCGCGGGTATGGTCCTCGATTCCTGTTCGTCTGGCCTCATGCGCGCACCTCCGTCATGGGTCCTCAGCAGGCTGCACAGGTTCTGGTGACGGTGAAACAGCAGCAATTGGCGCGGGAGCAGCGGATGTTGTCGGAAGAGGAGCAGCGCCGGATCACGGATGCGACCCTTCAGCAGTATGAACACGAAGGAAACCCCTATTTCAGCACCGCCCGTCTCTGGGATGACGGAATCCTGGATCCTGTAGAGACCCGTCGTGTGCTCGGTCTGTGCTTAGACGTGGCGACGACGGCGCCGACACGAGAAACCCATGCTCCGGTCTTTCGCATGTGAGGAGAGAGGCTTGAGGCGCCGCTGATGAGATCATTCGCTTCGCTCTCGGTTGAATCTCACAAGGGGATCGTAGGGGTTACTCTGAACCGCCCTGAACGGCGCAACGCCTTCGACGATCGGATGGTGACGGAGCTGCGTGAGGCCTTCGAAGAACTGCACAGGGATCCGTCTCTCAGAGGGATCGTGCTGGCTGGTGCAGGACCGGCGTTTTGTGCCGGAGCCGATGTTCAGTGGATGCATTCCGCGTCACCGGTCTCGGAAATGCAGGCACGGGCCGACGCGGATCACCTCACCCAGATGTACCGCGTCATCGACGAGTGCCCTTGTCCAGTGATCGGCCGGGTACATGGAGCGGCCTTCGGAGGCGGCATCGGACTGATGGCGGTCTGCGACATTGTCGTCGCCGCAGAGCATGCGACATTTTCCCTCAGCGAAGCCAAACTCGGATTGGTCCCGGCAGTGATTGCTCCCTTCCTCCTGCGCAAGGTCGGTGCATCGTTTCTCCGGCGCTACTGCTTGACTGGAGAGACGTTCTCGACGTCGGTGGCTCACCGATTCGGGCTTGTCCATGATGTCGTCCGGCATGACGAGCTTGACACCAGCATTGCCGCATTGATCGAGGCGGTGTTATATCTCGCCCCTCATGCTGTCCGGGAGAGCAAAGCGCTGATTCGCAGGATTCTCGAATTACCGGACACGGATCGCTGGACTGTCTGTGCGGAAGCGAATGCCCGCGCTCGCCGTTCGACGGAGGCCGAGGAAGGACTCCGGGCATTTCTGGAAAAGCGGCTGCCGCTGTGGGCCAAGCCGCACACGCAGAAGCCAGAACAGGAGACTCTCAAGCCGCGTGATGTTGCAGCGCAGCGTACATAATCAACGAATGGCGCCTATCCGCATTATCGAAGTGTCCCCGCGGGACGGGCTGCAGAACGAGCCGGGGTTCGTTCCGACGGAACGTAAGGTCGCGTTGATCAATGCCTTGTCCAAAACCGGCGTGGCGGAAATTGAAGCCGGCTCGTTCGTCTCGCCTACAGCCGTCCCACAGCTAGCCGATTCCGATGAGGTCTTTCGTACAATAGAGCGGGTTCCGGGAGTCACATACTCCGCGCTGGCGCCCAACGAGCGGGGGCTTGAACGGGCGCGGGCAGCGGCAGTGGAGAAGATAGCAGTGTTCACCGCTGCCTCGGAGTCCTTCACACGCCGCAACATCAACGCCGCGATTCAGGAATCGGTGGACCGGTTCAGGCCGATCGTGGCCGGCGCGAAACGGGACAAGATGATAGTGCGGGGATATGTGTCCACCGCGGTGTTTTGCCCCTACGAAGGGCGTATTGAGCCTGCTCGTGTCGCGGACGTGATGAACCGGTTGATCGATGTCGGGGTGGATGAAGTCTCGCTGGGCGATACGATCGGCAAAGCTTCCCCTTCGGATGTGCGGCTGTTGCTGGATGCCGTCATGCCGAACATCGAGCCGTCCCGCCTGTCCCTCCATTTTCACGACACTTATGGGATGGCCGTCGCCAATGCATTGACCGCCTGGTCAGAATATGGAGTGACTTCTTTCGATAGTTCGGCGGGAGGACTCGGCGGGTGCCCGTATGCTCCCGGCGCGTCAGGGAATATAGCGACGGAAGACCTGGTGTTTGCGCTGAAAGCCTCCCGTGCCGTCGTCACGGTTGACGAACTGCGAGTGGTTGCGGCGCTGCAACAGCTCGGCGACGCGGTGCGGCGTCCTCTGCCTTCGCGGCTCTCTCGCATCCAGAAGCCGGAAGCGGCCGTGCAGGTGTGACGTGAACCTGCTATGCGGCGGTCACGTATCGAGGCAAGAGAATGCCGTGGCTCTGGCCGATCAGGTCATGGGCGGAAAGGTCCGTGCCGTGTCGCGCTTGATTTCTTTGCTTGAAGATCACGACCCCATCGGGTCGGCAGCGATGAACAGTCTGCCCTCTGCCACGAAGCGCGCGACGGTCATCGGTATCACCGGCTACCCAGGCGCAGGGAAGAGCACCTTGATCGATCAATTGGTGGCTATTTACCGTGGGCTGGGCAAGAGCGTCGGCGTGTTGGCGGTCGATACCAGTAGCCCGCTGACCGGGGGAGCCATTCTTGGGGATCGCATCCGCATGCAGGGACACGCACTGGACCGAGGAGTCTATATCCGTAGCATGGCGACGCGAGGACACCACGGAGGGCTTGCGCAGACGACACGGGATGCGGTGTTGGTGTTGCAGGCAGCCGGGTATGGGGTGATTCTGGTTGAGACCATCGGCGTCGGCCAGGATGAGGTGGAGATCGCGGATGTCGCTCACACGGTCGTGGCGGTCGTCGCCCCGGGTTTAGGCGATGAAGTGCAAGCGATGAAAGCGGGATTACTTGAGATGGCCCATATCCTCGTCGTCAACAAAGGGGATCATGCCGGCGTCGATGCTACCCTGCACGACTTGCGCGAGTGGTGTCCTCGGGTGCTTCGCACGGTCGCCGTGAAAGGTGAAGGCATTGCGGAACTGGTCTCGGCTATCGCGGATCACCAGCTGCGGCGCGATGATTGTGGTCCGTCCGTTCGCATGTCCGCGAGCACAGAGATCGTTGATGGTTAAGGAGGGCGCCATGCTTCACCAACTCCTCACAATCTCCCGCCACACGGCGCGAATTACGCTCCACAACCCGCCGGCGAACGTTCTGAACTTGTCTGTGCTGAAAGAGTTAGAACGGGTCTGGGGCGAAGTGGAGGTAGACGATTACATTCGAGTCATCATCGTGACCGGATCGGGACGATTCTTCTGTGCGGGAGCCGATATTAATGAACTGGCTCACCTGAACAGCGCACACGGAGGATCGGAGTTTGCCGGACGTGGGCAGGCGCTGCTCAATCATATCGAGCGTTCCGACAAGCCCGTGATTGCGGCGATCAACGGAACCTGCGTGGGGGGCGGCCTCGAATTGACCTTGGCTTGCCATATGCGAATCGAGGTCGCAGGAGCCATTCTCGGCCTGCCGGAAATCAAACTCGGTCTCATTCCTGGGTTTGGCGGCACTCAGAGCCTTCCCAGGATCGTCGGATCTTCTAAGGCGGCGGAGCTTATCCTGACAGGAGAAAGCATTGCCGCGGAAGAGGCCCTCCGTATTGGGTTAGTCAGTCAAGTGATGTCGGCCAAGGATCTATTGTCGCAAGCAGAGGTACTGGCAGGGCTGATCATCGCGCAGGGGAAATTGGCTACTCAGTCGGCCTTGCATGCGATCAGAGGAGGAATGAATATTCCCCTGGCCGAGGGGCTGGCTCGCGAAGCCGAACTGTTCGGTCAACTCTGTACCACGGCCGACAAGAAAGAGGCGATTCAGGCTTTCTTGGAAAAACGGGCGCCGAAGCTGGCCGATGGTGATAGGTAAGATGCCGTCCGTTACCCGGAGGTAACCAACAGTGATTACGGATCGCCTGGCCAAGTACGCCAGGGCCCTCTGTTACGAAGACCTTCCTCCCGCTGTGGTGCATGAGGTCAAACGGCGTATCTTGGACAGTCTCGGCTGTGCCATCGGGGCCTGGAACGCGCCGCCATGCCGGATCGCCCGCGACGTTGCCCGGTCCGTCAAGATGCTTGGCGGAGCCACCCTCTGGGGAACAACCTACAAGACTCTGCCGGACCTTGCCGCCTTTGCCAACGGCGCCCTCGTCCGCTACCTCGATTTCAATGATACCTATCTCGCGAAGGAACCGGCCCATCCCTCAGACAATATCGCGGCTGTCCTGGCGGTCGGCGAGACGACCCATGCATCCGGACAGCGAGTCATCCAGGCTATCACGCTGGCTTACGAAGTGCAGTGCCGTCTTTGCGACGCCGCTGCGCTTCGACCTCGCGGCTGGGACCATGTCACCTACGGCCCATTCTCTTCGGCGCTCGCCGTCGCCAAAGTGTTGAAGCTTTCCGAAGCCCAAACTTGCCAGGCAATCAATCTCGCCGGCGTCGCCAATATCGCATTGCGGCAGACGAGAGTGGGAAACCTGTCGATGTGGAAGGCCTGCGCCTTCTCCAATGCCGCACGTAATGGGGTCTTTGCGGCGCTACTCGCCCGGCAGGGAATGACCGGACCATCGCCGATCTTTGAGGGCGAGAAGGGGTTCATGAAACTGGTTTCCGGCTCCTTCGAACTTCCCGCCTTCGGCGCGGAGACACAGGGGAAACAGAAATCAGGCCACTTCAAAATTCTCGATACCTACATCAAACACTACCCTGTTGAGTACCACGCCCAGACGGGTGTCGAGGCGGCCCTTGCCCTCAGGGAGGAATTGATGAAGTCGGAAGGAAACCGGGCGTTGGCGGACGTCTCCGAAGTGGAGATTGGAAGCTACGACGTGGCTATCGAGATTATCGGTCGCGATCCCGAGAAGTGGCGCCCACAGACACGGGAAACGGCTGACCACAGCTTTCCCTATTGCGTCGCCGTTGCCTTACTTGATGGCATGGTCACACTGCAGTCGTTTGACAACAAGAGATTGGCCGATCCATCCCTCTATGCCCTCATGCAGAAAGTGCGGGTGGTGCGGCAGCCGGAGTTCGAGGATCGATATCCCCGTGCCATGCCGACGCGTGTGACGATTCGAACCAAGGCGGGCAAAGGCTATGTCAAGCAAGTGGACGACCCGCTTGGACACCCGAGCAACGCGATGTCTGATCGAGAAGTGGAGGACAAGTTCCTTGCGCTCGCGACGGGCAAGCTGACCCAAGCCCGCATTCGCAAGCTGATCAATCTCGTCTGGAAGCTGGATCAGATCAAGGATGTGGCGGTGCTGATGCCGCTGCTCAGGATGGCCAGATAACAGTACCGAGGATGGGGTGATGAGAACCGAGGCGAAAGATCGAGGATGGCCGCAGACATCAAAACCGCGACGTCTGCGTGAATTGATCGATCAGCAGACCGTCGTGCTGCCCGGAGCTTACAATGCACTGACTGCGATGCAAATCGTTCGGGCGGGGTTTCAAGGGGTATATGTTTCGGGCGCCGCCTTGGCCGCCTCACGAGGTCTGCCTGACATCGGCCTCCTATCGATGACCGAAGTTCTATCCGATGCCTCCACGATCGCGAATGCCGTGGCCATCCCAACGTTGGCGGATGTTGATACGGGATATGGTCGTTCGCTGGTCGCTGCGCGAACGGTCCGCGAGTTCGAGCGGGCCGGGCTGGCGGGGATTCAGATCGAGGATCAAGAGAATCCCAAGAAATGCGGACATCTTTCGGGGAAACGAGTGGTCCCGGCAGATGAGATGGTGGCAAAGATCAGCGCGATGGTGGACGCGCGCCGTGATCCTGATTTTGTGATCATCGCCCGCACCGACGCCCGTGCTGTGGAAGGGCTGGATGCGGCAGTCGGCCGGGCCCAGGCCTATGCGGAGGCAGGCGCCGACCTGATTTTTCCCGAGGCGCTTGAGTCGCGGGAGGAGTTTCGGACCTTTGCTCAGCATTTGGCGAGCCAGGGGATCAAGGTTCCTCTCGTTGCCAACATGACGGAGTTCGGTAAGACGCCCTACATCAACGTCGAAGAATTTGAAGACCTGGGCTATCGCCTCATTCTGTTTCCAGTCTCCACATTGCGGATCGCGACGAGGGCGATTGAACAGTTCCTGCAGGAATTACATACGAACGGGACTCAACAAACCCAGGTGAGGTACATGCAGACCAGGCAGCAGCTTTACGACCTCTTGCGGTATGCTGAATATGAAGAACGGGAAAAGCAATGTCATGAGCAGCAAGGATCAGACACCCTATAGCCCAGGACTCGAAGGAATTCTGGCCGGTGAATCCGCGCTCTGCCAAGTCGAGGAGGAGGGCGGAGGGCTACGCTACCGGGGTTACGCGGTTGAGGATCTGGCTAAACACGCCAGTTTCGAGGAAGTCGCCTACCTCCTCCTGTTCGGGAAGTTGCCAACGAGGAAAGAATTGCACGACTTGTCGAATCAGCTCAGTGCCAGCTGGGTCTTGCCGGACCTGGTGCAAGCCTTCATCGGCGCGGCTCTCCCCAGCGCCCATCCGATGGACGTCTTGAGGACCGGCGTCTCTTTGTTGGGAATGACCGATCCGGAGGCGGACGATGGTTCGCATGACGCCAATGTCCGTAAAGCAGTGAGGCTCTTCGCCCAGATCCCGGTCATCATTGCCACGTCGTACCGATTGGCTCACGGCAAGCGGCAGGTGCAGCCGCGCGCAGACTTCAGTTTTGTCGAGAATCTTTTGTTTCTTCTGACGGAGCGCCAAGGAGATGAGTTGGCCGGAGAGATGGCTCGCGTACTGAATGTTTCTCTCATTCTGTATGCCGAGCATGAGTTCAATGCCTCGACCTTCGCCGCGCGCGTCACGGCCTCGACTCTGACGGACCTGTATGCCGCTATCATCAGCGCGATCGGCACCCTAAAAGGTCCTCTTCACGGCGGGGCTAATGAAGCAGTCGCGGCTATGTTTCTGGAGATTAAGTCTCGCGAGCGAGCCGACACGTGGGTGCGAGAGGCCCTGCGTGCCAAACAGCGGATCATGGGATTCGGGCATCGCGTGCTGAAAAAAGGCGACCCCCGTTCACTGATTATCCAGCGGGAGGCCGAAGCCTTGAGCCGGAAGTGCGGCGATACCCGGTGGTACGAGATTGCGGCCGTCGTTGATCGGCTCATGCGGCAGGAAAAGGGTCTCTACCCGAATCTCGATTTCTATACGGCCGCGACCTATCTCCTGATGGACATTCCGCGCGAGTTGTATACGCCGGTGTTTGTCTGTTCACGGATTACCGGTTGGTGTGCGCACGTCATCGAACAACAAGACCGCAATCGGCTGATCCGGCCGCGTGCGCTCTATACGGGACCGCCGCCACAAACCTATGTCCCCCTTGACCAGCGCACATAGCCAGATTGTCGAGGCCCACCAGATGGCAGGTCCGCCATTTACCTTCGCCTGGACCTCCTTCGCTGACTTCTTCCACTCGCGCGTAAACGATCCCTTGCTGGCCGATCGAACATTTCTGACCTACTACGACGACGACCATCAGACTCACCGGACCTATACGTACGCGGAGTTCGGCGCGGTCGTCGAACGAGTCGCAGTTTTTCTGCACAGTGGCGTCGGCCTTGAACGTGGAGACCGGCTCGCCACGGTGTTGTTCAATCATGATCTGACCGTGTTGGTGTACTTTGCCGCCTGGACATTGGGGATCGCCGTGGTGCCGATCAATGTCGAGGAACCTACGGAGAAGAAGCGCTATATTCTGGAACATTCTAAAGTGTCGGCAGTCTTGTGTTGGAAGGCCTATTGTGAAGAAGTGAGAGATCTTCAGCGAGGGCTTCCGCTCCTTCGTCATGTGATCGCCATATCCGACGAAGGGCTGGGTCGCAGTGAGGTTTCCACTTCGGGCCGCGTGCCTCGTGCCTCCAGCCTCGATGATGAAGCGCTGATCGTGTACACGTCCGGGACTACCGGTCCTCCGAAAGGAGTGATTCTCACGGCTTACAATCTCCTCATCGACGCCGATGCGATCGCGGACTGGCATGACTTTCGACCCAACGACCGCTTGATGTGTGTGCTTCCCATTCACCATGTCAACGGCATCGTCGTCACGCTCATGACGCCGTTCTACTACAAGGGTGGTGCGGTGCTGAATCGAAAGTTCAAGGCCGGGAGTTTTTGGCGTCGACTCCACCAGGAGAAGATAACCTCTGTGAGCGTCGTGCCGACGCTGCTCGAATTTCTTCTCGAGGCGGATGAAGACACTACGGCATATGAACTGGACCGATTTGGTGGATTCATTTGTGGCGCCGGACCATTGCTCAAGGAAACCGCCGCTCGGTTCGAAGATCGGTTCCGCCTTCCCATCCGACACGGGTACGGGCTATCGGAAACAACCTGCTACTCCTGCTTTCTGCCCATCGACTTGTCGCCGGTACAACGGCGTCATTGGCTCACCGATTACGAGTTTCCCTCGATCGGTATTCCGCTGCGCCACAATGAAATGGCGATCCTCGACGAGACGGGGAAACCGCTGCCGGAACTCGCCCATGGAGAGATTTGCATCAGAGGCCGAACCGTCTGCGCTGGCTATTTCGAACGGGAAGATGCCAACGACACGGCATTCAAATGGGGGTGGTTCCGTTCAGGGGATGAAGGGTTTTATGTGCGCGATGACCGAGGACGACCGTTCTTCTTCATTTCGGGTCGCCTCAAGGAACTCATCATCCGCGGTGGGGTAAACATTTCACCGCTTGAAATCGACGATGTCCTGAAGAGGCATCCCGGCGTCAAGTTTGCGATGGCCGTGCCGTTCGACAATCGGTACTACGGTGATGAAATTGCCGCCTATGTGGTTCCGCGTGACCACGCCACACCGCCGACGGAGGCCGATCTGCTGACTTACTGCCGGCCCCTCCTTCCGTTTTCCAAACGTCCCAAGGTCGTACTCTTTGGACAGGAAGTGCCGTACACCTCGACCGGCAAACCCAAACGGTTGGAGCTGAAGACCAGGCTGGCCTCTGCACTCGCGGCTTATCGAGAGACCCAGTTCAAGGATCAGAGTTGACGAGATTGGATCGCGAAGGAACAATCGCCATGGGGACATGGTTCAAGGGTCTTGAACGGCTCGAAGAAGCGCGGGAGTGCATTGCGGGGTTGAGTTTCATGGCTGGCCTCTATGAAGGCAGGCCCGATTTTGAGCTGCTGCTGCCGCCGCAAGAACCAGCCCAGGAACGAGAGGCGGGTGAGGCCTACTGCAAGACCATCGAATCCTTCCTCACGAGCCAAGTCGATCCTGACGAGATCGAACGGACCGCCAAGATTCCCGACGCCGTTCTTCGAGGTCTGTTCAAGCTCGGCGCATTCGGAATGAAAATTCCCAAAGAGTACGGCGGACTCGGGTTTTCCTATAAAAACTATGGCCGTGTCCTCACGCTCATCGCCAGTTGGAGCAACACTCTCGCCCTGACTGTCGCGGTGCCCCAGTCCATCGGGATCGCCATGCCGATTCTCCTTTTTGGCAATGAGGAACAGAAGGGGAAGTATTTACCGCTCGTGGCGCGCGAAGAAATTTCGGCCTTCGCCCTCACTGAGCCGATGACCGGTTCCGACGCCGCCAATATCAAGACCGAAGCCGTACTTGAGTCAGCCGGCCAGGCCTTCCTCGTGAACGGCGAAAAGCTGTGGTGCACCAACGGGTCGATTGCCCGTTTTGTGACCCTGATCGCGCGGGTCCCTGCGAAGCGAGTTCAACGAGACGGTAGATCGACCTGGATACCTGTGCCGGAGGGTAGGGACCCCGACGATCACGTGCATTCCGCTTTCATCCTCGACATGACCACATCGGGAGTACAGGTCCGGCAACACTGCCAGTTTGAAGGCTGTCGGGGAATAGACAATGCCCACATTACATTCCAGGCTGTGCGAATCCCCGCTGGAAATGTCATTGGAGAGATCGGAAAAGGGCTCAAATATGCGCTGACAATTCTCAACGTCGGGCGCGCGATCAGCATTCCGGCTATTTGCCTCGGGATGGCGAAGCAAGCCTGGCAGCCGACACTTGACCGAGCCAACACTCGATTCACCTTCCGGAAGCCGTTGGCTGACCGCCAGACACAACGAATGCGAATCGGCCGTATGGCAGTGGATCTCTTCGCCATGGAATCGCTGGCCAATCTCGTCTGGCACCTGGCGGATCAGCATCGGTATGACATCCGCATCGAAGCTGCCGTCGCCAAAATGTTTTGCTCGGAACAGACGATTCGCTTCCTGAAAGATGCCCAGACGATTTTCGGCGGGATAGGATATGAGACGGCCGATTCCAAGCGCGCGCGCGGAGAGCCTGCGTTCGGGATCGAACAGTTGGTTCGGGATGCTGAAATGTACCGGATCGGCGAGGGAGCCACAGACATTCTACGACCGTTCGTGGCGCGCGAAGGACTCAGCCGCCATCTCGAAAGAGCGAAAAACTATTTCGACGAAAAGGTGACCGGCAGTCTGCGAATCCGCGAATTGCTGAACCTGTTGCGATTTTACGTGCCGTGGTACTACCGACAATGGAAAGGAGGATCGCTGCCCCGTCGGTCCGAAATCCAACGTGCCGAGGTTCGTTCAACATTGACCTATGTGGAAGAAACAAGTCGGCGACTTGCCCGCGCCATCCTATACGCTATGGCTATCCATCGCGAAGCGCTGCAAGACGATCAAGGGAGACAGAACCGCATCGAGGCCGTCGGCGAAGATCTACTCGCGATCGCAGCAACTGTTCTCGCAGCCGAGCGGCAAGAACGGACCGAGTATCGACCGGAAGGATGGGACTTGGCTAGGGAGTATTTCCGCACAGCCAGGCGGCGCATTGATGGTCACATCAGAGGACTCATCCGCAATGATGACGGCGTTGCGACGGCAATCGGCCATCATGCGCTCCGAGGCAAGTACTCCTCGCTCTCAAGGGGAATCATTCGACGTGGGCTGGATGAGTATCGTTCCAAGTAGCGCATGCGACTAAGGGGACTGATTAAGCCTCGACCAAGCCTCTCTTCTTCTCGGCTCATCACCCGATCGGTGTAGACAAAATCCACCTTATGGGCAATGGTGGGTTTCGATGCACTTCTCTATGATGCGCTCTGTTCGTTCGGTCTGACGAGCGAGAGGGTATAACTTCCAACGAGGAGGTGAGCGCTATGAGACCCTATCTCTTCATCAAGATGATGTTCGCAGCCGTCACGCTTGTCGCACTGTGGTTCATTTGCACTCCTGCCGTATTTGCGGCGGACCTGACCACGGATCTGACAATCGGGCCGAAGATGGAAATCACGCATGAGAGGTTGAACCACGATGTGACGACGAGTGAGCCGGGAACCGGCGAATTGGGGCGGGGAACGGAACAGCCTATGAAGGTGCCCGACAGCGAGCCGCCAATCGATTTGAAGGACCTCAAGGGGCCCGAGCCTTCCGACGTTGAGCGTGCCAGGGAATCGGACATTCAGTCCTCCGTGTCATTTTAGAAAGGGTGCATCAACCAGGTGTCGTTGACGGTGCGCCGGAAGGAGGTTCCGATGAGCCAAAGAATCTTGTTGACGGTCGGAGGGAGCCTGTGCGCGGTCATGTTGCTCGCCGGAGGGATCGCCCTCGCTGAAAACACATGGGTGGATGAGATTACCAACTCCGTTGCATTTTACAAAACCAACTATCCGACTTCGAACTGGGATCCCTATCTTGGGGAACTCAATCTGGTTCGCGAGGCGTTACATCGGGGTGACCAGCGCCTGGTGAGGAGCGAGATGGGAAAATGGTTCAAGATGCTGCGCAATCGCGAATACGGAATTCACGAAGTCGCGGCCGATGAACTATTCAATTTTGCACTGATGGTCACGCCTGTTCAGGAATATGGGATTTCGGTTCCGTCTGCAGCAGGCGGCGGATTCTGATGTACCGGCCGTCGCGAAACGGCAGCAGCCATTGGTAGTGCCTGCAGAGAAAAACTATTAATGGCTGCTGCGCTCGCCTTGGCCAATTGATGGAAGGTGATGCCATGCACCCCCGTTACTTACCATTGGTGATAGTCGCGGCAACATTCGTGTTCGCCGGTCCTCTCGCTGCGGATCAGTCCGGGGACACTGTACAGGTTGTGCATCATGGGCTGAGCGGCGTAATCTCGAAAATCCAATCGGGTGTCCTCTTCATCAAGATTCCGGTCGGACTCCAACCGCGTACCATCAGTCCGAACAAAGCCGACCGGGTCGGGCTCCATGAGGCCAAGATTGGAGATGTAGTCCTGTTACAGGTCGACGCCGGCAACGTATTGATAGATGCGTCCGCGCCCGATCGCCCGGTCCCCGACCATCGCTTTATCGCCGGGACTCTCCACTATGCGGACCCCTATTGGGGGGAGATTAAACTGGCAACGCCCGAAGGGTTTGAAAGCTTTGAAGTGGATACGCTCGCGGGAAGTAAACTGTCCGTCTTTTCTGAGGGCACGCCGGTCATGGTTGAGTTGGATGCTGACAATGTCATGATCGATATCCATCGAGCCCGGTAAATCGTTGAGTCGCAAGGCCAGCCTCGCCTCGTCTTGACTTCGCCAAAGGCCAAAACGTACCATTCTGATGAATCCGCTCTCCCTTGCCCAACCGCGCGGTTGGGGAAGAGGGATTCGAAGATTACCCCCTCCTCACCAGTGCGCCAGGATCGACATGATGCCGAGTCGCCTGCGGTGGGTAATGGCCACACTCGTGGTCCTCACTGTCAACGTAGGAGGCAGCGAGCCAACCCTCTCTCGAGAACGGAAAGAGGATGCGGGCCTCCAGCTTGACTCCGTTCTGGAACTCGAGCAGACCGCTCGCTTGCTGGCCATCCTCTTGGACTCGGGCCGCTCGGTGATCAATGAAAACCAACCGCTCTTCGATGAGCAAGGCAGAGCGGACAAAGGATTTACTCCCGAAGCGTTTGAGCGGCAGCTCATCGATGTGTTTCGAAGCCGGTCGGGTACGGATCTGCGCGAACTCGACGAAGCCAAGGTGCCTTCCGCCGCCAAAAAGCTGCTGAAAGAGTTGGTGGTGGTCAGTAAGCAAGTCGTGACGGAAGCTCAACCGCAGATCAATAAGCCACAGGTGGGGTTCAAAGGTTTTATTCCAGCGGTCTTCGGCGCGCGCGTGGCCAGCCGCTTTACGGAACGGACGCATGTTCGCTTGAAGCAAACGGCGCTCGTGCCCCGCAATTCGCTCAACGCTCCTGACACCTCCGAAAAAGTGGCGCTGGAAGCATTCGCCGATCCCGCGTATCCCCGCGAGAAGGTCATCAGCGAAGTCACCTCCAGAAGCGGAGCCTTGCGTCTGATGTTTCCCCTCTATACGACGAGACAGTGCTTGGATTGCCACGGAGAACCGAAAGGTGAGCTCGATCGGACAGGCTATCCACGAGAGGGGCTCAAACTCGGACAGAATGCCGGCGCGATCAGCGTAATGATTCCGGTTCACAAATGAAAACACCTTGAACCGTCTCGCAACTGGTATAAACTTTCACACATACGCGTGGTGATTCTGATTCAAAAATGAAAGCGATGAAATCGATAGCATGGGTGTTGTCTGTCATCGTATTGAGCGGTGGAGGGGTGGCATCGGCTGCCGAGCGTCCTGCCGGTTCGGTGGAGAAGCCCGCTGGAAGTGGAGTCATCGTCCATGCCGATGGCTATGTGTTGACGGCGAACCACGTGGTCTTCGGTGCGCGTCGAATTATCGTGGTCACGCCGGGAGAATTTCGCGCTCCCGCTGTCCTCGTGAGCGTCGATCCCGAACATGACCTCGCGTTACTCAAGATTGAGACCGTGGGGCTCAATGAGGCGCTGATCGGCTATGCCGGCGGTGTGCGGCTGGATCAAGAGGTGATCACGATCGGGTACCCGTTTGGTCTTCGGGAAGTTTCGGTGACGCGGGGACGGATTGCGGCGGTGCGCACCAAAGGTGTGCAGCGAGTCTTCCAGGTCGACGCCGCGATCAATCCCGGCAACAGCGGCGGCGCGGTCTTCAATCGGCGAGGTGAAGTGGTCGGAATTCTGACGACGAAATTTAGCCATCCGTCGGGTATCGTTCCGGAAGGTATGGCGTTTGCGGTGCCGATCAGTTATGCGACGCCGCTGCTCGCCAATATTCCAGACTTCGATTTTACAGCGATCGGAAAAGGCCGTAAGGATCAAAAGCCGGGACCTGAGAGGACCGAACTGGCACAAGAATTGGCTCGAACCTCGGTTAGAATCGAGACGGTTCGGATCGCGGAATCCGCTTCTGTCCAAGTCCCGGCTCCGACGCCGACTGTCGGTCAGACGAAGGCCGACAAGAACGCACCTCCGATGCCGCGGCTTCAGCCGGCGTTCGCCCAAGATCCTACTCCAAGCGCCGCTGATGATCTGGCTATCGCGAGGGTCAACGAGCAACTCCAATCAATGCAACAGGAGGAGCTACAGAAGGTCTCTCAGAGAGGGATTGCGTCTCCGGAAGGCATGGTGCTGATTCCGGCTGGAGAGTTTTTGATGGGAGCGGAAGATGGGTTACCCGACGTTCGCCCCATGCATCAGGTCTATCTCAGCTCGTATTGGCTCGACAGGTACGAAGTGGTCAATGCGCAGTATCGGCACTGTATGGAAGGTGGAGGATGCACGCCGCCTAAAGACCGGCAGCCGTTTGACGATCCCACGAAAGGCCAACACCCCGTGACCAATGTGACCTGGAACCAGGCCCGAGCCTATTGCCAGTGGCAGGGCAAGCGGCTTCCGACGGAAGCGGAATGGGAAAAGGCTGCGCGAGGAACCGATGGGCGCCGGTATCCGTGGGGAAACAACGAGGAGATCACCAAAGACCGACCCAAAAACGGCGAGCTCAAGGCAGGAACCAATGGGACGGGGCAGGTAGGAAGCCGTATGGCAACCGTGTCACCCTATGGCGTGCACGATCTTGTGGGCAGCGTCTCGGAATGGGTCAAAGATTGGTATGCCGAGGACTTTTACCGGACTGCCTCCACCCATGATCCCCAAGGACCACTTCGAGGATCCTTTCGGGTCTTACGCGGCGGAGACTGGAACGAAAAACCTCTGGAACTGCGTGTCAGCTATCGAGGATGGGATGAGATGACCTATTGGGGGCCAACCCTCGGGTTCCGCTGTGCGGACGACGTGCCGTAATCTCCACCTTTCTTTTCTCTCCCTATTCCGTCTCACGATAATCTCCGCTACCATACAATCCTCTCATGGACCTTTCTAAGCAAACCAAGAAGATTCTTGCCTCCACCGCAGTGGGCCTGTCGGTGTTCGCGTGCGCCGTCGCTCTCCATCAGAGCCGATGGCTGGACGTTGCGGAACTGAAGGCGCTGGATTATTTCTTTCGGGCCTTCGCCAAACCCGCCGACGCGCACCAGGATCTCGTGCTTATGGCGATTGATGAGGCCAGTCTGGAGGCGTACGGCCGATGGCCGTGGCCGCGCGATCGGCATGGCTATGCGGTTCGGTTTTTGAAAGATGCCGGCGTCAAGGCGGTGGTCTTCGACGTCATGTTTTTTGAGGCCGACGAGAATGCTGAAGAGTTCGATGAGTCGTTCGCCGCCGATGTGCGCGCGGCGGGCAATGTCTTTTTGCCGATTCTTTTCCAAGGGGAGTCAGAGCCGCCGGCTGCGGAGTTACTGGCCAGGGCGCAGGTTGTTGTGGAATCCTCCACAGGCGCAGGGACCGACGCCCTATGGTCGCACCCGGGTGTGAAGTTTCCCATTGCACCGCTCGCCAAGGCCGCTCGAGGACTCGGCTTTATTAATTTATCTCCGGATCGGGACGGCACGACGAGAAGCGTTCCATTAGTGGGCAGCGCAGAAGGCAAGGAATTTCTCCATCTTTCCGCCACTGTGGCCCGCGACCTGACCGGCGCCATGACCCTTGCGATGGCGCCTCATACCTTCCATCTTGGGCCGATCACGGTTCCTCTCACCGCTGATCGGACCATGCTCGTCAACTGGCATGGCACGTTCGATCAGAAGACCTACCCTGCCTACTCGATCGGTGCGGCGCTTCAATCGTTCGCTCAATTGCAGAAAGGTGAGCGGCCATTATTGGACCCTACATTATTTAAAGACAAGATTGTGTTCATCGCGGGAACGGCCGCCGGCACGTACGATCTTCGTGTGACGCCGCTGTCGCCGTACACGTCGGGTGTGTTGATTCACATGGCCGCGCTCGATAATCTCTTGAGCGGTCAGTTTCTCCGGCCGGCTGCCCATGCCGTGTCTGTCGGTGCAATGTTGGCGCTCTGTCTCGGCATGGCCTGGAGCTTCATGCTGCTGCAGAACCATGTTCTCAAGATCGGGCTGGGAATCGGGCTGGGCGTGTTGTATTACGGTCTAGCCGTACATGCCTTTCGAGGTCATGGCCTGTGGGTGGATCTGGTCTTTCCGGAAGGGGCGCTGGCGGTGACCTTTGCCGTAGCCGCGACCGTTGAATACTTGACCGAGGGGAAGCAGCGTCGGCAACTCCGGTCCATGTTTGACCGGTACATGGGGGCCGATATAGTCGAAGAAATCACGCGGCATCCCGAGCAGATTAGACTGGGGGGCGAGAAAAAAGAATTGAGTCTGCTCTTTTCCGATGTCGCCGGGTTCACCACTATCTCGGAGCAACTGCCTCCTGAAAAACTGGTGGATCTCCTCAATCTGTATCTCACGGCGATGACCGACATCATTTTGCGGCATCGCGGGAATGTGAATAAATACTTGGGCGATGGCATCATGGCCATGTTTGGCGCCCCCCTCAACGACCCTGAGCACGCCACCGTGGCCTGCTACGCGGCCCTCGACAGCCAGAAGGAATTGGCGGCCCTGCGTGAGAAATGGAAGGCGGACGGCTATCCGGAAATCATCGCTCGCATCGGAATCAATTCAGGGCCATCGGTCGTAGGCAACGTCGGGTCGCAAACGCGATCAGAATATACCGTGATGGGCGACAGCGTGAATCTCGCCTCGCGCCTGGAGGGGGCCAACAAATACTATGACACGCTGATTCTCATCGGCCCGCGCACGTTTGAGCTGGCGAAACAGCGCGTTGAGGCGCGCGAAGTGGATCGGTTGCGAGTGAAGGGGAAAAAAGAGCCGGTCGTCGTCTATGAGTTGTTAGCCCGCAAGGGGGAATTGCCGGATGAGAAGAAAACGGTGATCGCCACCTACCTCAATGGGCTGACATCCTATAAACAGCGGGACTTTGCCACGGCCAAGTCAAGATTCGAGGCAGCCCTGGTGCTCGATCCATCCGATGGACCATCCAACGTCTATCGCCAAAGGGCGGCGTCCTACTTGACAACGCCCCCGCCGACCGATTGGGATGGGGTGTATGAATTGACGTCGAAGTAAGCTCTAGGTGTGACAAATGACGTGTGACGCGTGATCAGTGAGGGACTAATTGGCAAGAAAGTGCCGCCACGCATTCTTTCTTATTACTCATCACGTGTCACCGGTCACGCGTCACGATCAAGACGAAAGGAGTCAACGCGTGAAACGGTTGGAATCAGGGATGTTGCAGCGACTCACGATGGCGATCGGGCTGCTATTCATGACCAGCTTGGCGCTAGCGGAAAGCGTGTATGTGCAGGCAAAAACGGCGCAGTTGCGGTCAGGAAAAACCTCGTTGGATCAAGTGGTGGCCAACCTGAAATATGGAGAGGCGCTGGAGGTGATCAACCGAGAGGGGAGTTGGTTGGAAGTGCGGACCGCCGGCGGAAAACAGGGCTGGATTTTCGGCAGCAAAACCTCATCGACCAAGCCATCGGGAGGAGACGACGGCTTCGCGCAGGTGGGACGAAGCATGCGCAGGGGCGATGCGTCAGGGACGACGGCGTCGGCCGGCGCGCGGGGGCTGGACAAAGTCTCTGAGGGGTATGCGAATCGAACCGGTATCACGCCGCGGGATCGTGAGGCGGTCGATCGGATGACGGCGTATCAGATTCCGGATCAGGATGTCGAGGAGTTTCTCAAAGAGGGAGGCTTAGGCGAATATGCGAAATAGAACGCTGGCTGTCATGTGTCTGTGCGCCCTCGTCCTTGCGATGGAAAGTTGCGCCGACGTTCAACGGGCCGCGGAGGACGCCGCCCGCAAGTCCGGGAATGAGAAGCTCGCCGGGGCGATACGCGGCGGCGGGACATTGATCGGTGGGTTGCTGCCCATCAGTTACGAGGAAGAGTTGTCCATCGGTCAAGCGATTTCCTTGCAAGTGGTCGCCCGGTATGGAGGGACGGTCGGGCAACCCGATCTTGTGCGCTATGTCAACCTAGTCGGGCGAGCGGTCGCCAATACCTGCGATCGACCCGACATTGCCTATCGGTTCGCCATCCTCAATCACGACTCGATCAACGCTTTCGCGGCGCCGGCCGGTTACATCTTCGTCACACGAGGGCTTTTGAAACAGGTGCAGAATGAAGCGGAGCTGGCCGCCGTTCTCGGCCACGAGATCGCCCACGTGAGCCAAAAGCACATCCTCGACGTCATCCAACGGAGCAAACAGATCGCGGGGGTCACCGAGGCGGGACTCGCCTATGCCAATCAGAATCCGGCGGCGTTCAAGAATCTGATCGACGGCGCGGTGAAAAAGCTCTTGGATGAAGGGTTGGATCAAGGGAAGGAACTTGAAGGCGATACTTTAGGCGATGTCTTCGCGGCGCGTGCAGGCTACGATCCGATAGCCTACGTGACCCTCTTGGCCAGATTAAAGGTCCTAAAAGGCGACGACCGTGCCTTCTTCAAGACCCACCCGGACTTCTCCACCCGCATTCAAGCTGTACAGCAGACGATTCAGGCCAAGGGGCTGAGGACGAACGGCGTATTGCTAGCCGACCGGTTCGCGCGACAGGGAAAGAAGCTTTAGAGCGCAGCCTGGTAATTCTCGGAACGGATGGCTGATTTCCCTTCATGCCCGCGGAACGCGCACACAAGATTATTTGGATTTCTTAGTAGTGGGCGGTGCTCGTTCGATGCGCGCAGTAAAGGGCAATCAGGCCACCCAGTGAGGCAATACGCACGTCTGCTACTCATTGAATCTCTTGCTTGCGACGCAGGGTCTCATCCACTCCGATATTCGGTCATAGCGACAGTCACCCAGTTTATGACCCACGAATAAGCAGGTTCTTGGTTTGACTAATAATACTCATAGTCTCTAGACTAAAAATGTTGATCATGGCTTTTTGTGAAGCCATGGTAAGACCTCAAGCCAAGCTTGGAGCGCAGGTCAGAAAGCTTCGACAGGAGCGAGGATGGACCCAGGAGGAACTTGCACAGAGAACTGGCCGTCATT
>JBQTHT010000178.1:0-3451 GCA_052389595.1 Nitrospiraceae bacterium
AGAGAGCTTGATGGATGGCTACTCTCAGGGAAAGACCCGTTACTCAAGAAAGTCGTCACAGGTCTGATCTGGAGACTTAAACGCGAAGCTGAGCCTGGTGATTATCACCTCCCCGGATACAACCCAACTACGTTTCTCCTCAAACTTTCTTATCGGCTCCCTGTCCCTCGCATTCTCCGAGTGGTCTATGAAGACCACGGCGACAAGTTTTTCATTGTCCTCGCCGAAGTCGAAAAACTAAGCTAGGTCGATGAGGGATGAGGAGGCTGGCTAGCTAAGCCACACTCTGACGGGCACAAGTCCGGGAGTCATTTCTCTTCTTAACCGATATAGCTGCTTCCGCCGCTCGCGCTGGAACCTAGCGAGAAGCCCGCGGCATGTCAACCGCTCTGATTTCCATCCGAAAGAGTGCTTTGCAGTACACCGGCCATTCCGAAATAGAAGGCACCCACCAGACGGCAGCGGTCCGCGATTGCAGCAGAGCCGCTACGCGCTCTTGAAGCGCGTCACGCGGGCGAACATGATTGCAGCAAAGGGCAGGGCAAGGCTGATCAGCAACTGCACGATGAGCAGCACTCCGAGCCGGGAATAATCTTCCGATGCCTGCACCACTCCTGTGATCGGGTCCTTTACCTCGCGCGTGACGACAAAGATTTCGTTTAGATATTTCGTCCCGAGTTGGCTGAGCGACAGGGCCAGGTTCGTGAACGAGGCCATGACGGCAAAGTACGTGGCCTTCAGGTTCGCCGGCGCAGCGTTGGCAATCCAGGCGAGCATCGGGATCATAGAGATCTGTCCAAGCGGCGATTCGAGCGCCGTGTCGATCAACGCAATAAATCGCGCGTCCACAATTCCCCCCGTCATGCGTGCCGTCCATTCATGCAGCCCATAGTACATGCTTACGATGGGGATCGAGAGCAGCGTGCCGATGACGGTCAGAAAGCCGACCACATAGGCTATCGACCGCTCCGCCATAAACCGGCGAAAGACGAACATGCCGGCGAGGGTCAACGTGCTGCCGATCAGCGACAGGACGGACAGGAAATGCTGATCGAATCCCAGCTTGTCGATCATCCACCAGGTCGTGCCGGGCCCGGGCCCCGGCGTCGCGCGGAAGAGAAAGACGACGATGGCGGTGCCGATCAACGTGAACCGCATGTCCGGCTCGAGCTCTTGCGTCAGCCGGACGATCAGAAATGCGACGATCCCGAGCGACCCGACAAACACGATCTCCTCGCTATAGGAGAAGCCGCCAAGCCCGACCGTCAGAGTGAAGAGGACGAACACGAGGCTGCCGCCCAGGATCAACCAGTTCGGCTTGGTCGGTTCAGACGATTCCGTACGTTCACTCATCATCTGTTTGACTTGCTGAGTCGTAAATCCCTGTCGCCGCAACCTGCGGCGGTCCCGTCGTCTGATCATGAAGGCGACCCCGACGCCGAGGATCGACACGACCGGAATCACGAGCGCCATCAGATAGACTTGCTCGTAGATCCGTACGATTTCTTTCTGCGGAAACCCTTCCACGCCCGCGAAGAGGTACAGATTGATCACGGCGACGATGATGCCGCCGCCGATGATCGCGACACGCCCGAGCGTCTGCATGGTGGTGTGCATGAGCTTCCGTGTGGCGGCGGAGAACGGGCGCCCGTGCTCGTCCACGAGAGGCACCGCCTCGACGGTCATGGCATCCGCCACTGTATCCTGGATGACGTAGCCGACCGGCGCGAGCAACGCGCTCAGCACGAACCAGGCTTCCGCCGACATGATGGCCGTCATGCCTTCGCGGTTACCGATCAGCGCCGCCATGATGGCGAGGCTCACCGCCAGCAGCGCGGCGCCGACGCCGACCAGCCAGCCTTTCCACTTCCACAGCAGATCGACGAGATGCCCGAGCGGCATCTTCAGCGCCCAGGGAATTCCGGCCCAGAAGCCGAGCGCTGCGAGAAACGCCGCCGACAGGCCGAGGTAGTCCTTGACGAAAAAGGTCCCCACGATCCCGGTCAACCCCGAGATGCCGTAAGCCATGTAGACCATCAGAGGTGGGAGATAGGAAAGACGGAGTTCGCGCGCGAGTTCCAGAATGTTGCGGTCGATCCAGGCGATCACGGTTACGGATGGGCCAGAAAGGAATGGTGTCCTAATTTTATGGCTGAAGTAGGATCAGTTTCTTTGCACGCCTGGACCCTAGCGAGAAGCTCGCGGCATGTCAACCGCCTCTGGTGACGCTATCGCAGCCATATTGGGGAGCTATTGGACAAAGCTCCTCCTACGCTTCGACCAGGACCTTGAACCCGCCGTAGATCATGCGTTTGCAGTCGAAGGGCATCGACTTCTCATCCATCGAATTTGCAAGGCGCGGATCTTTCATCACCTTCGCGTTGACGCGATCGCGATGCGCGCGCGACTTGAACACGATCCACGCGAACACGACCGTCTCGCCTGGCTTGGCCTTGACCGGACGCGGGAACGGTACCCCCCACTTGACGTTCAGGTCCTCACCGACACATTCCTTGTAATCCAGAGCGCCGTGCTCTCGCCAGATCTTTGCCGCCTTCTGAGCCATGCGGCGGTAAGCTTCCACGTTCTTCTTCGGGACCGGCAATACGTAGCCATCAACGTAATGCATACATCCTCCTTAGTAGGTGAGTTCTCCTCCAGTAATTTATCCGGATGCACCAAATGAATCCATCGCTTTGAAATGAGCATCAGCCGCATTCTCCCTCGGATGATTTTCAGCGAACGCGCCCGATGACAATGCGAGTCCACAGAGTATCGCGAGACTACACACATGATGACATGTCGAGTGGCTCATACCTGGTATCTCTGTTGTTGAATGATTGAGCAGATAAGTTGCTGTCGGCGGCGGTTCACGTTTCATGCCCCTTCGTCACCGCTCATCTCTATTAATGATTGTTCTCCAACCTTCAATCAAGCGACTAACTTTATTTCGCAACGTGGAACTTCATATGTGTGACGCCCGGCGACTCGATCACCCTCGTTCTTTCCAGTTCAATGTGTTCAGTGCCGAGATGGTCGAATAGTCTTCTCCCTCCACCGAGCAACACGGGTATGAGATGAATCTGTATTTCATCAAGAAGTCCGGCTTTGAGGAACTGCTGAACGATATTTGCGCCGCCTGCCACCGAGACGTCTTTGACGCCGGCGGCTGCTCGTGCTTGCTGTAGCGTGCATTCGATCCCATCAGTGACAAAGGTAACCATCGTGCTTCCTTCCTTGACTAACTTTTCTCGAGCCTCATGGATCACAACAAAGACCGGCATGTGAAAGGGAGGGTTATCACCCCAATACTTTTCTCCCTGGATGAACATTCGTCTGCCCATCACAATGGCCCCAACATTCTTAAACGATTCCTCAAGAACCTCGGCGTCACGATTGGTCTTGCCGCCTTCGAGACCGTGGAGCTCGCGCCAGCTCGCCAGACCGTACA
>JBQTHT010000179.1:0-7261 GCA_052389595.1 Nitrospiraceae bacterium
GGCGTCATCCGGAAAAACTTGAAGACCAAGATCTGTCGGATCCCTCCACCCTCTCTCCCGAAGCGCGCGCGAGGATGAAGCAGTCGTTTCGTGACCGTTAAGGTTCCACTCCTTCATCTCTTCCTGTAAGGACCACCCGTCTACTTCGACTTCTACAGCAGGAATCCATTTTGATGGCAGGCGTTTTTAACGGCTGTGGTCTGATGAAACATTTCTTGATTGCGATCAGTCTTCTCTTTGTGTGGGGCTGTCAGGCGATTGAGACCCATCATCGCGTAGGACAGTTCGATCACGAGGCCTTCGGGCGGCTGTGGAGCGCCTACGAACAATGTCGGAGCCTGCAAGATGTCGAAAAAGTAGTCACTCATGCCGCGTGGCTGACACAAGCCGTACCTGCCCAGGAAGATTGGTTTGCAGGCATACCCAAACCCTTGGCGCGATTCATCACCCACCCTCCGGTACGTCTGGCCGCAGACCCCAAAGCCTTAGCCGCCGATTGCACTCTTCAAGCCGGACAGGCAGCCTTTGAAGCTGGACAGGCCGCCGTTGCGAGGGATCTTTACGCTTCCATGCTGGCGCGCTATGCGGAACCCTCCTATGAGTACTATGTCGCGCAAGCTCGTCTTAGGCTCGTCCGCGTCGAGCAAGCGCTCACTGTCGCGCCGTTCGTCTACCCCCTATCCCTCCGCTAGAACTCCGTTTCGTCCTTGACACCTCCTCGCAGGTCTACCTGGACACAGGGGAGAGATAAGGTCAGGCCTTCTGTAAGGACTCCTCTCATCCTTCGACCAAGTGCCATGACGCAACCGACGCAAAAGACGCGACGTTACAAACTAGGAGCCTAGCTCATGAGATATATGAAGCAATGGTGGCGGACGACAATGCATGAGAGGCGGCTGGGATGGCAACTCTGGTGGTTATCTCAGCAGGTAGAGTTTCTGGAATGGCGGATGCGGTTCGAGTCGATGCTGCCGGAGCCGTCTATCCATGACACAACGGAGACTGTCGGACCAGGAGGGTACGATGCGATGCGCGCGCTGTCATAACGACGTGGCGAAAGAGCCTGTGTACGATCTGCCGGCGAAGGATGCCCTGCTCTACTTCGGGGCGTGGCCGTTGGCGCATCGATGTCTGACCTGCGGGAAGGTATCGGAGCCGGCGATGGACCAGGAACAACAGATAGTGAAGCCGGTTGCTGCCGAGACGGCGACGAAGGCGCATGTGACAACGATGTTTCGAATGTTTTGAGTCTCACGAGCCCAGGGCAGAGGGGTTATGCGATGTCACGATTGCAACCGGATCATGATCAATAGGAGCAGCCAGACAATCGACGATGAGAGCGGAGCGTTGATCATCACGGCGCTGTGGTGCAAGGCCTGCGATCAAGTCATCGAGGAAATCTGGACCAGCGCGCGATATAGAAAATCACGACTACGTCTACGCTATCGGGTGGCTGTGACGGAAACAGGGGCTGGCGTTGACTGTATCGCTCGTGGCGAGAATCCCGTATATGCATACCCTGGCTGAAGCGCTTCACGAACATTGGCCTGAATATCTGATGGAAGCGGCCGGGCTGGGTCTCTTCATGGTCTCGGCGGCAGTGGTCACGACGGTATTTGAATACCCGACATCGTTCGTACACGCCGCTGTTTCCGATCCGACCTTGAGACGGCTGTTGATTGGGATTGTCATGGGCCTGACCGCGATCGGCATCATTTATTCGCCATGGGGGAAACAGTCCGGGGCGCATCTCAATCCTGCCGTGACCTTGACCTTTTTCCGCCTTGGAAAGATCGAAGGAGCCGATGCGTTATGGTACATCCTGGCCCAATGTGCGGGTGGACTGATCGGGTTGTGGCTGACGGCGACGGTCATAGGGATGGCCATTGCTCACCCGTCGGTCAACTATGTCGTGACCGTACCGGGAAATGGGGGCGTGGGGATCGCGATCGTCGCAGAAATTCTCATGTCGTTCGGACTTATGTTGGTCGTCTTACTTGTGTCCAACCATCCGTCTCTTGCTCCGCTGACTGGCCTGTTCGCCGGAGCCCTGGTCGCCACCTACATTAGTCTGGAGGCGCCATTGTCGGGAATGAGTATGAATCCGGCTCGCTCGTTCGCCTCGGCTCTGCCGGCGCACCTCTGGACATCGTTCTGGATCTACCTCGTCGCTCCACCGATCGGCATGCTGCTGGCGGCGCAGAGCTACGTGTGGATCAAAGGCGCGCATCGGATCCACTGTGCAAAGCTTCATCACCACAATGACAAGCGTTGCATCTTCCGTTGCGGCTTCATGACATAATCCGCAGATCCCGTCGTTTCTGCCGATTCTTCCTCGATCCGATTGCACCTCTGTGAGTGTCCTCCTCTCATCCGTCACTCATCCGCTGTAAGTATTCCTCACCTCCCGCGACCAACGGGCAGCAACACACGCGCTCACCGTGATTCACGACAGCGCATCACTCACACCACAAGGAGGTTGTTATGAAACGCTTGATTGCCCGTTCGCTCACCCTAGGCTTCTTCGCGATGTCCGTCGCAATGGGCCTGTTCACCGCTGCCCAGAGTTTCGCGGGCGATGCCCATGCCACCACGAAGTTCGAGGGGGTGAAGGCCAACAGTGGCAATGCCGCTCATGCGCGCCAGGGAAATAACGACACGCTGACCTGGTCGGAGGAATTTAAGATTCCAGACACGCCGGCTCCACACTGGCAAGTGGTGGATTCCAAAGGCAACGTGTATTTGCTGCAGCGGCTCACGATCAAAGGCGACAAGCAGAATCGCACGATCGCGGTGCCGTCCTACATTCACGATGTGGCCAAGGTGCAGATCTGGTGCGCCTTCGCGGAAGTGCTGCTCGGAGAAGCGTCTTTTGCCAAGCCCGTCATGACCGCGTCCGGCGAAGCCATGCACGCCGGCGCCGGCATGGCCATGGGACGGTAACGCACAACGATCAGCAATCAGCGGTCAGTTCTCAGCTTCTACGGAAGTCGGGGCTGATTGCTGAGGGCTGAACGTTCGAGGTTCAGGACGGAGGAGGGATATTCGATGAGACAGATTTGGATAGCGTTGGGGATCCTCGGGCTGTTCACTACTGCCGAAATTGTTCAGGCGCAGCTTGTAGAGAAGAAGGCCCTCTCGCTTGATGCGGCCAAGCAGATCGCCGGCGCGGCGGAAACGGCGGCGAAGAAGGCGGGCGCGAGAGTCGTCATTGCAGTGGTGGATGAAGGCGGCAATCTGCTGTTGCTCGAGCGGCTGGACGACACACAGGTCGCCAGCGTGAACGTCGGGATCGACAAAGCGCGAACTGCGGCGATATTTCGGCGCCCGAGCAAAGTGTTTGAAGACCAAGTCCGTGATGGACGCGTGGTTGCACTGGCGCTGCACGGGGCCGTCCCGCTGCAGGGCGGTGTGCCCATCATTGTGGAAGGAAAAGTCATCGGCGCAATTGGGGTCAGCGGGGAGACACCGCAGGAGGACGAGGACATTGCGAAGGCCGGCGCGGCGGTAAAGCTGCAATAGGACGGAGGACTGTGTTCAGGACTGCGTAGCGAGGGCTGAGGGCCGAGTTTCATCACTCAATCATCAGTCAACCTCAGCACGGTCTGAGTCCGCAGCACTCAGTCTCCGATCAGCTGATGGCTGAAAGCTGACGGCTCAATCTGAGGAAAGGAGAACGGTCATGAGATACATCAACGCAACAATCACAGGAGTGGTACTAGCAATGATTGCCTCCGTCGGCTACGCCGAGTCGGTGTCCGATAAGCGTGGTCTCACGCTGGACGGCGCGAAGAAAGTCATCGCGACGACGGTGGCCGAGGCCAAGCGAGTGAACGCGCCGGGAGGCTCCATTGCGGTTGTCGATGACGGAGGCAATCTCCTCGCTCTGGAACGGTTGGACCAAACTTTTGCCGCCAGCGCGAATATCGCCATCGGCAAGGCGCGCACCGCGGCGCTCTTTCAGAAACCGACGAAAGCGTTCGAGGACGTGATCAAAAGCGGGCGCACGTCGATGGTGACCCTGGGGGGCGATCTTCAGAACTTCACCCCGCTGCAGGGCGGTATTCCGCTCGAATGGGAAGGCAAAGTCGTGGGGGCCATCGGAGTCAGCGGCGCGGCGAGTGCTCAGCAGGACGAAGAACTCGCCATTGCAGGGGCCAAGTCTTTGGAATCGATGGAGATGACCAGCATGTCGAACGGACACCAACCGTTGCCTGTCACGTACATCGAGAGCGAAAAAGTGACGTCATCATTTCAAAAAGGCGCGGTCTTGGTCGGCGAGGATGAAAACATGATGCACGCCGCTCGCAACTATATGGTGCACGCCAGTCATCGCGACAAGTCGGGTGTCGTGGAAATCCACGAATTCGATACAGACATTGTGTATGTCCTCAAAGGCTCGGCGATACTCGTGACCGGCGGAATGCCGGTCGGGACAAAGACGATCGCCCCGCACGAGTTTCGCGCGTCCGAGGTGACAGGCGGGGAAACTAGGACACTTGTTTCTGGTGATGTGATCATCATTCCGAACGGCGTGCCGCATTGGTTTAAGGAAGTCACGGCGCCGTTTGATTATTACGTGGTGAAAGTCAGGTGAAACGTGAAGCGCATTTCGTGAAGTGCAAGTCGAAAGCATCTGACGATCTGATGATCTGTTGAGTGTCCGGAAATCGTCAGAGCGACAGGATCAACAAGTTCCGGACTTGCATCGGGACGCGAACGACGCTTCACGAACGACGAGATACGAAGGGTGACAAGAATGATGAAAAACATTGGGATGCTCATGAGGGCCGCGGCCGTTGTACTGGTAACGGTGGGTGTGGCAGAGGCAGAGGCACAAGTTACCGGTGATGCGCCGGGAGTGAGACCGGATGCGATTGTCGATCTCATGACGGACGAGGGCGTGGCTTTAGTCAAGGGGCAGTGGCGATACAGCGATACAAAAATCTCTGAAGTCGCGCACCATAGTCCAGGAGCAGATTTGGGTCCGTCCGGTCCGCCCAACAAAACCTACGACTATGAGCCGCATGCCGGCATCGTGGACTTCGATGACTCTGCATGGGAGGCGCTCAAGCCGGCACAGTTGGAAGACAGACGGTCCACGGGCCGGTTGTGTTTTAACTGGTATCGCATCGCCATCACGATTCCTGACGAGATCGGGTCGTTCGATCCTACCGGTTCCACCGCGGTTTTCGAGATCGCGATAGACGACTACGCAGAGGTATGGGTGGACGGGAAGTTGCCGCTTATATTGGGCCAGCCTGGCGGGCAGCTCGTGAAAGGATTCAATGCGCCCAATCGCGTGGTGCTTACCAGAAACGCTCGCCCCGGACAGCGAATTCAGCTCGCGGTGTTCGGGATCAACGGCCCATTGTCCAATCCGCCGGGGAACTTCATCTGGGTGCGTTCTGCCACGGTGGACTTCTACAAGGCGAACCAGATCGGTCCGACTCAGTTCGTGAACACGGAAATCCTGCGAGTCGATCCGGCTCTCGATGACATCGTCTCGCCGGATGCCAAACTTGAAAAGCTTGCCGGAGGGTTTCAGTTTACGGAAGGGCCGGTGTGGGTTCGGGCCACCGCCAACGTGCCCGGACATCTCCTCTTCAGCGACCCCAACAACAATACGATCTATCGGTGGTCGCCTGATGGGCAGGTATCGGTCTTTCGCACAAAGAGCGGTTATTCCGGACTGAATGTGGGCGAGTATCATCAGCCGGGATCCAACGGCCTCACGCTCGACAAGCAGGGTCGGCTCACGATCAATCAGCACGGCAATCGGCGGGTGATTCGCATAGAGCCGCGCGGCAATATCACCGTGTTGGCGGATCGGCACAACGGCAAGCGGCTCAACAGTCCGAACGACTTGGTCTATCGCTCTGATGGCGCGTTGTACTTCACCGATCCCCCATTCGGGTTGCCCAAGGTTTTCGATGATCCGCGTAAAGAACTCTCATTCAGCGGGGTGTACTGCGTCAAGGATGGGCAAGTTAAGCTGGCCAGTACCGATCTCAACGCCCCCAACGGGATCGCCCTGTCGCCGGATGAGAAGTTGCTCTACGTGAACAACTGGGATGACAAGAAGAAGATCATCATGCGCTATGACGTCAATTCCGACTGCACGTTGTCGAATGGTACACTGTTTTTCGACATGACCAGCGCGCCTGGGGCCGATGCACTCGATGGTCTCAAGGTCGATCGGAAGGGGAACGTCTATTCGACCGGACCGGGCGGCCTCTGGATCCTCTCGCCGGAGGGTAAACAACTCGGCCTCATCAAGGGTCCTGAAGACCCGCACAATATGGCTTGGGGCGACGACGATGGGAGAACGCTCTATATCACCGCGTTGACAGGAATCTACCGGATCAGACTGAATATCCCAGGGGTACGCCAATGAAGCGAATCCTTTGCGTACTGGCAACTCTGTGCGCTCTTGTGATTGTCGCTCAGCGTCCTACCTTCGCCGTTCAGGAATCGATTGCCGCGATTGTCAGGCTCGATCCACGCTTCGATCAACTCGTGCCGAGCGATGCAAAGATGGAAAAGATTGCCGACGGTTTTACCTGGGTGGAAGGGCCGGTGTGGGATAAACAAGGAGGCTATCTCCTCTTCTCCGACATCCCGGCGAATTCGGTCTATAAATGGAAACGGGGAGAAGCGGTCAGTCTATTCCTGAAGGCCAGCGGCTACAGCGGCACGTCACCGTTTGCCGGGAAGGAACCAGGCTCTAACGGACTCACGTTCGATCAGAACGGGCAACTCGTGCTCTGTCGGCATGGAGACCGGCAGATTGCCGGACTCGAAAGTGACGGTCGGTTCACCGTTCTCGCAGATCGGTATGACGGCAAGCGCTTCAACAGTCCCAACGATTTGGTTTTCAAGTCCAACGGCGACCTCTACTTCACCGATCCTCCATTCGGACTCCCCCGCGCTTTCGACGATCCACAGAAGGCCCCGGTCCAAGGAGTCTATCGCCTGGTGAAAAACGGAACGGTCACACTGCTGATCAAGGATTTGAAGGCGCCGAACGGCATTGCCTTCTCACCGGACGAAAAGATTCTTTACGTGTCCGATGTCGATCCGAGGCGCGCAGCGTGGTTGGCCTACGATGTGAAAGAAGATGGCGCCGTGACGAATGGGCGGGTATTCTTCGATGCCACTCGCTGGCGGAAAGACCCGTTTTTCGGCCCTGATGGATTCAAGGTGGATCAGCACGGCAACATCTTTGGTGCGCGACCCGGCGGCATCAGCGTCATCGCGC
>JBQTHT010000180.1:0-41304 GCA_052389595.1 Nitrospiraceae bacterium
ATCCACAAGCAGGAGCAGGGTGCGCCCTATCTCGTGCGCGTGATGGTTCAGGCGCGGGGGACCAACCAGGGTATTACCTTTTTCGGCATGCCGCCGGTTCAAAGCGTGATTATTCCCTTCGCCCTTCCTGCGCTGACGCTCTATGAGCTACGCAATCAGCAGGGCTATGCGCGAATATCGTTGGACATCTTCGATGCCGCCAGCGGACGATTCATCCGCTCGACGCCTTGGAAGATCGGCACGACATTTTACAACCAATATACCTACCTCTTCTTCTTTTTTACCCGCACCACCGACCTGACACCGGCTCCGTAAGGAATTTGTTGATCTGGTGATCTGGTGATTGAAGAAATTGCAGCAATCCGTCAATCGGTAAATCATCAGATCTATCAATCGCCAAATTGCTTAGTTCTCGCTGGCGCTTTGAACGCTGATTTGAGCAGGAGGGGAGAGACGAAGGTGGTCACTACCACGACGGCAAGAACGGCGCCGTATGCCCCCTCGGCGATGATGTGGTGAGAGAGACCGACACCCGCGAATATCAACCCGACCTCGCCTCGCGGAAGCATGCCGACACCGATGGCCCAACGGTTGACAGGTTTACCGAGTGCGCCCAGTCCCGACATCACCTTTCCAAAGATGGCAGCCAGAATCAACGCGCCGGCCAACATCAAAACAGGCCCATTCTGTGCGTGGAAGGGGTTGAGATGCCTCAGATCAGCCGCAACGCCGACTAAGACAAAAAAAATCGGCACAAAGACATCCGCGACGGGTTTGATGAGTTCGCCGATTTTGGTTTGGTGTTCGGTCCTGGCCAGCACCAGTCCGGCTGCGAATGCTCCGACCAACGGGGCGATGTGCAGCAACTCGGCCAGGTATCCAAGGAACAGCGCAAAGGTGGTGGCCATGATGACTAGGCGGCCGCGAGTTCTCATTCGGTTGACGAAGTGGCTGAACAAGTGAACATAGCGAATGCCGATGATAATGGCTCCCGTGAGAAAGATCATGGCGATCCCGGCCGTCCAGCCTATGTCGAACCACGAGACCACACCCGATTCAGCAAGGCCCACGATGACGGACAGAGTGACCAGGCCAATGATGTCGTCCAGTACAGCGGCTCCGAGGATGATATTGCCCTCCGGCGTCTTGAGTTGACCCAAATCCGACAGCACCCGGGCCGAGATGGCGACGCTGGTCGCGGTGAGCGTCGCTCCGATGAAGATGGCCTGAAGTTGACTCATGTGAAAGACGCGAGCGATTCCATATCCTAGAATGAACGGGGTCACGACGCCGATAGCGGCGACGAGGGTGGCTTCGCGCCCCACACGTAAAAATGACTGCAGGTCCGATTCCAGTCCGACTTCAAACAGCAGCAGCATGACTCCGATCTCTCCCATCAGCCTGAGCGTGGGAGTTGGCTCGATCCATCCGAAGACGCCGGCCCCGACGAGGATACCGGCCAGCAACTCTCCAAGCACCGATGACTGTCCTACACGAACCGCCAGCTCGCCGAAGGCACGGGCGAAGACATAGATGATAACGAGGCTCCAGAGGAATTCCTTGAGTTCCATATATGGTCAGGGTTCGATAGACATCCGAGCTGGAAGCCGCATGTCGGAAGAGAGCCAGGCCTTCACGTCGAACATTCCGTTCCCGCATCGAGCCGTGCGAGAATCGCGCGGTTCCACCCGACCGGTCCAATGCCCTGTATTTGAATCAGGTTGGGAAGCCGGATATCCGGGTCATAAGACCCATCGGCGGTTTGAACCAGAATAGGGTGGTCGACCACGGTCAACATGGGAAGATCATTCAGGCTGTCGCCCAGCCCTACGGTCACCACTTTCCGGCCTTGACTGACCCGAGGGTCGTTGAAGAATTGCATGAGGCGGCGGCAGGCGATCCCTTTGTCCGTTCCTCCCAGCAGATGATGAAACCGGCTGCCTCTCGTCCAACGAAGTTTGCGACTTTCTATCGCACCGAGGATCTTCTGTTGTTGCGCCGCAGTGCCTTCGATCTGAAAGGGCTCGTCATATTCGCGTTGTTTCGCCAACAGCGCGTCGGCCCGAGAAAGGCCCGTCCGCTGCACGATATCGTCAATCGACATGTCTCCAAATCCCACCAGGGGACATCCCGTGGCGCGCTCGATCTCCTTCAAGACCGTTCGCAAGGTTCCATAGGGTACCCCCAATTCAATGACTTGATACCCGCTGCGCAACACCGCTCCCTCCAAGGGACAACCAAAATAGCCCTTGGGAATGAAGACACCGCCTCCGTTCTCGCTGATAAACGGATGATCCAAGTGAAGACGGAAGCGAATCGGCTCTATTTCCGCACGGGTCTTGCTCGACACGAGGATAACCGGAATGCGCCGGGCATGAAGGGCCTGCAAAGCCTCACGTGCCGCTTCGAAAGAATACGAACGCGGATCCAGAAGGCTTCCATCCAAGTCGGTAAAAACAACCATGCTATGCACGGGATCATAAGAGAATGATAATGACAGCACGATACTGGAAGCGTCAGGTCAACGCAACCGAAGAGAAATGGGATGGAATAAGGAATCGAGCCGTTGACCGAGGTCAACGGCCCTCCGATATGGAGTTCGAAATTGAGACAGTGTAGGCGAGTCGATGACTAGATAGGGACGGTCTTGCTGACTTCCCCGGAGAAGCCGCTTTCACCGCCATCGTTGTAGGCCGTCACGGCGAAGTAGTAGGTCGTGCCTGGCTCAAGGTTGGAGATCGTATATTCCGTGTTTCCACCGACATTGATGACACCCTCATACGAGCCGGACATCGTTCCATAATAAATGTTGTATCCACTCACCGATGGGTCGCCTCCCGCCCATGCCAATGTAGCCGTTGCCCAATCCGGACCGGTCAAACCGCTGGTCGAGTTAGATGAGCCAGCGGGTGAGTTTCCTCCTTGACCTTGAGAGCCGTCGTCTCCTCCGCATCCCAGGAGAGTTCCACTTCCCAAAACCAACAGACTCACGACAATAAATCGCTGAATGACCCGCATCGTACTCCTTTCTTCAATTGTTTGAATCCAGGTGGGTTTCAAAACTTCTTCTTTCCGCACATCCTCCGGGGAAAAAATCAGAATAATGTGAAACTACTCGTGCCCCGCCTTGTCCGCAGATGTCTCCCAGCTTCCCGCAAAAATCTTGAACCCTGATCCGACACTCAATGCAACCGCCAGAGCGATCAATCCAATGAAGAAATTCATCGCAACCTCCTAGAGTTGTAGCGAAGACGCTGTTGGCCCGAGATAGGGAGCAATGGAGGTGCCAGACCAGAACGACTTGGGCTGTGCGGTTTCTTCAGGGATTTGCGCGGTTGTCAGGGATCCATCCCTGAGCAAGTGAAGGAGGAATCATGCGGTGACGTGAAGGAGATCTATGTATCCTGTTGATTTGATTCACCGCAAGTAGTTCGTAGGACGTGGCCTACAACTTTGAGGGCGAGTGAGTGTCTTGTTAGGGCGTGAGCGGACCGGTGAGCGGCAGGGAAGCGTCTGTATGAAACCGGGTGTGCGCGGCGTCCTGTGGAAGGAAACGAAAATGGGTGATGGCATAGGACACCGCTTGCCCGACTTCAAAACGGCGCTGGCGAAATTCTTCCTTGTTCATCCGGGAACGCAGCAGAAACCCGTCGCTTGTTTCAATCTCCAGTCGATACGCGACGCCCAAGAAATAGACATGCCGTAACTTGGCCTGCTGGCGAAATCTCGCAGGGTCTTCCGAGACCTTGAGGTAGTAAGGTCGAAATCCCACTCGAATGCGTTCTCCATCCGCATGCCCGGCAGCCGGAAACTCCAACGAGCCGCTTCGGGCGGCGCCCGACGTGACCTCGGCGTCTAGAATGTTCATCGAGCCGATGAAACGGGCGACGAATTCCGTGGCCGGCTCTTCGTACACTTCCGCCGGCGATCCGATCTGTTCCAGGCGGCCTCGGGAAAACACAATGATTCGATTGGAGACCTCCATGGCCTCCTCTTGGTCATGCGTGACGAACAAACTCGTGACGTTCAATTCATCGTGCAATCGAATCAGCCATTCACGAAGTTCTTGCCGCACTTTAGCGTCCACGGCCCCGAAGGGTTCGTCAAGCAGAAGGACGGTGGGGCGAGGCGCGAGGGCTCTTGCAATCGCCACTCGTTGACGTTGGCCTCCGGATAATTGATGAGGGTATCGGTCTGTCAGCCCTTCAAGCCCCATCAGCCGGAGGAGTTCCAGGACGCGCTGCTCGATCGCGGCATTCGACCACTTTCTGATCGTGAGTCCGAAGCCGACATTGTCGAGCACGGAGAGGTGCTTAAACAGAGCGTAATGCTGAAATACGAATCCGATGTTTCGCTGTTGAACCGACAGATCGTTGACTCGCTTGCCATTGATGAAGATGTCCCCGGACGTCGGCGTTTCAAGGCCCGCGATCATGCGGAGGACGGTCGTTTTGCCGCTTCCACTGGGTCCGAGCAACCCCCACAATTCTCCGGCTTCCACGACAAACGAGACGTCAGACACGGCCGACACGGAGCCAAATCGTTTGGACAGTTGTCTCACCTCGATCTTCACGACATTCACCGGCTCAGGACGCGGAGTTAATGGAGACCCTGGTTTTGGACATTTCCAGCAAGATCAAGATTCCGAAGGAGACGCCAAGCAGTGTCACCGCCACGGCATTGGCGGCCACATAATTGAAATCCACATAACTCTGGTAGATGTGGAGTGTGGCGGTTTGCGTGAGCGAGAGAATATTTCCAGAAACGACCAAGACCGCCCCGAATTCTCCGATAGCTCGGGCAATCGTCAACGTCGCTCCATACACCAGTCCCCATCGGATAGCCGGAAGCGTGACTTTCCAAAAGACTTGCCATTCACTCGCCCCCAGTGTTCGAGCTGCTTCTTCGCTCTCGGTGCCAATCGTCTGCAGGAGGGGAGTTAATTCCCGAACGACAAACGGAAAGGTGACGAACAGTGTCGCGAGAATCATCGCGGGTTTGGCGAACAGCACCTTGATGCCCGCCGTTCCTAATACAGTTCCCAGCAGGGAAGCCGGTCCAAACAGGAGAATGAGCATGAATCCTGCAATGACCGGCGATACTGCGAAGGGCAGGTCAATGAGGCCACTCACGACTGTTCGCCCCGCAAACTGCTGTCGCACGAGAACCAGGGCGGTGAGTGTGCCGAAGATGAGATTTACGGCTAAGACAATGCCGGTAATTTCAGCGGTCAGCATGAAGCCGTGCAAGGCTTCTGGTTTGGTTACCTCATTCCAGAACATCGCGACGCCCCCGCTCAAACTCTGGGCAGCCAGATACGCGATAGGACCGATGAGCAAGACCCCAAAGTAGATCCACACGATGGCGATGAACAGGCGACGCATGGGCTATCCTCTCGATGGCTGTGTAACCGAAGGGCGCAATGAGGGCCGCGACCTGCCCACCAGCCGCATCCACTGTGGCCACCGTTCACCAGGGGGACGGGTGAGACGTTCCAGCAAGATCAGAGCCAGAAACGAGATCAGCAACAGCACAACGGAGACGGAGGTGGCGCCCTGCGGATTATAACTTTCGATTTCTCCGTATACATAAACCGACGCGACCTGGGTCTTCATCGGTATGTTCCCCGCCACGATCACAATCGAACCGAATTCACCCAAGGCGCGGACAAAGGTGAGAAAGATCCCCGTCAGCAATCCCGGCAAGATGGCCGGTACCGTGACTTTCCAAAATGTGATCCAGGGGCTTGCGCCCAAGGTAAACGCCGCCTCCTCTTGCTCGCGCTCCAGTTCCATCAGCACCGGTTGCAGGGCACGCACCGTAAAGGGCATGGTGACGAACAGCATCGCGAGAACAATGCCGGGCCGCTCGTACACAATCGCTATACCGGATTGCTGCAACCAATCGCCGAGCACGGTCGCAGGGCCGTAAATGGCGGCAATCATGAGGCCGGCCACGAGAGTCGGAATCGCGAACGGCAGATCGACGAAGGCGTTCAGAAACCATTTGCCAGGGAATTCATAGCGCACGAGCACAAATGCGGCGAGCATGCCGAACACGGCATTGATGACGGTGGTCATGAAGGCGGCTTCGAGCGTCAGGACGAGCGCCGCAGCGGCTTGTGGACGGCCGATGTCGTCGACGAACCGGGCCAACCCTCCTTCCAAAGATTGGTGACTGACGACAAAAAGCGGGAGCACGATGAGCGCACACACATATCCGATGACGGTGAGACGCAGGGCGAGTCGTGTCAGGGCAAGAGAGGTCATCTACTTTCCGCGTGCGAGGTCTTCCACGGCTTTTGTCCACACGCCTTGTGGTGAGAAGAGTTTGCTGCTGACGGTCGTCCATCCTCCAAGATCCGCAATCGTAAAGAGAATGGCTGGGTGAGTCGTCGCGGAGCCGGGATGGAGAGCCGGAGGGGTTGTGTCAACGTCACGGAACCCGAGCTCACGAAAAGCCGTCTGTGCCTCCGGCCCCTGCAAAAAGGCTATGAATGCCTCCGCTACATCGCGTACGCGATGCCGATCCACGTGACGATCGATGAGCGCGGCAGGGTTCTCGATCCACACGGTTTGGGGAGGAATAATCACATCATACGGACGGCCGCTCTTGATCCGCGGGAGCAACTCGTTTTCGTAAGTCACGAGGACATCGCCGACACCCCGCTCGAACGTGGTGACGGATTCTCGTCCGCTCTTGTCCATCACCTTCACATTTTTTTGGATGCGTTTGATAAGTCCGGCTGCGTGCGCTTCGGCCGATTCCTTATCCTGCTGCTTCGCCAGCTCGAGCCCTGCTCCGTACATCGCGATGATGTCCCACATGGCGCCGCCGGATGTTTTGGGGTTGGGATAGAGCACGTCTATACCGGATCGTGCCAGGTCTTCCCATAGATGAATGTGTTTGGGGTTCCCCTTCCTCACCCCGAATGCCACGACCGATGCGGTAATCATGCCTTTATGCGGGCTGCGGCGCCATTCATGGGTGATCGCGCCGGCTTGCACGAGCTGATCGATATCTCCTTCGACGGAGAGCACGGCCACGTCAGCTTCGAAGCCTCCAATAATCGCCCGAGCTTGCGCGCCCGATGCGCCGTACGAGCTCCGAACGCGGAGGTCTTGACCGGTGCGCTGCTTCCACATGCGTTGGAATGTCGGGATGATGTGCTGCTCGTAGGCCTCCTTCGGCACGCTGTAGGCTGCGAGAATCAATTCGCGAGGCTCACTTGCGGTGACCTCGCGAAGGGGAAGAGCGAAAGAGAGCAGGACACCTAGCCAGCAAGTTATTCCGATGGAGTGAACATCGATGTGAAATCTAGCGGGGCCGATGGTCGCCATTTTGGCGGGGCGCTCCTTTGCCCTTGGCGAATTCGCTCAAGGTGCAGTGATCGAGAATATCGGAGATCGCATTGCGGACTCCCAGCATGAGGTCCTGAATAGGGCAGTGGGCCTTATCGGTATAGGGACAGTCGCTGCATTTCTGATAGGCAGTCTTGCTCACGCAGCCAAGCGGCGCCAATGGGCCATCCAGCAGCCGAATGACGTAGCCTAATGGAATGTCTTCCGGCGACTTGATCAGGGTGTACCCTCCATTGACTCCTCGACGGCTTGCAAGCAGGCCGGCTCGTTTCAGCGCGAGCAGAATTTGCTCCAGATATTCGACCGGGATGTTTTGACGTTTCGCAATGTCGTGACGTTGCAGGACTGACTTGTTGTAGGTGGCAGCCAGTTCGAGCAGTGCCCGCAACGCATATTCGCTTTTTTTGGAGAATCTCACCTTAACTCAACTTAGTTAATCAAGTTTTATGACAATACAGAATTTCCAGCGCAGCGTCAAGTTCATGGTAGGGAATTTCTTGAAGAAAAAACCTGCTCATTCATTCGCTGCGAAAATTCCACAACTACTTGAAGAATGAGGGATAGTTGCTTGACAGCGCCGGATGTTTCTTGCTAGCTTCGGTTATTCCTGCGCGCGCGTCAGCAGATCATTCTCCATCCGAAATGGACTGCACGTGACCTTCCAAGAACTGATTCTGTCCCTTCACAGATATTGGGCGGATCAGGGCTGTGTGATTCACCAACCGTACGATCTGGAAGTAGGTGCGGGCACATTTCATCCGGCTACCTTTCTTCGATCATTGGGTCCCGAGCGATGGCGCGCGGCTTATCCGCAACCTTGCCGCAGACCGACCGACGGTCGATATGGCGACAATCCCAATCGCATGCAGCACTACTATCAATATCAGGTCGTGCTCAAGCCGTCTCCGGACAATATCCAAGAGCTTTACTTGGAGAGTCTCGCCCGCTTGGGGATCAACCCGAAGCAGCACGATATTCGATTTATTCAAGATGATTGGGAATCTCCCACATTAGGCGCCTGGGGACTAGGATGGGAAGTGCGATTGGATGGGATGGAGATCACGCAGTTTACCTATTTTCAAGAGATCGGGGGGATCGAACTCAATCCGATTACGGTCGAGATCACCTACGGTACCGAACGCATTGCCATGTATCTTCAACAAGTCAACAGCGTGTTCGACCTGGCCTGGACCGATTCCATCACGTACGGTGATGTCCATCATGAAACCGAAGTCCAATTTTCCCGTTACAATTTCGAAGAGGCAGACATCGTGATGCTGAAGACTACGTTCGAGGCGTTTGAAACCGAGTGCAAGCGCCTGCTTGCCAATACCGAGAAACGTCTGACCCTGCCGGCCTACGACTACTGCATGAAGTCTTCTCACCTTTTCAATCTTCTGGATGCGCGCGGCGCCATTAGTGTTGCGGAGCGAACCGGTTACATCGGCCGTGTGCGTGCCCTTGCTCGGCAATGTGCGGAACGATATATCGAAGAACGAACCGCGATGGGTCATCCTCTGTTGAAACGGACGGCAAGTGGGATGGGGGCCCTGACTGGTCGGGTTCGAGCTAAGGCCCGAGTCTAGCGTTAGAGCGGAGTCAGTAACCAATGGTTGTGTCCGGGAAGTCCACGCAGACCAAATCACACACGAGAAAAAAGCCCGCGACCGGTCCTGTCCTCGAGGCGGCTGAGCTGCTTTTCGAGATCGGCAGTGAAGAGCTTCCTTACCAATTCATTCCGCCCGCCCTTCTTGCATTGAAGGACTCTGCGGAGCAACTCCTGAAGGAACATCGTCTCCCGTTTCAATCAGCCCGCACGATCGGCACGCCGCGCCGGCTGACATTAGTCGTAGAAGGATTAGCCGTCCACCAGGCGGGAACGATGAAGGAGACCATGGGCCCTTCCAAGGCGGTGGCCTTCGATCAATCAGGTCAACCAACCAAGGCTGCTTTAGGTTTTGCGACAGGGCAGGGGGTGGCGGTACAGGAGCTCCAGATTCGACAGACGCCGAAGGGCGAGTACGTTTTCGCCGTCAAACGAGAGGCAGGACGTCCGACCAAGACGGTGCTCCTCGAACTCCTCCCAGCGCTTGTCTCCAAGCTCTCCTTTCCCAAATCGATGAAGTGGAACGAGGCCGGCGTGCGCTTTGCCAGGCCGGTGCGATGGCTGGTTGCTCTTTACGGTGGAACCGTGGTGCCGGCTGTCGCGGCCGGAATCACCGCAGGCACCCGTACCTACGGCCATCGTGTTCTCGGCGGCGGCAAGGCGATCGCTGTACGAAACTTCAAGACCTACGCTCAGGTTCTCGATCATCACGGGGTGCTTCCGGACCCGGACCGGCGTCGGACGATCATTCGAGAGCAACTCGATCGGCTGTGCAAGAACGCCGGCGTTGAGATCAATGCCGATGCAGACTTGTTGGAGCAGGCTGTGTTCACCACGGAATGGCCCTGTGCGATTTTGGGAAGCTTCAAACCGGAATACTTGATTGTCCCCTCGGAGATTCTCATCACTTCAATGAAAGAACATCAGGGGTTCTTCTCCGTCCGCGACAAGAAAAGCGGCGCGCTGGCGGCGCACTTTGTGGCTGTTGCCAACCATGAACTGAAAAACATGACGCTTATTCGGGAGGGCAACGAACGCGTCTTGGCCGCGCGCCTGGCCGATGCGAAATTCTTCTTCGATGAAGACCGGAAGATCAAACTTGAAGAACGCGTGAAAAAGCTCTCGGGAGTCACATTCCATCAAAAGCTCGGCACGCTGGCTCAGAAGCAAGAACGGGTGAGAACACTGGCAAGTTTGATCGTCTCCCACCTCGCTCCCGGCAATGACGAACTGAAACAAGTCTGTGAAAGAGCCGGGGGGCTTTGCAAGACCGACCTGCTCACTGGCATCGTGGGAGAGTTTCCGGAACTTCAAGGCATAATGGGAGGGAAATACGCGAGACACGACGGAGAATCTAAAGAGGTCGGGCTGGCCATCAGCGAGCAGTATCTTCCTCGATCAATTGAAGGAGAACTGCCGAAAACTCAAGCCGGTCAAGTTCTCTCTTTGGCCGATCGCCTCGATTCGGTCGCTGCATTCTTTCACGTTGGACTTATACCGACCGGGTCGGAAGATCCGTTTGCGCTGCGCAGGCACGCCACAGCCATTGTCCGTATTATTCTTGAAGGAAATCTCCGACTCAATCTGGGGAAGCTCCTCGATCATGCACGGAACATCGTCGAAGACAACGGATTCAAGGGCGTGCCGGACTCAGAACAGAATGGACGGCGACGCATGACCGAATTTATGTTCGAGCGGGTCCGGCATTATGGGCGAACGCTTCGTGGTTTGCGGGATGATGTGATGGAGGCTGTGCTCAAACCCGCTCCTGATCATGCATTCGATCTTGTCGATCTTGTTTTCAAAATGAACGCGCTTCAAGCCATGACAGCGAAATCCGAATTCGATCCATTGATCATCGGTTTCAAGCGGGCCCATCGTATCGTTGAGAAGGAAGGGTGGACAGAGAAGTCTGTTGACCCGGCGGCATTCAAAGACCCGGCTGAAACGGAGTTACATCGCCAGATTGAAATCCGTCGAAAGGATTTCGACCTTCAGATGTCGAAAGGACGGTACGAGCAGGCGCTCAATGCGCTCGTCCAGCTCAAACCCTCCATTGACGCGTTCTTCAGCGCCGTCATGGTCAACGCGGAGGATCCGACCATCCGCAGCAATCGACTTTCGCTGCTGAAAGAAGTCGAGGAATTCTTTTTGTCATTCGCGGACTTTTCCCAGATTGTGGTACAAGGGAGTTAAGAAGGTTGTGCGACATGTCTAGCCCGCGCTTGCCCGAAAAAGAATCACGCGTCTCTTCGGACGACGAGCGCCGCGCGATGAAACTCCGCCGGTTTTCCTCTGGTGTCACCATTGGGATGATAGTCCTCTGCAACACTATTTTTCTGTCCGGGTTGTGGGCCAGCGGAGTCAATCTCGAACGCCTGATCCGGACGCCCGAGACGTTCAATCCCGTGCGGGATGTCTGTCTGCGTCTCGGCTGGATGAAGGTCGTCGGGGGAAAAGAGCCGGTTCAGCTCTGCACAGAATGGATCAACCTCGCAGACCCATCAGGTGACACGCACAATTTCCAGAAAGAGACGCAAGTCAAGCAAGGGGCCGATGGCAAACTCTATTTCGATCACGGCGCGCGGGTCGACTATCGCCTCTTCGTCTTCGTGCTGTTTGTGGCCGCCGTCGTCGCGTTCGGCCTGTGGTTGAAGCGGCACCTTGTCATGTTGTATCGCATCCGTCTGGAAACGCCGACGGCGCCGAATTCCTTATTCTTTCATCAGTGAATCGACCGGAAGGAGACCGCAGCGTGGGCACAAAGAAATATGTCTATTACTTCGGCGATGGAAAAGCCGACGGTACCGGCGACATGAAAGAGCTGTTGGGCGGGAAGGGAGCGGGGTTGGCCGAAATGACGAATCTCCGCATCTCGGTTCCGCCCGGCTTCACGATTACGACGGAAGCCTGCGTCGAGTATTACAAGCGAGGCCATGCGTATCCTCCGGGCATGTGGGAAGATGCCTTGCAACATCTCAAACGGGTGGAGCGATCGATGGGATCGCGCTTCGGAGATCCTGACAATCCGCTGTTGGTGTCTGTGCGTTCCGGCGCCCGTGCCTCGATGCCGGGCATGATGGATACCGTCCTCAATGTCGGCTTGACCGAAAAAACCGTGATGGGCCTGGCGGCCAAGACACGGAACGAACGGTTCGCGCAGGACAGCTATCGTCGATTCATTACCATGTTCGGCAGCATCGTGATGGGAGTCGGGCGCGAACATTTCGAGGTGATTCTCAAACACAAGAAAACTGAATTGGGGGTGACGCAGGATACGCATCTGGATGCGAAGGCCCTGAAGGACCTGGTATCGAGCTATAAAGCGCTCATCAAGGAACAGGCGAAGCGCGAGTTTCCCGATGAGGCTCTCGACCAGATGCGAATGGCGATCAATGCGGTGTTCTCATCCTGGTTCGGGGCGCGCGCGGTGACCTATCGGCGTCTCTATGGGATTCCTGATTCGTGGGGCACGGCGGTCAATGTGGTGGCGATGGTGTTCGGAAATATGGGGGAGACGAGCGGGACGGGAGTGGCGTTCACCCGCGATCCAGCATCGGGCAATCGGACGTTTTTCGGCGAATGTCTCATGAACGCGCAGGGCGAAGATGTGGTTGCCGGGATCCGCACGCCGCTTCCGGTCAGTGCGCTCGCGAAAACCATGCCGGATGCCTATAGGGAATTGGAAGCGACCTATCGGAAACTTGAGCGGCATTATCGGGACATGCTCGATCTGGAATTCACGATCCAGGAGGGCAAGCTCTACATGCTGCAAACGCGGGTTGGAAAACGAACCGGCATCTCGGCCGTCCGCATCGCGGTCGATATGGTGCAGGAGGGTTTGATCTCCAAACGCGAGGCGGTCCTTCGCGTCGCGCCGGACCAACTCGCGCAATACCTCTATCCCATCTTCGATACGACGGAGGAGTCAAAGTACACGGCCTTAGGAAAGGGGTTGCCGGCAGGGCCCGGTGCTGCGGCGGGTAAGATCGCCTTGACCCCGGAGCGCGCGGGGGAGATGAAAGCGGCCGGCGAGCGTGTCGTGTTGGTCCGACAAGAAACGAGCCCCGATGATATTCACGGGATGAACGCCGCCCTGGGGTTTCTGACCGCGCGTGGCGGAATGACCTCGCATGCGGCGGTCGTCGCTCGCCAGATGGGAAAGGTCTGTGTGGCCGGCTGCGATGCGGTGGAGGTCGCAGACAATCAGACGGTACGTATCGGAGCAAAAGTCTTCCGGGAAGGCGATTATCTGTCCATCAACGGCTCCACCGGAAATGTGTACGACGGCGATATTCAGGTCGTCGAATCGGAAGTCATTCAGGTGCTTCAGGGCAAACTGGCCCCTACGAAATCGGACAAGTATCAGCTCTTCGACACGGTGCTCAAGTGGGCGGATGAAGTCCGACGCCTGCGCGTGCGGGCGAATGCCGACGTGCCGGATCAGGCGAAGATCGCGCGTGCTTTCGGAGCCGAGGGGATTGGATTGTGCCGCACCGAGCACATGTTCTTTGCGGACGATCGCATCCCGATCATGCAGCGCATGATTCTCGCGCGGACACGAGGCGAGCGTGAGCGGTACCTGGATCAACTCCTGCCTCTTCAAAAGCAGGATTTCATCGGGCTCTATCGTGAAATGAAGGGGCATCCGGTCACCATCCGGCTGCTGGATCCACCGCTCCACGAGTTTCTGCCTCATCGCGAAGACCTGATGGTGGAGATCGCTAAGTTGGAGCTGACCAGCGGGGATCAGGCGTTGATCGAAGAAAAGCGGCGCCTGTTGGCTCGAGTCGAAGAGTTACATGAGTTCAATCCGATGTTGGGATTGCGAGGATGCCGCCTTGGCATCACCATGCCGGAGATCACGCGCATGCAGGCGCGCGCGATCATCGAAGCTGCCTGCGAGGTCGCGCGAGAAGGCAAGAAAATCGTCCCCGAAATCATGATTCCCTTGGTGGGAATGGTGTCGGAAATGAAAGCCCAGAAAGATCTGATCCGGGAAGTCGCCCAAGAAACGATGAAACGTTGCGGGATGAAGCTCACCTATCTGATAGGAACGATGATCGAATTACCGCGCGCAGCGGTCACCGCGGATCGTATCGCCGAGGAGGCGGAATTTTTCTCTTTCGGCACTAATGATCTGACGCAGACCACTTTTGGATTCTCCCGAGACGACGCGGCCAAATTCGTCGGCTACTACAAGACGGAAAATATTTTGGAAGTGGACCCGTTTACGGTGTTGGATCGCGAAGGGGTCGGCTCCTTGATGCGCACGGCCATTGCCGCGGGCAGAAAAACTCGACCTGGCATTAAGTTGGGTATTTGCGGAGAACATGGCGGCGATCCTAATTCAGTCGAATTCTGCCATCAGCTCGGGTTGGACTACGTGAGCTGTTCCCCCTATCGCGTGGCGATCGCGCGCCTGGCCGCTGCCCATGCGGCCTTGGCCGACAAGGATACGAAGACGGCCTCGACCAAGCCGTCTCCTAAGACAGCTTCTCGACCATCCAGAACCATCCACAGGAGAGCCAAGACGACCCTGAAGTCTCGGAGCCGCTCCCGCGTGACCCGCAAGAAGCGGTGAAGCAGCACAATCTCGATCGCCAGTACATGCGAAGGGCCCTGCGCCTCGCAGCAAAGGGCCGCGGCTATACGACCCCGAATCCTATGGTGGGGGCGGTCGTCGTGTCGGCTGGACGGATCGTGGGCCAGGGCTACCACCATCGAGCCGGCGAACCACACGCGGAAGTTTTAGCTCTTCAACAAGCCGGCAGCCGCTCTCGCAAGGGCACGCTCTACGTCACGCTCGAGCCCTGCACCCACACAACAAAGCGCACTCCTCCATGTGCGCCCTTGCTGATCGAGGCCGGGCTGCGGCGTGTGGTCATCGCCATGACCGATCCAAATCCTTCCGTCAGCGGGCGTGGTGTTCGTGCCTTAGAGCGGACCGGAGTGAAGGTCGATGTCGGCTGCTCCCGTGAAGAAGCGGAAGTCTTAAATGAAGCCTACTGCCATTGGATGAAAACCGGACGGCCCTTTGTCGTGCTGAAGGCCGGGATGACCTTGGATGGAAAGATTGCGACTTCGGCCGGGGAGTCACGATGGATCACCAGCGACGCGGCACGATCTCATGTGCACCGAGTACGAAGTCGGGTCGATGCGGTGATGGTTGGAATCGGGACCGTTCTGCATGACGACCCGCAGTTGACGGTAAGAGTGAGACACAGACAGGTGAAGCTTGCGGCTCGCCAGCCTCTTCGCGTCGTCGTCGATACTCGACTCCGTCTTCCGCTACAAGCCCAAGTTATTGCATCTCGCAGTCGCGCGCAGACGCTCGTTGCGACTACCGCGGCGGCTCCCCGTTCAAAGATCGATCGGCTCCGCGCCCGAGGCGTTGAAGTCATGATTCTGCCTACGAGGAAGGGCCAGGTTTCCCTCTCCGCGCTGCTGGCGCGATTAGGCAGGCGGCAGATTACCAGTCTGCTGGTCGAGGGAGGAGGCCGGTTGAATGCGTCCATGTTGCGGACCGGTCTCGTCAACCGGGTCATGCTGTATGTGGCGCCTCGCCTCCTCGGCGGCGACGACGCACGGGGAGTGATCGGGGGTCCTTCGCCTCGCCGCTTGGCTGACTCGCTCTCAATTGAGAATGTTGAGTGGCGGCCGATCGGCCCAGATCTGTTGGTGACAGGCATCGTTGGAAACACATGAATGATGGTGATCCGCCTCATTGTCTGCCTCGGAAGCTGGGCATTGCTGATCGGTACAGCGACCGCAGAATCTGTTACTGACTCTTCAAGTCCCTCGACAAGTCTCACAGCCTTGGTTCAACAGTATCTCAGCACGGATGATGCCGACCAAGCCGGCCGCTTAGTCGCGACCATTCTTCACGATCCCCGCGCCACGGTCGCTGCTGTCGAAGCCGGCCTTCGGACAGACCGTCCCTACGAGTTGCAACCGGTTGGCGCACAGCCTCAGATTACGCTGCTGGTGCACGGCCGTGGCTATCAATACAGTCTTTTTGTCCCGTCTTCCTATAGTCCATCGAAAAGCTATGCCCTAGTGGTCTGTCTTCACGGAGTGGGCTTCACCGGCGAAGCGTATCTGGAACGGTGGCAATCCCGTTTGGGGGAGGAGTACGTGCTGGCCTGTCCAACCTTTCCGCAGGGCGCCTGGTTTACCAGAGCCGCAGAGGATCTGGTCCTGGCGACGATTCGCGCGGTTCGCGTTCGCTACCGGATTGACCCGGACCGAATCTTTCTGACAGGAATGTCGAACGGCGGGATCGGCGCCTGGATTATCGGCGCGCATCATGCCCCGATGTTCGCCGGAATTGCGCCGATGGCCGGTGGACTCGATCAGGTGTTGTTTCCCTTTCTTGAAAATTTTCGGGCTACCCCGGCGTATGTGATTCATGGAGCGAAGGATCAGGTCATGCCGGTCGATTTCAGTCGGACGATTACGAAAGAGTTGACTCGACTCGGCTATGCCGTTGTCTATCGTGAACATGATCGGGAACATCCCATGGCCGGCGGTCATTATTTCCCGCGAGAAGAGTTGCCCGATCTCGTGGCGTGGTTTGGAAAACAGCGGCGCGACCCCTTGCCGAAACGGTTGACGGTCGTCCGGGATGCCACGCATCTCACCTCCTTCGGCTGGGTGCGAATCGATGCCACCGACCGTATTGCGGCATTTTCTGAAAATCTCGTGGATAAGCGAGACGACCTGATTCGACGGCGAGAATATGGCAAGCTCGATGTTGAGATTGTCGCGGCGAACCGAATAGAGGTGCGCACGGAGCGAGTGCGAGCCTACAGTCTGTTTCTGAACGAGACCCTGGTGGACTTATCCAGGCCTCTTACCGTGGTGACCGATGGCAGGACGTCCTTTGAAGGTATGGTTCCTCAGAGCGTCGAGACGCTCTTGCGGCAGGCACGAGCTCGTCAGGATCCCCGTCAAAGATTTCCTGCGCAACTATCGATCACTGTCGATCTCAAATGATCAACGCTGCTGCGAAGCCGCCTGTCACGCCCACCTTCCTGGGTAGATGGCTTCTGATCGCGGCGATGGCAGGAGCTGCGGTCTTAGTGGTTTCCCATTCAGTGCAGGGGGAAGACTGCCATCTGGGGGCTGAACATGACGGACTGAGTTTTTCAGTACAACGCGTGACACCCGAGTGGCGATGTCGTCTTGCCGGCGTTATCGACGAATACACCACAGTGGGAGTCGTGGGACCTGTCCGCACTCCGCTGTCCGCTTCACTCTACAGTTATCTGATAGATCGCCCAGTGTTGACCGGATTGCTGCTCCGGCGGTTGGCAATCGGTCCCTTCGATGCCGCGGCGCGCGGACCCAATCAATTTTGGGTCAATGATGGTGACGGGACGCAAGGCTTACTCACCGTGGTGCAGCACGATCGAATGGCGAGGATCTATCATGTGGATGGCTATCACGAAGGCCAGGTATTTCCCCTGGTCAAGGCGAAGGCGGTCGTCTTTATGGCGATGAAGGCGGTCCATTCGCCCGGGGGGCAGGAGGCTGTGGAGACGACCCTTGTCTCGTACGTGCAACTCGAAAGTCGCATGCTCTCGGCCGTTGTCGCGCTGCTGCGCCCCGTTGTGAGCGGCATGATCACCAGAAAACTCACACGGGGATTTGAGGCTACGCATCAGCTCAGCCAATTGATCGCACAGGATCCGGAGAAGGTGGTGAGAGAAGCATCATCACCGCCCGCAGGAGAAGCGGAAGAACTCGAATCCTTTGAAACCATTCTCAAGACAATGTCTCATTCTTCTTCAGCAGGGATTCCGGCCAGAGATCGACCATGATGGCTTCACGCAGCTTCATGCTGCTCTGCAGCATCGGGATCTTCTGTTTTATCAGCTACAATCTTGTTCGTATGCCGGTGTTGGCGCTGTTCGCTCAATCGCTGGGCGCGGGTCCGGAACGTCTCGGACTGATCGTGTCCGTTTCTACGCTGACCGGCGTGTTTCTGAAACTTCCCTCCGGAGCACTCTCCGATATTTATGGTCGGCGTGTTCTTCTGCAGGTGGGAGTCTTGGCCTTCGGTATTCCGCCTTTCGTCTATCCCTTCGTCTCCGACCTGAATGTCCTCACCGGGGTGCGATTCGTTCATGGACTGGCGACCGCGATCTTTGCGCCAAGCGCCTTGGCGACGGTGGCGGAACTCTACAAGGAACGGCGCGGCGCCGCACTCGGGACCTACACGGCCTGCACTCAGTCCGGGGCGCTGCTCGGGCCAGTGATCGGCGGATGGTTGGTGTATGCGGCAGGGTTTCCAACGACCTTTGTGGCCGCGGGCGTCTTCGGTTGCCTCGGGCTGATCATCTTCTTCAGCCTCCGCTTGAATCCACCGCCGCCTCGGCTGAAAGAAAAGGGATTCGGCCCGCTGTTGACCGAAATGTGGAAAGGATTTTCGATCGTCGGCAGGAACCGTCGTGTATTGATCACGAGTTGCACCGATGCGGCCAAGATGATCGCCAACGGCGCCCTCATGGCCTTTCTTCCGATCTATGGCGTTTCCGCCGGACTGAACCCAGGCGAGGTCGGTCTTCTATTCGGTGTTCAAGGCATTACCTCGTTTCTTTCGAAGCCGATCATGGGGCGAGTCTCGGATCGAGTCGGCCGACAACCGTTGATTCTCCTCGGTTTGATAATCTGCGCGATCACCTTCGCGGCAATACCTCATACGGGCGCGCTTCCTCTGCTGTTGATCCTGGCCGCCGGATTTGGTTTTGGAGAAGCCGTTGTTTCTTCCTCTTCCTCAGCATTGGTAGCAGACAGCTCGGAACTGAAAACGTTAGGCGCAGGCCTGGGCATGCAAGGGACGATCATGGACATCGGTCACGCCAGTGGGCCGCTCCTGGCAGGTGTTCTGATTGCACATCTTGATTATCAGGGCGCGTTTACCGTGATTGCGATTCTTCAGCTCGTCGCCGCAGCGGTGTTCTGGATCACGATCAAGAAATAGATGGTGGTATAATCCCCCTGCATTGAAAGAGACTAATCAGACTCCGTGCGGACGGGATTTGGAAGCGAGGATATTGTCGGTGTGCCGACCGCGATCGATGGGGTCGTTCTGATCGTCGTATTCGTGATCGTCATCAGGAAAATCATTCGGTAATAGAGGAATCTGGCCCGGATGGATGCCGACACGGTTTACCTTGTAAAATGCGCAATCACGGCAGTTGGCTCGATGGCTCTGATCGGAGCATGCGTGTATTTTCTAAAGAAGAGCTTGTGATCTAAGAGATGTTTACCGGGATCATCGAAGAAATGGGTGTCGTTAAGACACTAGAAAAGAGTCTTACCTCCACCCGCCTGGATATCTTGGCTTCAGTCGTCATGGGAGACCTTGTTATCGGCGCAAGTGTCAGCGTGAATGGCGCTTGTTTGACTGTCGTCACGAAGCAGGACCGGGATTTCTCGGTGGAGGTATCTCCTGAAACGTTGTCCGTCACGACGCTCGGAGCGTTGAGTCCCGGAGCACCGGTCAATCTCGAGCGAGCCATGAGACTGAATGAGCGGATCGGCGGACACTTGGTGGCCGGGCATGTAGACGGAGTCGGGATGATCCGCACTCGCGAGCAGGAAGGAAACGCGGTCGTGCTGACGATCGAAGCCCCGAAGGAGATTCTACGTTACTGCGTTCCCAAGGGGTCCGTAACAGTGGACGGGATCAGTCTTACGATTTGCGCGTTGACGGACCGCTCATTCAGCGTCTCGATCATTCCGCACACCGCCAAGGCCACGACTCTCGGCATGAAACAACAGGGTGACTCCGTGAACCTCGAGTCCGACCTCATTGGCAAATACGTCGAGCGCCTGCTCCAAGCACGCGGTCAAGCTCCATCGAAACCTGCACCGATTATCGATAGAGACTACCTGCAGAAGCGTGGCTTGATCTAAACAGATTGATTTCCACGGCGCGCCTTCCGCGTGGCAGTCGTATTCGTTACTCCTGCGGCACGTCCGAACAAGTTTCCGTGGTCGGTGACATCTCCCCGTCATTCGAGGACGTCTAGAAACGTATCAAGCTAATTCAACTGCCGGTTGTTCTTGGGGAGAAGTGCACGCAGACATTCAGCATAAACTGTGAGATCGCTGTCGTCCTGCCAGAATCGTTTGATGGCTACTTCACCAGAAACGGCTTCGAATCTTCCCCTGATGCGGTTGTCACGGACACGATCGCTAGACCTTTGCGTCCACCAGTTGGCACCGTAGCGCTGATTTCCGTGTCGCTGGCCTGTTGGAATTTGGCTCCGTGTCCTGGCCCGAATGAGACACCAGTGAGACATCCCTGAACGCCGAAGTTTTTTCCGGTGATGGTAACCTTGTCTCCGGCCTTGCCTTCATCAGGAGACACTTTTTCAATCTTCGGGACGTCGCCGAAGCAGGCGGTTGCCTTCGCCACTTCCGCCGCACCGGAGGCCTTGATGCTTCCACTCGCAAAGCTCTTACTTTGAGATTTTCCACTCTGCGGCGCCTTTTTGTCCTTCGCTTCCTTTCTAGGTTTCGCTTGCTCGGCCGCCGATGTGTGATGCGGCGCAATGGTCCCCCAGAGGAACACCGCAACGATGATCGTGAGCGCAATGGTGAGATGTCGTGGCATCCGCATTCTTGACCTCCTCTTCGCTTCACTCCTCGATGGTCGAAATATCCCCAGGGTCCTGCCCTAACTCCGTCGCTTTCAGCACGCGACGCATGATCTTGCCCGAGCGGGTCTTGGGCAGCGACGGCACGACTTCAATCTCCTGAGGCACCGCGATCTTGCCGAGTTCCTTGAGCACGTGATCCTTCATCGCTTGGATTAATTCCTGATTGCTCTGATTCCCTTGTTTCAGAATCACAAAGGCTTTAATCGATTCCCCGACTGTCTTATGCGGCTTGCCGATGACGGCTGCCTCGGCCACCGCGGGGTGACTGACCAGCGCGCTTTCCACTTCGGCCGTGCCGATCCGGTTGCCTGCCACCTTGATCACGTCATCTGCCCGTCCCATGAACCACAGGTATCCGTCATTGTCCTTGCGACAGACATCACCGGCGGTGTAGCAATTGGGAATCGTGTTCCAATAAACCAAGTAGCGGTCGGGGTCCTTATAGATCGTGCGCATCATGGATGGCCAAGGTTTCTTAATGACGGCAAATCCCCCCGCATTCGGAGGCAAACTCTTGCCTTCGCGATCCACCACATCGGCTTCAATGCCCAGAAATGGCCTCGTCGCCGACCCCGGCTTCAACGGCACGCAGGGGAGGGGAGTCACGAGAATCATCCCGGTTTCAGTCTGCCACCAGGTATCCATGATCGGTTTGGTACTGCCGGTGGCTCGATGAAACCATTCCCAGGCTTCCGGATTGATCGGTTCGCCGACGCTGCCAAGAATGCGCAGAGAGGACAGGTCGTATTTCTTCGGCCATTCCTCACCATATTTCATGAGCAGGCGAATCGCGGTGGGAGTCGTGTAGAAAATGGACACGCCATAGTGTTCGACCAAATCCCACCAACGGCCGGGATTGGGGTAATCCGGCTTGCCTTCGGCTGTAAGAATGGTCGCTCCGTTCAGGAGTGGGCCATAGACAATGTAGCTGTGCCCTGTGACCCATCCAGGATCGGCCACGCAGAAATAGACATCTTCTTCCTTGAGGTCGAAGACGTACTTCGTCGTCAGATAGGTCCCGACCATGTATCCGCCGTGAACGTGCACGACCCCTTTCGGCTTGCCGGTCGTGCCCGAGGTATACAGGATATACAGGGGGGTCTCCGAATCCAGTTGTTCGGCCTCGCAGACGGCTTTTTCTTTCTGCAGCCACTCGTCCCAATCGATTTCTTTTGGCGCAGACAGTGTCACACCGGGGTTCTCGCGACGGACGACCACCACTCGCTCAACGGTCCCGCAGTTGGCGACCGCTTGGTCCACGACACCCTTTAATTTGATGGTCTTCCCTCTGTCGTACCCGACATCAGCCGTAATGACCACGCGGGCTTCAGCGTCCTGAATGCGATTCGCGAGCGCCGGGGCGCTGAAACCTGAATACACCACGCTATGGATGGCTCCGATGCGGGCGCAAGCGAGCATGGCGACGATCTGCTCGGGGATCTTCGGAAGGTAAATCGTGACGCGATCGCCTTTCCGTAGTCCCAGCGTCTTTAAGGCATTGGCGCAGCGGTTCACTTGCCGAGACAATTCCCCGTAGGTGAAGACTCGCTCTTGGCCCTGTTCTCCCACCCAGATGACGGCGACTTTGTTTCTGCGCCAAGTCCTGATGTGGCGATCCAAGCAATTGTAGGAGATGTTGCACGTAGCGCCGACGAACCATTTCGCCCAGGGATACTTCCATTCCAGGACCCGCTCCCAGGGCGTGAACCAGTCCAATTCCTTAGCAGCTTGACTCCAGAACTCTTCAGGATCGGCGACGGATTTGCGGTATGCGGTTTCGTAATCCTGAATGTGGGCGTTTGCTTTGGTCTGTGTCGTGGGATGAATGACGCGGCTTTCCTTGAGCAGCGTATCGATCTTTTCTTCCATAGGGACCTTCTCCTTCGAGCAATCAGGGCCGAATGAGGGAGCATTATGAGGGAGGTCTCTGACGATCTCAAGTTGTTACGGGTCAGGCCCACCAGGTCGTTAGAAATGGGTCTTTGACTGAATCCGGACCGGCGCCAACCTTTCTTGACAGCTTGTCGATGGCGAGAGTAGGCTGAAGTATCTCACCGTGAACCTTGCTACGCTCATGGCGATTCTTTCTACACCAAGCGCTCCTTTCAAGACGACGGCTCGCAGGTCTCTGCAAGTTCTGATTATCGGTTGGATTGCCATCTTCTCCTTCGAGCCCCTCCAGGCCCAACTCGGAAAGCCGGAAGGCCTGTATTACAAGTCCTGGGCGGTAGTCATCGGGATCGAGAATTATCTCGTCGCTCCAAAATTCCCGGGAGGAATTGATGATGCGAAAGCGGTCGCCGCCGCGCTTCGCCGGATGGGATTTGACGAGGTCGTCGAAGTGTATGACAAGGATGCCAGCTCACGGAAGCTCCATCATATCTTGACCGATTACCTGCCGCGCAAAGTGGGCCGTCAAGATCGAGTCGTGATTTTCTTCGCCGGACATGCGGCGACCACCCCCGATGCGAACGCCAAGGAACTAGGTTATCTGGTTCCTTGGGATGCCCAGGTCAATAGTGTCTCAAAGGCCGTGACCTTCGATCACCTCAAGGATTTCAGTCGACGGACCATGTCCAAGCACATCTTGTTTGTGCTGGATTCAGGGGTAAAGGGGTGGGAAGTGACGGCGCCTCAGCAATTGTCTTTGGAAGGACGATTGGCGCCTGAAGAAGAAACGGAAAAGCGCGCGGTTCAAGTCCTGACCGCGGGGGACAAGGGAGAATCGCTGGTCCGGAAGGACGGGCAGAGCGTCTTTGTCCAGGCGCTGATCGCAGGGCTGCAAGGAGCTGCCGACCAGAATCAGAATGGATGGCTCATGGCCAGCGAACTGGGGGCTTATGTCAAACAGCAGACAGAAACTTCAACCAACGGCGGACAACATCCCCAATTTGCCCGCATAGATGGTGATGGGGACACGATTCTCATCGAAGGCAAGAAGGCGTCGTTTACCATCGGGCCGGAGCCGAAAACGGAGGCGGAACGTGTTGCAGCCGCCAAAACACAATACGAACAAGCGTTCAGCCTGCTTCACCAGCAGAAGTCCGCCGAGGAGGCGCTGGAACGGTTGAACAAGGCGATTGCCTACGATCCCACATTGGGCGATGCCTATGTCTTGAAAAGTTATGTGCGGCTCGAGATCTTGCCGAATCTGGATGAGGCTTTGTCCAGCGCGCGTCTTGCGACACAATACGCGCCGAAGAATCCGGACTCCTTCTATACGCTCGGTCTCATTATGCAGAAGCGCGGGAAGTTTACTGATGCGGAACAAGCTTTCCAACAGGCGTTGTCGGTCAACCCGAACTATTCCGACGTGTACTATTCGTTGGGCACTTTATATGCCGATGATCTCAAGGATCATAAAAAAGCGGCGACAGCATTTCGGCGGTATGTCGAGCTGGGGGGCACGGACTCCCGTGCCGCAGCGGCGATCAAACAGGACGGCGGTCCGCCAGCCGAGGCGCCGCCGCGCTAATCCGGCCTAATCCTGCGCACCACCCTTCAGATACCCTAACCCAATCTTGAGCGCCCGCCTGGTAATTTCCGCCCATCGAGCTTGGGGGTATTCGGCTAACACTGCAGCAACTTTAGGGTCTTGAACATCCAGTTCGATCACCCGGATAATGCCATCCTCAATCCGTACTTCTGCCATCGGCGTTGTCTCCTTTTTGGTCTCGTTCAGGCCTCCATGGTGGTCGAGACCCTCGTGATATGGGTCAACCTGGCGTGGCCTGCTGCGTTGACACGTATGGGGCCCCATGTTAGCATGTTTTTAGTTTTTTCAAGAGCTTTGATGGGCCAAACAGGGTCGCTCGGGAAGCAACACCAGGGTTTGGCAGCTGCAAGTCAGAGGGTGAAGACACCAAGGAGGAATCTCATGGACATATCAGAGGGGCTTCTCGCCAGATTCACCGGCAGCGTGGTGGCCGTGGTTTTCGTGATCGGGCTGACTGCCTGCGGTGGACCTCCCAAATGGGTTACGAAGGGATCGGGTTCTTACAATGAAAAAGATACCAAATCCTTTTATGGTGTCGGTTCTGTGGTAGGTGTCAAGAACGAACCCCTGGCGTGGGACACGGCTCAAAATCGGGCTCGCGCTGAATTGGCCAAGAGCTTTGAAACCTATACGGGGTACTTGATGCGCGACTATTCGGCCTCGACGACGGCCGGCGATTTTACGCGTAATTCGGAAGAGCAAAATGTGGAGCGAGCGATCAAGACGATCACCACTGTGACTTTGAGCGGGGTGCGGCCGATTGATCAGTATAAGGACGACAAGACCGGCACGTACTACGTCCTGACCAAGCTGAGCCTCGAGGATATGAAAGATAGCCTGATGCGCGCCAAGGAGCTGAACGCCGAGGTGCGGGATTACGTGCGTAAAAATGCGGATCGACTGTTCGAACGGCTGGAGAAGGAGGAAGAGAAGCGAGGGATTGGGAAGTGACGCTCGTTCAGCCCGTAGGTCTCTTGCCGGGTGCCCGCGCGGTTGATTCGTTGGGAGAGTGGTCTCTCAGGGTTTTCGCTATCCTCATTTTCGCTTCCCTATCTATTATGGTCGCAGGCTGCGGTGGCGGAACCAAAGTCACTCGTGTGGATTCAGAACTGGTGACCGATTTCAGCGGCCGCTGGAACGACACCGATTCCAGGATGGTCGCAGAAACGATGGTGAAGGAAGCGCTGGGCAGCCCATGGTTGGGAAATTACACGCAGGCCAGGAGCAAGCAGCCTGTTGTGGTCGTCGGAACCATTGTCAATCGCAGCGATGAACACATCAATGTGCAAACGTTCGTGACCGACCTCTCGCGGGAACTCACGAATTCCCAGAAAGTCATGTTTGTGGCAGGTAAGGGAGAGCGCGAGGAAATTCGCGAAGAGCGGCGGGAACAAGCGGTGCATGCTCTGGAAAGTACCCAAAAAGCGCCGGGGAAAGAGGTAGGTGCGGACTATATGATGCGAGGCGCCATCTCGACGATCAACGACGAGGTAGACGGCGTCAGGGCGCGGTACTACCAGATTGACTTGGAGATGATTGATCTTGAAAACAACGTGAAATCGTGGTTCGGCCAGAAAAAGATTAAAAAGGTTATCGAACGCAAGCGAACGATCTTTTAAAGCGCGCATCGTCCGTTGAGTGCTTCCACCACCGTCTCTTCGCCTTGTATGACGAAGGGCCGCTTTCCTTCCAGCTTCCCGTCAGTGCTCGTTATCTGTTGGGTCTTCATCGGCGTCGTCGGATGCGGTCCATCGATCAATTATGCGCTGATTGAAGACAGTCTGCGGGCGAATAATCCCCAGCGAGCCGATGAGATTGTCGAACGTGCGGAGTCGGAGTATGGATCAAAAAGCCGCGTGCTCTATGGCATGGATCGAGGGATGACCCTGCATCTGGCAGCCCAGTATAGTCGAAGCAATGCCGTCCTCGAAAAGGCGGAGGACGAAGTAGACCGTCTCTACACCAGAAAAATTCGCACCGAATCGACAGCGTTCCTGACGAACGACACGTCCCTGCCTTACGAAGGGGATCCTTACGAACAGGTGTTCATCAATGTCGTGAAGGCGTTGAATTATGCCGCTCTGGGCCAATTCGAAGAGGCGCTAGTGGAGGCCAGACGGATCGACAATCGGCTCAATGTCCTGTCAGACCAAGTCAGAGACAAGAGCGAGTATCGCGATGACGCATTTGCGCGTTATCTGACAGGCATGCTGTACGAGGCCTTCGGCGATGTGAACAACGCATTCATCGCCTATCGGAAGGCGTATGAAACCTATGACGCGACACGCGCGTGGTCACGAACTCCGATTCCTGCCATGCTCCGCTCCGATCTCCTTCGAGTGACGGATGCGTTGCATCTCTCGACCGAATTCGAGGATTATCGTCGAGCGTTTCCGGAGACCGTCTGGCAGTCGAACCAGGAGCAGCAGTCGCTCGCCCAAGTCATTGTGATTAGTTATAATGGGCGCGCGCCGCGCAAAGAGGACTTATTCATCGATGTGCCCGTGAGTCTCGATGCGCTTCAACTTGTCCTCCTGAATAGAGGTGTGTTCGCGGGCGGCCGCCGAGATACGAGGGGTGTCGATACCGCGCTCTACGGACTGAACGGACGTGTGGTACGTGTGGCCATACCGCGACTGGTTCCCCAAAAGACGCAGGTGGCCTATGAGCAGGTCCAGCTTGTGAAGGGAGGGGAAGCGCCCTTCATGGGAAGGACCGAAGTGGCGCAGAACATTACGGCTCAGGCCGAAGCGCGCCTGTCCAAACGTCTTCCTGGCATTACAACCAAGGCAGTGGCTCGCGCGGCCATGAAGTATGCGATGGCAGAAGGTGCGACCTACGGAGCGCGGAGTGCGGCCGGCAAAGACAACGCGGATTGGGTCGGCCTCCTGGTGAGTCTCATCTCTCATGGATTCGCCGTTGCGTCCGAAGAGGCTGACAAACGGAGTTGGCGGACCTTACCGGACGAGATTCACCTAGCTCGGTTGTGGGTCCCACCGGGAGATTACGAAGTCCGAGTGAGACCGGTGGGACGCCAGTCGATATCTTTGGGACCGGATACAATGCGTGTGCTGACGCTTCGTGCGGGAGAGACCAAATTTCTGATTGAGCGGGTGATGCCATGATCACTTCACAGGACAATCATCTCCATCCGATGATCCGGATGTTCTGCTTCCTGATTGCGCTCGACATGCTGGCGGGTTGCGGGTGGTTGGGGTCTCGATCGAAACCAACGTGGGTCGATGGTCCAAGCCGGGAATATCCGCACAGTCAGTATCTCGTGGGACTCGGGGCCGCCGATAATCGGAATGCCGCTTCCGAACAGGCTTATGCGGCGGTGGCAAAGATTTTCAAGGCGGAGATTAATGCGCAAGCTCGGGACTGGGAATCATACTTGGTCATTGAGAACCGCGGTCAGGCGAGCACGGAACGGCGGCTGACGCTCGATAACGTCACGCGCGTGTCGACAGATAAAGTGCTCGAGAACGTGCAAATTCTGGATACATGGCTCGACCGAGCCCGCAACCAGCATTACGCATTGGCCGGCATGAATCGGGCGCAGGCCGAATCAGCGATGATGGAGCGGATCGCCGAGCTGGACCGTCTGGTCGAAACCCAGGTGTCCGAAGCGCGTCAGACGCAAGATAAGCTCACGCGGGTCAGAAATCTCAAACGCGCGGCGAAGAATCTCGTGTTGCGCGAGGCCTACAATGCCGATCTCCGCGTGATTCGGACCAGCGGTCAAGGCACTGCTTCCGCCTATCGTGTCGCGGAGCTGACGGCGGAGCTTGAGCAATTTCTCGCCTCAAATCTTGCGATCGCGGTCGAGATTACAGGAGATCAGGCCGAACCCATTCAACGGGCGGTGACTGAGGGCTTGATTCGAGAAGGCCTTCCTGTCACCGACCGTCGCGGTGGGGCGGATACCATGATCAATACAGGTGATGGAGGACCGGCGCCAGAATTGCTCGTGAAAGGCACCGTGCGTCTCTGGCCGATCGATGTCAAAGATCCCCAGTTCAAATACGTTCGATGGTGCAGCGACTTCGTCATTCAGGAACTATCGACGCAGCGGATCGTCGGTGTGGTGGCCAAGGGAGGAAAGGAAGGGCATTTGACCAACCGAGAGGCGACGGCGAAAGCTGTGCGCATCATGCAGCAAGAATTTACATCGGATCTCGCCAAGCAGATTGCCGGCCATGTCTATGGCGATACGGAATTGCCGACGGCGGTGAATCATTCCGCGGGATGTCCCAGAGGTGAGGGACCATGATGACGGAGAAGTAGGGCAGACCAATGTGAGAGGAGAACGAATGGCGACTAAGACAATTTCCAAACGCAGAGCCAACCAATCGGCCGGAAACAGCCGATCTTCGAACAAATCCATACCGCCGACCACGCGCAGAAAAATGCCGAGCCGACTTGCCAAACGACGGCTACGTGAGCGACTCCAGCAAGATACGCAAATGATGAAAGACGGGGGTATGCTGAATCTACTGCGGAAGCAAGGGTACGAAGAACTGCCGTTGGATGAATTGCAGGACCGTCTGTCAAAACTACAGTCGCCGTTGGCCCAGCTGATCATCAAGGGGAGGGGGTGACATGCCGTTCTACTATTTCGATTCGACCGCGTTGGTGAAGCGCTATAGCATGGAGCGAGGAACCAGGATCGTCAACAAGTTACTGGTCAAGCGTGGCAAGGTTGCGATCCTACCGACTTGGGCTACAGCAGACTTTTACTCCGCCCTATCCACCCGCGCGCAACAAGGAGAAATCACGCGGGACGATTGTTATTCTGTGATTTACAAGTTCGAGATCGAGTCCACCCAAGGGCTCTTTCACTATATTGCGCCCACCAGGGATACGTTTCTGGACGCCAAGGAACTCTTTCTGGATTATCCCTTCCTGCACTCTTCGCAAGCGCTCAATCTGGCCTTAGCTCGGGAGCTGAAACCGCTTCGTTTGACCGTTGTGAGCGCGGACAAGCAGATGCTGAGCGTCTGCAAACCCTTGGGCCTCCATCTCATCAACCCCGAGGAGGATTAGGTGTAGAATTCTGTGACCCATCGTGAATCCGATCATTTTTGCCTGATTATGCCGATGATCAGCAGGCAGGTGGCCGCCTTGTCTGGAACATTTCCATGGACGTCACGCTGTTGCTTACCTGGCATCATGTTCGATTTCTTTCATCCTTGCATGTCGAGAAGCCGAGCTTGGACAAGTTTCAGGTCGTGGACGAGCCGACGATACTCTAATTCTTGTTGCGTCTTCTCGGGATGACGGAGGACGGAAGAAGGATGGATAGTGACAAAGGTATTCATGGACCATTCGGTCTGGTGGAACTTTCCGCCATCGGTATTCAGACGAACGGTTCTGCGTAAAGCAGACCGAGCGGCGGTCACGCCCATGCAGACCACGATCGTTGGGCGAATCACCTTCAGTTCTGCGACTAACCAGGGCCGACAGGCGGCGACTTCCACTGCCGAGGGCCGCTTATGTTTTCTTCGCTTGCCTAACGGTTTCCACTTAAAGTGTTTGACGGCGTTCGTCACGTACACGTCCTTGCCGGATATGCCGGCCTCGCTCAGCGCCTTGTCCAGTAACCTTCCGGCCGGGCCGACGAATGGATGTCCGGTCCGGTCCTCTTGGTCGCCAGGCTGCTCTCCGATCAGGACAACGTTCGCGTGTCCGGCTCCTTCTCCGAAGACGGTTTGCGTGGCGCGTTGATACAGGTCGCATCCTCGACATGCCGCAGCAGCCCGGCGCAGATTGGAAAGCGTCGCTATAGATGGAAGAAAGTCCGCCGCCGATCGTCCGGCTTTGGCGCTCTTGGTTCTCATATTATGCCCTACTATGGCGCCGCGCGTGGTGCCTGGCGCTTACTCGCGTTGCTTCGTAAAGATCTCCCTCACCGTGTGGATCGTGTCCGCCTCAATCGACGACTTGTCGGGGCGATAGCGTTTCACGCGGGCGAAACGAAGGGCGAACCCTCCCGGATAGCGAGACGACTCTTGGATGTCGCTGAACGCGATCTCCGCCACTAGTTCCGGCTTGACATATACCGCGAAGGCATCGCGCGTCATCTCCAATGACAGCAACTTGTCCGTTTGCCATGTGAGCATCTCATCGGTCAATCCCTTGAAGGTCTTTCCCAACATCACAAACTGTCCGCTGTCCGGGTCACGCGCTCCTAAATGCAGATTGGACAACCAGCCGGACCGCCGACCGCTGCCCCACTCCGCCGCAAGAATCACGAGATCCAGCGTCTTCGCTGATTTCAACTTGAGCCAGTAAGAGCCACGTTGCCCGGCGGCGTAGGGAGCGGTCGGCGATTTGACCATGAGGCCCTCGTGACCGGCCTCAAGAGAGCGCATGAGAAAGGCCTGTGCGGCTTCCGGGTTCGCAGTGAAGATGCGAGGGATCAGCGATGCGGGAGAGATAAATGAGAAAAGAAGCTCGGTTCGTTGTCGATAAGGAAGGGAGACCAGCGCTCCATGTCCTTCCAGATACAGGCAGTCAAAAAAGAAGCACGAGAGGGGAATGTCCCGTCGGGCCGATTCCACATCTTTGACTCGGCCCAGCCGCCGCATTGTGATCTGGAACGGCTGGGGCCTGCCGTCCGGTCGGAGTGCGATCGCCTCGCCTTCCACTATCGTCTCGCGAACGGGGAGTGCGCGCATCCGTTCCACGATCTCCGGCAGTCGTTCTGTCACGTCTTGAAGTTGTCGTGTGAAAATCTTCACGCGTTCTCCACCTTTATGCGCTTGAATGCGCGCCCCATCGAGTTTGTACTCAAACGCCGCCTCTCCGAGGCGTTCCAGCGCTTCACGGACATCGCCCGCGCTGTTCGCCAACATGGGGGCGATGGGGGTGAACAATCTGAGAGAGAAACGGGACAATCCAGCGGCGCCTTCCTCCAAGGCGATACGCGCCAACTCTCCGACACTACCCGAGAACATCATAGCCTGACGAATCTCCGTAGAAGGAAGTTCAGAAGCTTTGGCGATGGCGTCGAGCAACAGCCCTTCGAGCGCGCCCTGGCGAATCTCGCCGATCAGCAATTGGGACAGGAAACGGCGTTCGTCTTCCGTGGGTCTTGCCAACAAGTGGCGCAGCGCCGCGATTTTTCGCTCCGTCGAACCAGGCCCTTCATCCGCGGCAATCCGCTCGAACATCTGATCCATTTCCATCAGCGTGAGAGTCACGTCGGAAAGCGCTTCCGTATTCATCGCCGCCTCGATCATCCGCCAGCCCACCCCGATTTTTCCTTGAGGCAGCGTACCGGTGAGGTACAAAGCAGCCAATTCAGTTTCCTTGCCCCGGGTCTGTTTCAGACAATCCGCAAGGAACCGAACCTTGTCCAGTTTCTTCGCGGTTGCCCGGACCTGACGGACCACCGTGACTAAATGCGCGAGCTGCATAATCCAATCTTATAGCGAGACGCAGCGTCTTCCAAGGTGGGTCTTCCTGGTTTAAAGAAGTTGAATTCACTGAGGACCCCGTTGGAGAATTTGTGGGCCGCCGTCGTGTGATAAGATAACCGCCGGAGAATAAGGATGCCGCCATTCAAACTCGAAGCGCCATTCAAGCCGTGCGGAGATCAGGGACAGGCGATTGAAAAACTGACAGCCGGCGTAAAGGCCGGAAAGAAGCATCAGGTCTTGCTCGGCGTCACCGGCTCCGGCAAGACTTTCACGATGGCCAATCTGATAGAACGCGCGCAGAAACCCACGCTCGTCCTGGTGCACAATAAGACGTTGGCCGGGCAACTCTACCAGGAATTCAAACAGTTCTTTCCTCATAACGCGGTCGAATACTTCGTCAGCTACTACGACTATTACCAACCGGAAGCCTACATTCCGCAGACCGATACCTACATTGCCAAAGACGCGTCGATCAATGATGCAATCGATCAGATGCGGCACTCGGCGACCCGCTCGCTGCTGGAACGCAATGATGTGGTAATCGTATCGTCCGTCTCGTGTATCTATGGCCTTGGTTCGCCCGAGGTCTATCATGGGATGCTGTTGTACCTCGAAGAAGGGATGGAGATCCGGCGGGAACAGATCTTGTCGAAGCTCGTAGAAATTCAGTATGAGCGAAATGACACCGACTTCCACCGGGGGACGTTTCGTGCCCGCGGCGATGTGATCGAAATTTTTCCTGCGTCCTCGGACGCGATTTCGGTTCGGATCGAACTGTTTGGCGATACGGTCGAGGCCATTCATGAAATCGATCCGCTGACCGGGAAGTCGTTGAACCGCTTGCCGAAGGCGCCCATTTACCCGAACACGCACTACCTCATTGCGCCCGACCGATACGAACGCGCGCTGGGCGGTATTGAAGAGGAGCTGGACCAACGCATTGCGCACTTCAAACAGCGCAATCAATTGCTGGAAGCGCAGCGCATTGAGCAGCGCACACGCTTCGATCTCGAAATGGTCCGCGCGATGGGCTATTGCCACGGCATTGAGAATTATTCACGTCACTTGAGCGGACGACGTGAGGGGGAACCGCCTCCGACATTGCTCGATTACTTTCCCAAGGACTTTTTGCTCATCATCGATGAGTCCCATGCGGCGGTTCCTCAAGTGCAAGGCATGTATGAAGGAGATCGGTCGCGGAAAAAAAGTTTGGTGGAGTATGGCTTCCGGCTGGCCTCGGCGTTCGACAATCGGCCGTTGACGTTTGCTGAGTTCGAACGATTTCTGAATCAGGTCGTCTATGTCTCCGCCACACCCGGCCCCTACGAGCTGCGGCACGGCGGTTCCGGAGTCGTGGAACAGATTATTCGGCCTACGGGATTGATCGACCCGGTGATTGAGGTCCGTCCGGCGCGGGGCCAAGTCGATAACTTGCTGGGGGAGGTCCGGGATGAGGTCGCACGCGGGAACCGCGTGTTGGTCACGACGTTGACGAAGCGAATGGCCGAGGATCTGACGGAATACTATCATGAGTTGGGGGTGAAGGTTCGGTACCTTCACTCGGACATCAAGACACTGGAACGGGCGGAGATTGTCCGGGATCTCCGTCGCGGCGTCTTCGATGTGTTGGTCGGCATCAATCTGTTGCGGGAAGGCTTGGATATTCCGGAAGTCAGCTTAGTGGCGATCCTTGACGCGGACAAGGAAGGCTATTTGCGATCACATCGGTCGTTGATTCAGACCGCCGGTCGCGCGGCGCGGCATATCGAAGGTCGCGTCATCATGTATGGCGATATGGTCACCAACTCGATGCAGTTGGCTATCGATGAGACCGCGCGCCGTCGCCGCATTCAAAGCGAGTACAACGCGACTCATGGTATCACGCCGGAAAGCATCAAGAAGGGGATTCCGACGCTCGAGTATGCCAGTGGGGAACTGGATTACGTTCAACTGGAGTTGGCCGCAGAGCCGACGCCCGCCTACGAGACTCCGGGTGAAGGTGATCAATTGATTCAGCGATTGGAAGCGGAGATGAAAGCGGCCGCGAAAGAGTTGGAGTTCGAACGGGCGGCCGAGCTGCGAAACAAGATTCGTGCGTTGAAGATGAAAGATTTGGAATTAAAAAGATGAGGCATCCGCCTGAGTGCCGGGGGTCATACTTGTTTATACAAGTAAATGCCGAGAAAAGCGCCCAGGATTGTCAGGAGATTCACTTTGATGGTGAAGCCCAAGGTTAACGTGACGAGAACAAGGTTAATGGTGAGCGGCGGACTGATCCCTGGTGTGAAGGCGGTTGAAAAAATATTCTGGATCGTTCCATGAGGAGCCATGACACGCAAGATTTCGCCAAGAATGCCGCCGAGCACTCCTCCGATCAGGATGAAGATGATCAGCACCCATGGCGATTTTCTCATTCGCAGGTCCTCCTTTCTCTCTGCGTAGTCGCACGGAGTGAATTGTAGGCACCTTATCGAAACGCCTTTATGATGTCAATAAAATGGGTTCAAACCGCCGACGCATCTGCGCGCGCATCGTTGCCGCATATTTTGAGTCGCCGGGCTGTTCGTGCGCTTGACTTCTCTGGGACCCTCCATTAGACTGCCCGATGCTCTTTTTCTAAATATTTCCAGGTGATCGGAGACCAAAACAAATCCGTCGGTGGCCCGGGGGAGTGTATCGTCGATGCTTGACGCGCTCAGTGACAAGTTTGAAAAAATTCTGAAAAAACTGCGCGGGCAGGGAGTGCTGAGCGAGCAGAATATCGCGGAATCGTTGAAGGAGGTCCGTCTCGCGCTCCTCGAAGCCGATGTCAATTTCAAGATTGTGAAAAACTTCATCGACCGAGTTCGGGCGAAAGCGGTTGGTCAGGAAGTGCTCCAGAGCTTAACTCCCGGCCATCAGGTCGTGAAAATCGTCTGGGACGAGCTTCGCGAGATGATGGGCCAAGAGCGAGCAGGGCTCAGTCTTTCTTCGATGCCGCCCACGATCGTCATGATGGTGGGATTGCAGGGTGCCGGCAAAACGACGACGTGCGGCAAGCTGGCTCGGTTGTTTAAGAACCAAAGCAAGCGGGTGCTGCTTGTCGCCGCCGACCCCCGGCGTCCGGCGGCAGCGGATCAGTTGGCGAGTTTAGGACGGGATCTGGGAATTGACGTCCATCGCTTTGATCGCGCCGAGGGCTCTCGATCGGCTGTGGTGCGGATTTGCGAAGAAGGCGTGAGGCGAGGGCAGGATCAGGGGTATGACGTTGTGGTGCTCGATACGGGCGGACGATTGCACATCGACGATGAGCTGATGACGGAGTTGGTTGCGGTCAAGCACGCCGTTCATCCCCATGAGGTTTTACTCGTTGCCGATGCGATGACCGGCCAGGATGCAGTGACGATGGCGAGCCAGTTTGATCGGCGAGTGGGACTCACCGGCGTGGTTCTCACTAAAGTCGAGGGCGACGCCCGCGGAGGCGCCGTGCTCTCCATTCGCGCGGTCACCGGCAAGCCCATTAAGTTTTTAGGCATGGGGGAAAAGCTTGATGCGCTTGAAGTCTTCCATCCGGACCGCATGGCGTCACGCATTCTCGGCATGGGGGACGTGTTATCGCTGATCGAGAAAGCGCAGGAAACCTTCTCTCGCGAACAGGCAGAAGCCGCTCAGACGAAACTGACCAGCAACAGTCTGACACTGGAAGACTTTCGGGAACAAATCGGGCAGGTCAACAAACTCGGATCACTCGATCAGATTCTCGACATGCTGCCGGGCGGGCAGCGATTGAAAGAGATGACTGGTAATGGAGTGCCTGAGCGTGAGATCAATCGTGTCGGGGCGATCATCGATTCGATGACACCTCGTGAACGGCGAGACCATACGATTCTCAACGGAAACCGAAAGAAGCGGATTGCGCGGGGCAGTGGGACTACCGTGCAGGAGGTCAACCGGTTACTCAAGCAATTTCTGTCGGCGCGGAAAATGGTCAAAGCCATGACGGGTACGGGAGGTCGTCGCCACCTTGCCCAATTGATGCGGTCAATGTGATGATGAATGGCATTCAGCCGTCAACTATCAGCAGTTAGCCTATTTCCGAAGCTGAGAGCTGGACGCTGACAGCTGAACGCTGCATGGGTAGTAACATGGTATTAACAAGGAGGAGACACGTGGCGGTTCATTTACGGCTTGCACGAGGCGGACGACACAAGAGACCGTTTTACCGAGTGGTCGCGGCGGATTCCAGAAAGCCCAGGGATGGGCGATTCCTGGAGATCCTCGGGACTTTCGATCCACTCAAGAATCCAGGCCTTCCGCAGTTGAAACAGGACCGGGTATTAAGTTGGCTCAGGGTCGGAGCGCAACCGACGGTCACGGTTCGAACATTGCTCCGCCGGTCCGGCTTATGGAAACAATTCGAAGATGAGAAAAAGGCGAAGAAGAATTGATTCATGAGGACTACCGGGGATGTGCTGATTTGCTGGTCTGGTGATTGACTAATGACGCGATCAACAACTGATATGACGGAGCTGGTCACGATCGGCAAAATTGAAAAGCCCTTCGGGGTCCGCGGCGAAGTGCGTGTGCGCTCGCTGAGCGATGTTCCGGGGCGGTTTGAGGGCTTGAAGGAAGTGACGCTGGTTTCTCCGTCCGGGCGCGTCTTGAACACGGCGGTGAGCAGAGTGCGGTCGGGAGGAGCCTCCTATATCCTCGGCCTCGACGCCTTCTCGACACCGGAAGAAGCCGCCTTATTTCGTGGAGGCCTGATTCAGATCCCCCGAGGGCAGTCACCGGCTCTTCCTCCCGACCAGTATTATGAAGGCGATCTTATCGGGATGGAGGTTCGCGATGAAGCAGGTCGGTCGTGGGGAACGTTGGAAGAGGTCTGGGATATTCCCGGCAATCTCGTGTTTGTAGTGCGCGGTGACCGCGGAGAACAATTGATTCCTGCGGTCAGAGAGCGAGTCGCTTCGGTCGACGTGGCCAAACGCCTCGTGACCGTTCGTGATGTAGAGTATCTTGAGGGGGACCAGGATGCGATGTGACATCTTGACTCTGTTTCCGGACCTGGTCACTCCCGTGTTGGGACAAAGCATGCTCAAGCGAGCCCAAGAGAAAGGGTTGCTTGAAGTTCGCGTGCGCAATCTGCGGGATTACGCTCTCGACCGTCACAAGATTGCCGATGATGTTCCTTACGGAGGCGGGGCCGGGATGGTCATGAAAGCAGAACCGGTGTTTCGCGCGATTGATTCACTGCAAGCGGAGTATGGAACAAGCGGCGATCGCACACTTCTGCGTCTCATACTGCCTTCTCCGCAGGGGCGTCCGTTCACCCAGGACCTGGCGCAGGAGCTTTCGTCTGAGCCGCGTAGGGTGATGTTCCTCTGCGGACATTATGAAGGCATTGATGAGAGGGTGAGTCAGGGATTGGAACTGGAGGAGATTTCCATCGGTGATTATGTCCTGACCGGTGGAGAACTGGCGGCTCTAGTCATGATCGACGCCGCGGCCCGCCTCATTCCCGGTGTATTGGGAGATCCGGAATCGGCGGTGAACGACTCTTTTGCAGATTCCTTGTTGGATTATCCTCATTTTACGAGGCCGGTGGAGGTGCGCGGGTTGGGCGTGCCTGAAGTGTTACTGTCGGGACATCATGAAGCAATCCGGGTATGGCGGAGGCGAGAAGCGCTTCGGAACACCTATCGGAAACGTCCCGATCTGCTGAGAGATCGAGCACTCAGTGAAGAAGATCGACGATTATTGAACGATATTATTCGAGAAGGCGTCCACTCGACGCCGGTTCAGTGTGGGGAGGAGGGGTAGTACCATGAATCGGTTGGAACGGATCCAGCGGTCATTGACAAAGAAGACGGTGCCCTCATTCGAGATCGGGGATACCGTTCGAGTCCATGTCAAAGTCGTGGAAGGCGAAAAAGAGCGGATTCAAGTCTATGAAGGTACAGTCATCAGCCGGAAAGGGTCGCTGAACAGCGAAACATTTGCGGTTCGGAAGGTCTCGTATGGTGTCGGGGTGGAGCGAATTTTTCCGTTGCATTCACCGATCGTCTCCCGTATCGACGTTGTTCGGCAGGGCAAGGTCCGTCGAGCGAAACTCTATTATCTGCGGGAGAAAAAGGGAAAGATGGCCAAGATCAGCGAACGAGAATTCTCGGCCGATGCCAAAGCGCCGGCCAAAGCGGCTCGTTCCGTCGAGGCCAAGCTGGCCGAAGAGGAAGCAGTGCCTGCGGGAACCCTTTAGACCTAAAAGTCGGTTGTTCGGCGACTCTGTCGTCCTGCCAATCTGGAGTGGATGTGAGTGGGACCCACCGATGACTTTGAGGTAGAGGCCCGCCGATGCGGCTACCGTCGAGTGGCTGGCCTCGATGAAGCGGGACGGGGTCCGCTCGCCGGCCCCGTCGTAGCGGCCGTCGTGGTCCTTCCCGCTCGGTGCCGAATTCCCGGTGTCAACGATTCAAAGCTTCTGTCTCATTGCGAGCGGGAGCGCCTCTTTGCAGAAATCCATCAGCGGGCGGTCATGATCGCGGTGGGCTCAGCCACCGAGCAAGAGATCGATACCATTAATATCCTGGAAGCGACTCGTCTTGCCATGAAGCGAGCCATCCAAGTCCTCGCGCCGCCGCCTGACTTCCTGTTGATTGATGCGCTGACACTTCCCGTAAGCCTCCCCCATCGCGCCATTATCAAAGGCGATGAATTGTCCTTCTCCATTGCGGCTGCCTCCATCATCGCGAAAGTGACGCGAGACCGGATGATGGCCGATTACCATCAGACCTACCCTCAATACAATTTTCTGACTCACAAAGGTTATGGAACGTCCGAACATCTCCGGCTGTTGTCGGAGCATGGACCGTGCCCCATTCATCGCCGCACGTTCGCGCCGGTCCAAGAATGTCTGTCGGATCGATCTTCTACCTTGTCGGAGTCGCAGTGATAGCTAGAAGGCCTCCAACCCCCGTGATGTGACTCATGAATAGCACGCAACGTGCCTTTGGCCAGTCCGCTGAAGCTGAAGCCGAGCAGTACCTGCGTCGAAAGGGATATCGCATCCTTTCGCGCAACCTGCGGTCATCGGCGGGAGAGCTTGACATTGTCGCGCAGGATGGAGCCGTCTTGGTGTTTATTGAGGTGAAAGCGCGACGCACGTCACTCTATGGCGGCGCGATGCATGCGGTGGATGGGCGAAAGCAAGAGAGACTTATCCGATTGGCAGCCCAGTATTTGGCTCACCATCGGTTGCGCGAACAGGCGTGCCGCTTCGACGTGATGTTGTACCAAGTCAACCAGGCGAGACAGGGCGACTTCGATCACATCGAGAATGCTTTTGAGGTGCCGGGTGAGGATCTCCGCTGGTGATGGAGATCTAGGCATGGGTGTATGATTCAGCTCTATCACGTTTCTAAGTACTATGATCGGCGCCCGGCGCTGGTACATATCAACCTGGAGATTGAGAAAGGTGAGTTTGTTTTGCTGATGGGGCCCAGCGGCGCTGGGAAATCCACGCTGTTAAGACTGCTGATTGCGGCGGAGCAGCCGGATCAAGGGCAGATATTCGTCCAGGGACGAAATGTCACCAAACTCAAGCCTTCCGAGGTTCCCTACCTAAGGAGACGGATGGGGGTGGTCTTTCAAGATTTTCGACTGCTGCCCCAAAAAACCGTCACCGAGAACGCGGCTCTCCCTTTAATGGTGCAAGGCGCTTCCACCGGCGAGATTCGTCGAAAGGTCACCGAGGCGCTCAGAGCCGTCGGTGTCGAACACAAGCGAGACCACCTTCCGTCCAGTCTTTCAGCCGGAGAACAACAGCGTGTCTGCATCGCGCGCGCGATCGTCAATGGTCCGATCATTTTGCTGGCCGATGAACCGACCGGCAATCTCGATCCCGAGTTGACGTCGGAGATCATCGAGCTGTTCAAAATCATCAATGCGCGCGGCACGACCGTCATGGTGGCCACTCACGATCCTCGGGTCATGGCTCAGGTCAATCGGCGCGTGATTACGTTGGAGGAAGGGACGCTTCGGCCTGAGCAAGGGGCGATGGTATGAGACGGGTTCTGTACTTGATTCGGGAGGCTATCGTGAATGTTCGGATCAACCGGACCACCACGCTCATGGCGGTCGCCACGACAGCCTTCACCTTCGCGTGCGTGGGCGTGTTTCTCTTGCTCTATGTGAACCTCCGAGCCCTGGCCGGGTCGCTTCAAGAAGATATTCAGGTGATGGTGTACTTGAGTGATGGACTGTCTGAAGAGCACATCCGCGACATTGAGCAGCGATTGAAAACCGACCGAGCCCTGGCCTCATCGGCGTATATCTCGAAAGAGCAGGCGCTGACCGAGTTTCAAGCCCAGTTTCCTTCAGAAACGCATCTTTTGGAGGGTTTGGGGAAAAATCCGTTGCCGGCATCTTTTGTGGTAACTCTGGCTCCGCAATTCCGTTCCTCCGACTCCGTGAAGCGATGGGCCGACCGCGCCCGGTCGATTCCCGGGATCGCTCAGATTGAATATAGCCAGGACTGGATTGAAACGTTGGCGAGCGTCATCCGGTACATCGAGTTGGCCTCGATTGTAGTCGGCATCATACTCTCCATGGCCTCGGTGACTATTATTGCCAACACGATTCGGCTGACACTGTACGCCCGACGTGATGAGATCGGCATTCTGCGGCTCATCGGAGCCACGAAAACCTTCATCCGCGTCCCCTATCTTTTGGAAGGAGCGGTATTGGGCGCTCTTGGCAGCGCCCTTTCGCTGGCGATTCTAAAAATGGGCTTTGAATTTATGCGTCACCAGGTGTCATCCGCGAACCGTTTTTTGAATGCATCAGCCTGGTTGACCTTTTTCCCCATGCACGTCTGTCTAGGCATCGTATTGATCGGATTGGCATTGGGATTTGCCGGCAGTTTTGCCTCTCTGCTCCGTTATGGAGAGAATCGGTCATGATGGGCTGGTGTGGACGCCTGGTCCTGGCGGTGTGGTGGGTTCAGTTGTGCGCCGCTCCACCACTGTTTGCACAGAAAGCCCGCCATGACCCTATTTCTGAAAAGATCGAACGGGAACGTAAGGAGCTCGAAAAGCTCAAGGGTGAAATCGAGGACAAGCGGAGGCGCGCGGAAGAAGCTGAGAAAAAGCGGGAATCCATTTTGCAAGGTATTCAAACACTGGACGAGCGGTTGTTGCGCTATCGGCATGACCGTCAAGAAATCAGTCAAAAGCTTAAAAAAAAGGACCGAGAGCTCGATCAGATCAACGACCAATTAACCGATTTGCGCGCCGGGATTCAGGAGCGGCAAGACACGATTCTGGCGCGTCTGCGCGTCCAATATATGGAAGGGCGATTCGGATACCTCAAGGCATTGCTATCGTCGGATTCGTACGGAGACTTCACGCGACGGTTCCAGTATCTCTCCGCCGTGTCGCGGCGAGAGTATGAAGTGATGGAAACCTACAAGAGCGATGTCTCAAAAATCGAACGGGTGGAACGGCAACGCGCCGAGGCTCGTGCCGCCATGATCGTGTACAAGCAGGGAACGGACAAGAAGCTGCAAGACATCCAAGGGATTCAGAAGGAAAAGAAAGTGGTCCTCGCAAAGATCACCCAACAAAAAGAGTCGTATGACCGCGCGGTAGAAGAGCTGGAGCGGTCAGCCGCTCGCATCGACGGTCTTCTCCGTGAACTGGAACAACGTCGTCGTGCCGCTGCAGTGCGTCCACCGTCGGCCTCTCTGGGACCGCGAGCATCCAAG
>JBQTHT010000181.1:0-19493 GCA_052389595.1 Nitrospiraceae bacterium
CTGTTGATGAGGGCCCGAGGGGTGTCCGTGGACCCCTCGCTGTAACTGTTTGAGAGTCCTTCGATGGTGATACTACCGATGTGAATGATCGGCTGGGGACGTGTCGTCACGCCATGCAGTTCTTTGAGGTGGCCAGGAGTGACGTTCGAAATAAGATTGCCGAAATGGTCCACATACACCACACTGCCGACGAGCGTTTGGTTCTCCCATGTGGGGTCGAGAATCGGTAGACGGACAAAATCTCGAATCAGCCGGCCAAAGGAGCCAACGGATTGCCCTTTGGTCAACCATGCCGCAGCCGGTGCAAATAGGTCACGGCCATCAAACGTGGCGCCTTCCGAGTCAAGGCGGTATTGATTATTTTGAATCTGTCGAACCTCGACATCGGTCTCATCCTGATAGATATAGCTCAGCACGCCATTGTCCGGCGCGACGAACAGATAGCGAGAGGTGGTGACCAGCAATGGCCTGCGATGACTACCGACGCCAGGATCCACCACGACGATGTGCACGGTTCCGTCTGGGAAATAGCGGTAGGCTAACTTCAACACAAACGCCGCTTCTTCTACGTCGTGTGGATTGACTCTGTGCGAGAGGTCGATAATTCGCGTGTGTGGATTGATCCCCAGGATGACGCCCTTCATGCTGGCGACGAAGGAGTCCCGCTCTCCAAAATCGGTCAGCAGGGTGACGATAGAAAGGGCGGAAGGCATCTAAAAGAGAAGGATGAATAAGGAGTGATGAGCGATGAGATGAAGCAACAGGGCGTCACCTTTTTATAGCTCATCGAATCGGATTTCGATCACTTCATATTCCACTTGCCGTGCCGGAGTGGTGACCTCTACCAGCTCCCCCACGCGACGCCCAATGAGAGCCCGACCGACCGGTGATTGCACTGAAATTTTGGCGTCTTTCAAGTCGGCTTCATCTTGGCCCACCAGCGTGTATTGTTTTTTCTGCTGCGACTTCTGCTCGATCAGCACCACGGTTGCGCCAAAAACGACCGTCTCGCTTGTGCGGCCGGCGGTTTCCACGATCCGAGCGTCTGCCAGTTTATGCTCGAGTTCTTTCAGCCGTGCTTCAATAAAACCCTGCCGCTCTTTGGCGGCATCATATTCGGCATTCTCGCTCAGATCGCCGTGACCCCGCGCTTCGGCGATAGCCTCAATGACTTTCGGCCGTTCAACCTTGCGCAAGCGGTCCAGCTCTGCCTTCAGCGCCTCATAGCCTTTCTTAGTAATCGGTGTCGGCATGATATCCCCTGAGTAATCGGTGGTTGAGCGGTTACGCGAAGACGACCCGCAAGGACGTCATCGCTCGTTCGCCGGTGCATGATATTCCTGCAATGATCGGATGGAAAGCCCTTTCCTGAGGAGTGCCTCGATCCCCATGACCGCGGCATGAGCCCCCCGCATGGTGGTGTAATACGGCAAGCCTTTCTGCAGTGCTTCTCTGCGAATGGAAGCTGAATCAGCTTGTGAGGACGCGGTCCTTACCGTGTTGATCACCAGACAAATCTCGCCATTCTTAATATGATCCACAATATGCGGGCGTCCTTCTCTCACCTTGTTGACGGTGTCCGCCACCAGATCCTGCTCGCGCAAATAGGCGGCGGTCCCGCTGGTCGCTTCAATCGAGAAGCCGAGACGACACAACCGCTGGGCCACCTCGTACGCGGCCGGTCGATCCTGTTGTTTCACGCTGATGAATACGCGACCGGATTTCGGTAAGGAAGAACCGGCTGCCGCCTGAGACTTCGCAAAAGCCCAGCCGAAATCGACGTCAATGCCCATCACTTCACCGGTGGATTTCATCTCCGGACCCAAGAGGACATCTACACCGGCGAATTTCATAAAGGGAAAGACGGCTTCTTTCACCGACATGTGTCGGGGTGTCGGAGCCTCAGTGAACCGAAGGTCCTGCAGGGTTTTCCCAAGCATTACTTTCATGGCCAGTTTTGCCAGCGGAACCCCGATCGCCTTGCTGACGAAGGGTACCGTTCGCGAACCTCGTGGGTTGACCTCCAACACGTAGACCGATCCTTCCCTGACTGCGAATTGCGCGTTCATCAATCCCACCACTTCCAGTTCCAACGCCAGGGCCGTCATCTGGCGGCGAATGTCTTCCACGATGTGTGTCGGCAGCGTATAGGATGGAAGCGAACAGGCTGAATCACCTGAATGGACGCCGGCTTCTTCGATGTGTTCCATAATCCCGGCCACGACCACGGTACGACCGTCGGACAAGGCGTCGGCATCGACTTCAATGGCATCTTCAAGGTACTTGTCGATGAGCACCGGATGATTGGGCGACGCCTTCACCGCCGCGGCCATATAAGCCAGTAAACCCGCCTCGTCATAGACGATCTGCATCGATCGTCCCCCTAACACGTAAGAAGGTCGGACCATCACCGGATATGTGATCCGGGTTGCGACCCGTCTCGCTTCCTCGAGGGATCGTGCCATGCCGCTCTCCGCCTGCTTCAATCCAAGCCTGTGAAGCAGTTCGCGAAAGCGCTCGCGATCTTCCGCTCGATCGATGGCGTCCGGGCTGGTCCCGAGAATTTTGACCCCCGCGCGAGCCAGGGGCAGCGCCAGCTTTAAAGGAGTTTGCCCGCCGAATTGCAACACCACACCAAGCGGGCGCTCGCGCCGGATGATGTTCAACACGTCTTCTTCCGTCAACGGCTCGAAGTACAACCGGTCCGAGATGTCATAGTCGGTGCTTACGGTCTCGGGATTACAATTGACCATAATTGTTTCGACACCCTCGTCCCGAAGGGCCATTGCCGCATGGACGCAGCAATAGTCGAACTCTATCCCCTGCCCGATTCGGTTCGGTCCACCGCCGAGGATGACGACTTTTCGGCGATCCGTCGGTCGCGCTTCACACTCCTGCCCATAGGTCGAATATAAATACGGCGTGTGGGCCTCAAACTCTGCGGCACACGTATCGACTCGCTTATACGTCACACGAACGGACCCCTCTGATCCTTCGGCCGTCCCCCCTTCTTGCAGCGCCTCTTTCCCGAGTCCCGTGAGCTGAGCGATTCGTTCGTTGGAAAATCCCAATTCCTTTGCCTGCCACAGCAGATCCTTGGAGAGCCCTCCCTTCGAACCCGAAAGAGTTTCTTGCGCAAGCCGTCCCTCAAACTGAATCAGTTCACGGATCTGCTCAAGAAACCAGGGATCGATTTTCGTCGCGGCATTGAGTTCCTGGGTCGTCATCCCCAACCGTATACCATCCCCGATTCGCCACAATCGATCCGGGTGGGGGGTGTGGAGCGAGGTCTTCACCCGCTCTATGAGCTCCGCGCGATGATTGTCCGGAGGGACACCGCCGTCCAACCCATGTCCGGAGACGAGTCCGCACCGGTCCACTTCCAGCGATCGGATGGCCTTGTGGAGCGCTTCTTTGAACGTGCGTCCGATCGCCATAGCTTCGCCGACAGATTTCATTTGAGTCGTCAGGGTGGGATCGGCGCCGCGAAACTTTTGAAATGCAAAACGCGGGATCTTCACCACCACGTAATCGATGGTCGGCTCGAAAGAGGCTTTGGTCACGCCCGTAATATCGTTCGCGATCTCATCCAGGGTGTATCCTACGGCGAGTTTCGCCGCAATTTTCGCGATCGGGAATCCGGTCGCTTTCGACGCCAGCGCCGAGCTGCGCGAAACCCGGGGATTCATTTCGATAATGACCATCTCGCCCGTATCCGGATGAAGCCCAAACTGAATATTGGATCCTCCGGTATCAACCCCGATTTCACGGATGATGCGCACGGCCGCATCGCGCATCACCTGATATTCTTTATCGGTCAAGGTCATGGCCGGCGCGACCGTGATACTGTCGCCGGTATGAACCCCCATGGGGTCGAAATTTTCGATAGGACAGACGATCACGACGTTGTCCTTGAGATCGCGCATCACTTCGAGTTCGAATTCCTTCCACCCCAGGATGGACTGCTCGATGAGCACCTGCCCCACAGGACTCATCGCTAAGCCCCATTCGACATGTTGCTTCAATTCTTGAATGTTATAGGCGATGTTGCCGCCCGTTCCGCCCATCGTGAATGAGGGACGAACGATTGTGGGAAAGCCGATTTGATCGATCAACTGTTCCGCTCCGGCCACGGACGTCACGACCCCGCTGTCGGGCACCTTTAGTCCGATGCGCCACATCGCGTGCCGAAACGCATCCCGGTCTTCCGCTTTGTGAATCGCTTGCGCCGACGCCCCGATGAGCTGGACATCGTATTTTTCCAACGTCCCCTGTTTCACCAGGCCCATCGCGATATTCAGAGCCGTTTGCCCGCCCATCGTCGGCAACAGGGCGTCAGGTCGCTCGCGTTCAATGACCTTTTCCACGGCTTCCAGCGTGATCGGCTCGATGTACGTCCGGTCGGCCAGTTCCGGGTCGGTCATGATAGTGGCGGGGTTGCTGTTGATCAGGACGACCCGGTAGCCCTCTTCCTTCAGGGCCTTGCAGGCCTGAGTTCCGGAATAATCGAATTCACAAGCCTGGCCGATCACAATCGGTCCGGACCCGATCAACAGAATGCATCTAATATCCTGTCGCTTCGGCACGCTGGCTCCCTCGTAAAAAAGGGGTTGTCATCCGGTGCGGGGCATCGGTCCGATGTCAGGTCTGTAGGGCGGCGGTTGGATGAGATCTAAGTCACCTGCCGGCCGATAGAAGCGCATCGCTTCGGGAAGCCAGGCTTCAATCTGATTGATTCGAGTCAGATCGGACGGATGGGTGGAGAGAAATTCAGGGATGGCCTGCTGCGAACGAAAACACAGTTTGCCGATCATGCTCCTGGGACAGACGCTCATGCGTTCCCAAAACGGAACGGCTTCGCGCGGATCGTATCCAGCCTGCGCCATGAGGCGGAGGCCGATGCGATCCGCTTCCGACTCCTGCGAGCGATTGAACGGTAACGATACGCCGACCCCATACGCGCCAAGTAATCCCTGGAGCGCTCCGGGGTTGACGACTCCTGTGGCCGCACCGGCCAAGGCGCCGACTTGACCGATCTGTTCGAGAATGCCGCGACTCATTCGTTCGTTCCCATGTCGCTGCAGCGCATGCGCCACTTCATGTCCCATGACGGTGGCCAACCCGGCCTCTGTTTTCGTCACTTGAAGGATGCCCGTAAAGACCGCGACCTTTCCTCCTGGAAGAGCAAAGGCATTGATCATCTTGTCTTCCTGAATGACGGCGAATTCCCATTGATATTCTGGTTTCTGGGCGGCCTCCGCAATGCGCTGGCCTACGCGATGGACCATTTCATTGACTTCCGGATTCTCGCTCAACCGGGTCTGTCGGAGCACGTCTCGATAGGCGCTGATGCCCATCGCGATTTCCTTCTCCTCGGAAAAGAAAATCAGCTGATCCCGTGCGGTGCCGGGCGCGCGATAACAAGCGGCGAGCGCGCCAAGACAACCACCGGCGAGACACGCCTTTCCGATACCTCTGGCCGCCAAATATAATGCAGTCCGGCGGCTCACCGGTAGGTGTAATCCTCGCTGAATTGAGTCATTGATAAAATGAGTCATTGAAGCGGCTTGATTTGTTAATTGGCGATCTGTTGGATCAAAAAATCACCCGATCAGCAAATTCCTCATCATGGCATCCAGAGGTACATGAACTGAGGCGTTCCCCCTCGCACTAACGACATGAGGTCCAGGTGCGCAAGACTGGTCAACCCTGCGCTGGGAGCGAACAGGCGCGTATAGATATTGTTCTGATACTCGCCCGGCCTGCGATACGTCACAACCTTGGCTTCCGCAAGGCCGGCACGTTTTTTGGCCGTGTCGATGGCCTCATCCAAATATCCGATGTCGTCGACGAGTCCCAATGCTTTGGCCTGTTCCCCCGCATAAATCCGGCCGTCTGCGAGTTTCTTGATCTGCTGGGGAGCCAGATTAGGCCGTCCCTCTTGCACCACGGCGAGAAACCGTTGGTAGAACGCATCGATCACGCTCTGAAAGATCTCGCGCTCCTCGGGAGTCATCGCGCGGAAGGGCGACCCCATATCTTTCCTGGGGCCCGACGTCACTGCCGTCGCTTCCACCCCGACCTTCTCCAACAAACCACGCGCGTTGACCGTGAGCATGATCACGCCGATGCTTCCAGTCACCGATGAGGGATGCGCCACGATCGCGTCGGAGGCCGCGGCAATGTAGTATCCGCCCGAGGCGCCGACGTCCATGATCGAGGCGATGATGGGGATCTTCCGGTTCGCTTTAAAGGTGCGCAATTCATGGTACATGATATCGGAAGCCGTCACGGTGCCTCCGGGACTATTGATTCGGATCACCACGGCTTTCACCTTTTCATCTCTAGCCGCGCGGGTCAGCTCTTCCTTGAGTGTGGCCACCAGACTGGGGCGTGGCATGAATCCATCGCCTTCTTGCGAACTGATGACACCCGAAAGGTCGAGGAGCAAGACTTTTCCATCACCCGATCCGGCCACTTGAACTTCTTCAAGGGGGGCGGGAGATGGAAGCAGATTAATCGTGATGCATCCCGTCTGTAGACTCAGGAAGGCGACAGTCCAGAAGCTCAGCACAACGCGAAAACGCTTAGGCATGATGTTTCTCCATCAGATGAACGAATTGTCGAAACAGATATGTAGAGTCATGAGGGCCTGGAGAGGCCTCAGGATGATATTGCACCGAGAAAACAGGACGGTCAAGACAGGTCATTCCTTCGATGGAATGATCATTCAAGCTCATGTGGCTGATCATGACTCGCCCACAGCGGGTGTCCACCACCGGCGGCGAGGTTGGGATCGAGGATCCAATCTCCGGCACTCTGACGGCGAAGTTGTGATTCTGCGATGTAATTTCAACCTTCCTGGTCCGTAAATCCATCACGGGATGGTTCGCCCCATGATGACCGAACTTGAGTTTATAGGTGTCCCACCCCATCGCAAGTCCAAGAATTTGATGGCCGAGACAGATCCCGAAAATCGGCAACCGATCGAGTAATTGTCTCACCGACTCTGCCGCATAGGGCACACCTTCCGGATCGCCGGGGCCATTCGAGAGAAACACCCCGTGCGGCGTCATCGCTTCCACGGTCTTAGCAGAGGTGGCGGCGGGCACCACGGTCACGTCGCAACCGATGTCGATCAGGCGACGCAGAATGTTCTGCTTGATCCCAAAGTCGTACGCGACCACGCGCCAGCGCTGTTTCCCCTTCGCTGAGGCGTCCACCGTGGAAGACCGGGTATCTTCCAGGCCCGGCCTCCAAGCCCTCGATCCCTCGGTCCACTGATAAGATTTCTCGCACGTGACTTCCGTGACTAAGTCTCGTCCCACAATACTCGGGGCGCGCCTGGCCTTGTCGACCGCACGGCTGTGATCGAGATCATGATGCGAAATGATGCCTTGTTGAGAGCCGTGCTTCCGCAGATGCCGAGTCAACGCTCTGGTATCGAGTCCTTCGATTCCCACCACACGCGCATCGAGCAGATATTCATGCAGTGTTTGCCTACTTCGCCAATTGCTCGCCGTCACGCTGGCTTCCTTCACGATCAACCCCTCGCTCCAGACTCGTCGTGATTCGACGTCTTCCGGCGTCACACCATAGTTGCCGATGTGCGGGCATGTCATGGTGATGATCTGTCCCTTATACGAAGGATCGGTTAAAATTTCTTGATAGCCGGTCATGGCAGTATTGAAGACCACCTCTCCCGTGGTCTCTCCTTCCAAGCCGAGCGCTCGACCCTCGAAGACAGTTCCATCTGCAAGCGCAAGAACCGCTTTCTTCATCACGACGTTCTTCGCGGGCTGAGCCAGTCCCGAGACCGGATGGCGATGAGCGCAATTCCGAGGCCCATATTCAACATGTACAGCATTCGAACAGGTAAGTGTATTCGGAAGAACGCTTCGAAGGCCGCTTTTCGAGCGTCATCCCCTGTGGCCGCAAAGGCTTGAACCTGCAACGCCGCTGCCTGTGGGTGCAAGCCAAACATAATCACGGTTGCCACCACGATCATAATTCCCAACAGGATCAGTTCGACGCGGGCGGGAGAGATTGCTTGAAAGCCCCGCTGCCCGATCCAACCGCGCCAACCGGCCCCCGCCAACAGGATCATGATGGCAAGGAGAATCAGGCGATTATATCCTTCAAAGGATCGCGTCAGAAACAGCCCTCCGGCATCCTGGGCCCCGAACGTATTGAAGACTGCAGGAATCACAGAGACGACCAGCACCACCAATCCACCCGTCCATATACCCAACACCGTCAGTTCTAACGTATAGCAGGCCACCAAGCTCCATCGCAGTTTAGGACTCACCGTCTCCTAGCGCTCCGAGGAGATCAGCTCGTACACGACTCGACCACCGACCAGGGTAGCCGCCACCCGTCCTTTGACCTTCCACCCGGCGAACGGGGTGTTTCTGCTCTTCGAACGAAAGAGGGTCGGATCGACCTCCCACTGTGCGTGCGGATCGACGACAATCACGTCTGCGTCTGCACCGGGCGCTAACGTACCCTTTGATAGACTAAACGCCCGAGCCGGCTCGGACGTCAACTTCGCGACGGCCTTTTCAAGCGAAAGCACACCTTCTTCAACCAACGCCAAGGTCAAGGGAAGCGCAGTTTCAAGGCCGACAATGCCAAATGGGGCTTCCGCAAACTCTTGCTGTTTTTCTTGCGCCGCATGAGGAGCATGGTCTGTGGCAATGACATCGATGGCGCCGTCGCGCAGACCTTCCTTGATCGCTTGTACGTCTTGCCAGGTGCGAAGCGGAGGATTCATCTTCGCATGCGTGTTGTACCCGCGACACACTTCCTCCGTGAGAGAAAAGTGGTGCGGGCAGGCCTCGGCCGTCACGCGGATGCCTCGTGATTTGGCCTCGCGCACCATGCGGACCGATCCGGCGGTGCTAATGTGCGCGAGGTGGAGCCTCGCTCCGGTCAATTCGGCCAAGGCCAGGTTTCGTCCTACCATCACATCTTCCGCGGCGGCGGGAATTCCCGGCAGGCCCAATTCTGTAGACACGATCCCCTCATTCATGCACCCGCCCTCGGCTAGGTGCAAATCCTCACAATGATCGATGACAGGCACATCGAAAGCCAACGCATATTCCATGGCTCGCCGCATGACGAGGCTGTTCATCACGGGCCGGCCATCGTCAGAAATCGCGACACAGCCCGCCCGTCGCAAGTCCCCAATTTCCGCCAGCTCTTTTCCTTCCGATCCTTTGGTGATGGCGCCGATGGGAAAGACCTGGGCATTGCCTGCCGTTCGGGCCCTATCCAGGATAAATTCCGTGATCGATTGGTTGTCATTGACGGGTTCTGTATTCGGCATACAGCAGACCGACGTGAATCCTCCCGCCACCGCTGCGGCCGTCCCGCTTTGAATCGTTTCTTTATACTCGAATCCCGGTTCTCGGAAATGGACGTGCAGGTCGATGAACCCCGGTAGCACGAGATGCCGCGTGGCATCGAGTACTTTAGCAGAGGGCGGTACGGCGAGGTTGGGCCCAACTGCTATGATCTTACCATCGTCGATAAGAACATCGGCCACTCCGTTCATCCGCCCCGGATCAATGACATGACCATTCTTAATCAGAAGTGATGACACGTGCCACCTAATTTGTAGATCGGACGATCTGTTGATCTGTTGATTAAAGGAGCGACAACAAGCCAATCAACAAATCGACAGACGATCCATAGCTTCAATTCGCTCCCGACATCAGATACAAAATGCCCATGCGCACGGCGACTCCATTAGCGACCTGATCCAAAATGACAGAGGAGAGACTGTCTGCCACGTCCGGAGCAATTTCTACTCCGCGGTTGATGGGACCAGGATGCATCACGATGGCTCCGGGCTCAGCCAGTCTGACCCGCTCGGCCGTGAGTCCATAAAGCCGGGAATATTCCCGGATCGTAGGGAAGAGTGCGCGTCCTTGCCGTTCCAGTTGAAGCCGAAGCATCATGATGACATGGACTCCGCGTAAGGCTTCGTCCAGGTTGTTATAGACTCGAACCCCCATGCGATTGAGGCCTGCGGGCATCATAGTCGGCGGTCCTACTACCAGAACCTCTGCATGGAGCTTGGTCAGCGCGTAAATATTTGAGCGTGCCACCCTGCTATGCGCCACATCGCCGACGATCGCGACGCGCAGTCCCTCAAACTTCATCTTGTGTTCGCGCACGGTGTACAAATCGAGCAGCGCCTGCGTAGGATGCTCGTGCCAACCATCGCCGGCGTTAATGACCGAAGATTTCACTCCCCGGGCGAGGGTGTCGGCCGCGCCGGCGGAAGAGTGGCGGAGCACAATGATATCCGCCTGCATGGCTTCGATGTTGCGCGCGGTGTCCAACAAAGTTTCCCCTTTGACCACGCTGCTGGAGGAGGGTGAGAAGTTGATCACATCGGCACTCAACCGTTTGGCCGCCAGCTCGAACGAGGTCCGTGTTCGCGTGCTCGGCTCAAAGAACAGATTGACGACGGTTTTCCCTCTGAGGGCCGGCACCTTCTTAATTTCTCGGCCCGTTACTTCTTTGAAGGAATCCGCCGTTTCGAGAATCAGTGTGATCTCGTCCACGGACAGGGAGGCGAGACTCAGCAGGTCCTTATGTTTGAGGCTCACGGCTCCCTCCGTTTACGCTTTCAGAATGACCACTCGATCGTCTTCCCCTTCTTCTTCGAGGAGAACCTGAATCGTTTCCTCCTTAGAAGTGGGAATGTTTTTGCCGATGTAGTTGGCTTTGATCGGAAGCTGCCGATGCCCGCGATCGACCAGGACAGCCAGCTGGATTTCATCCGGCCGTCCTAAGTCGATCAACCCGTCCATCGCGGCTCGAATCGTACGCCCTGTAAACAACACGTCATCCACGAGAACGACTTTTAAATCGGAAATGTTAAAAGGAACGGTGGTTTTTCGAAGTACAGGTTGGTCCTTGCGGAGAGAGAGGTCATCTCGATAGAGGGTGATGTCTAACTCCCCAATGGGGACCGACACGCTTTCAATATCTTGAATCCGTCGCGCCAGGCGATGCGCAAGATGGACGCCGCCGGTTCGAATGCCCACCAGGGCAACTTCGTGAACCCCTTTGTTCCGTTCCAAGATCTCATGAGCGATACGTGTCAACGCGCGGGCGATATCGCCCGCATCCATTAAGAGCCGCTCCTGCCGTTGCTCAATTTGTTCGGGTGTCATAGGTTGGTTAAGGACATAAAAAAACCTTCTCATCCGATTCAGATGAGAAGGCGTTGATGCGTAGGACGGCGTGTCGTCGGCCGATCCTCATATGCGTCACTCCTTGCTCACCTCACCGGATGAGCATTAAAGGTATTTATGATCATAACGACTGAGATCAGGAGATGTCAAGTAAAGTGAAGCTGCGCACCCTATCTCACGTTGAAAGCGTGCGTAGGGTGTCGTGTCGCAGCCTAACGCGGATATCCGGCGGCTCCATTGACCGTTGTGAGTGTGGATGCGGACCACAGTGCGCGAGCGGCCCGATCCAGGCTAATCCTCAACTGAATAAGATCTCACGACCTCATGCACGTCACGTCAGGCCCTGATCCAGACCTGAGCCTTACACTTTTCGCGTGACCGCCTAGCCTTCGCCCATGCAGCCTCAGTAAGTGCCCTCGCGAGCAGAAGCTCGTCTTGGAAGCAGCGTCGTCCAAGTTCGGTATGGCTTCGATGATCAGCATGCCCGCCGGCGAAAATAGGCTCAGGTCATCTCAAGCTCTGATTTCTGAAAGCTACGAAGCATGGCGGAACCAGTTCGGAGCAGACCGCCTTCGAGTCTTGTACTATCTTGGGCTTATCGCCAATCCTGTCTTTCTTGCTGCCGATATTCTTCTCTATCGTGAGCATCTTCATTCACTGCTTGTCATCCGCGCGATCCTTGAACTCGGTCTCCTGCTCGGCTTTGTGGGACTTAAACAACAGATCATTTGTATCAAGCCTCACATTCTCTTAGCGTTTTGGATTTTGTTTCCGAATATCTTGGTGGTTCACATGACCGTCGTTCTCGGCGGAGCCATTCGCAACGAGCAGGCACTGCGCGTGATACCTGTGATCTTCTTGACGGCGCGGGCGGGGACCGAAGCGCGCGTCGAAAGCTTGGACGCCGGCGCGGATGATTACATCGCCAAGCCGTTTGATGAGAACGAACTCTTGGCGCGTGTGGGTAACCTGATTCGGGCGCGTGCACAAGAGCGAGAGCTTGTGGAGCTGCAAAAGGAAAAAATAGCACGATTTCTGCCGCCGCATCTTGCGGACATGATCATCTCAGGCGATCGTGATGACTTTCTGAAGGGCCATCGAGCTGAAATCAGCGTGTTGTTTATCGATCTGCGAGGCTTCACTTCTTTTGCCGAAAACGCGGACCCGGAAGATTTGATCTCGGTGCTTCGGCAATATCAGACCGGAATGGGGAGATTGATCAGCCAATATAACGGGACACTGGAAAGGTTCTCCGGCGACGCGATGATGGTGTTCTTCAATGACCCTATCCCTGTCCCGAACCATGCTGAACAAGCAGTGCGGATGGCCATTGCCATGCGAGAACAAGTCGCTGGCATGTGTGTGGAATGGAGCGGACGTAGTATAGATCTTGGTGTGGGAATCGGCGTTGCAGCCGGCTATGCCACATTAGGTATCATTGGGTTCGAAGGACGCAAGGACTATGCGGCAATCGGCCCGGTCACGAATCTTGCCGCACGGCTTTGCAGCGAAGCACAACACGGTCAAATTCTTATTTCAGGTCGTTTTCTCCAACTCGTCGAATCCTTGGTCAACACGGAACCAGTGGGAAGCTTGGCGCTTAAAGGGTTTCACCACCCTGTTTCAGCTCATAATATTGTCGGATTGCGAAAATAGGAGACTCCATTGCTTCAACAACACTTCTTGTGCGTTCATAGTTCGACCAAGGTTTGAAGAATGGAAACGGCCTGCCGGTTAGGCAAGCCGTTTCAGGGAAGGGGCGCAAAGGCGAGCCGAAGCGCGTGATCCTAGGCGACCTTGACTTCGATCGATTTGGGCTTCGCCTTTTCAGACTTCGGTAGGTGGAGGTTGAGCACGCCGTCCTTGAACTCAGCCTTGACCTCCACACCTTCCACTTGATCGGGAAGCATAAAGCTTCGTATAAAGCTTCCATACGATCGCTCCACGCGATGATATTTCTTGCCTTTCTCTTCTTTCTCCTGTCTGCGCTCCCCGTGAATTGTGAGTACTCCATCTTCAAGTGTGATTTTCACATCTTCCTTCTTCACCTCAGGAAGCTCTGCCTTGATCAGGTACTCCGCCTCGTTCTCACTGATATCGACCGACGGGGTCCAGTCCGCTACGGTCATCATCTCTTTTCCGTTGCTCCGCTGAGCAGCCGGACGCCTGAACACCCGATTCAACCGCTCTGACACGTCCTCAAGCTCCCGAAAAGGATCCCACCGTACGAGATTCATGGTCATACCTCCTTTGGTTCAGAGCTCATCTCTGATACCGTTTAGATAGCAACGATCCGGAAGGCGTCAAGAGGGGGGGTATGAAGAGAACCCTGTTGAGGAGTGCGGGTCGCTAGCGTTCCTCGATCGGCACGTAGGGCCGGTTGTGTTCGCCCGCATAGATTTGGTCGGGGCGGAAAAGTTTGTTCTCCCTCAGTTGCTCCAACCAGTGCGCGGCCCAGCCGGCAACCCGCGCGATGGCAAACACAGGGGTAAAGAGATCAATTTCGATGCCCATCTTGTCATAGATGATGCCCGAGTAAAAATCGACGTTCGGGTAAATCCCTTTCCCTCGAAAAGCTTCAGCCGCTACTCGTTCCACTTCCACGGCTACCTCATACAGCAGTGAGGCGCCCGACTCCTTGCAGAGCCGTTCGCATAACTTTTGAAGGACGGTCGCACGCGGATCCTTCACCTTATAGACCCGATGACCGAATCCCATCAGCTTTTTCTTCGCCCTGATGGCCGCTTCTACATATGAGCGGGCTTGAGAGGGTTCTCGAATGTCTCGAAGCATTTGCACGACTTCTTCATTAGCTCCTCCATGCAGCGGCCCCTTCAGCGCACCGATGGAAGACGCCACCACTGTGTAAGGATCCGCCAGGGTGGAGCCGGTGACCATGCCCGTGAACGTGGAGGCATTCATGGTGTGTTCTGCGTGAAGGATCAAGCAATCGTCGAAAATCTCCGTCCAGAGAGGAGGCGGGACGCTCTCAAAGAGCATGTAGAGAAAATTCTCCGCAAAGGTCAGATCATCGCGTGGCGGAATGTAGTCATCTCCCCGTCGCAATCGAGCCCAGGCGGCGACGATGGTGGGAAGTTTCGCCACCAGCCTGACTGTAGACCAATAATTGTTGTCGATATCCTTCACGTTCCGGCCTGGGTAGAACATGCCGAGTGCCGCGACGGCGGCTTGAAGCACGTCCATAGGATGGCCGTACTCGGGCAGGCATTTCATCAGATCGACAATGCGGAATTTGATGCGGCGATGGTGCGTAATATCCTCCGTCCATCGTTTCATCTCAGGTTGAGTGGGGAGTCGCCCAAACAACAAGAGGTAGGCCGTTTCCAGGAATGAGGATCTGACGCAGAGATCTTCCACGCGAATACCCCGGTACTCGAGTACGCCTCGCTGTCCGTCAACGTCACTGATCGCCGACTTGGCAGCCGGTACTCCCGCTAGCCCGGGCATAAAGTCATGCGGCATTGCCTCAACCCTCCCCTCTCTTGCTGGTTTTCTGGGTCATCCTTATAGACGGATTCTGGAGGATGAATATTCTCCCGTCAAGAAGACAAACAGTCGCGTCGGCTTGAAATGCAGCTTCCGGCTTGGCATACTGAGATTGTCGGTCATGTGGAGGTGAGGACAGGACTTGTCGGGCCTCGTTCGCACAATCATGCTGCTGGGTGTCGGGGTCTTGATCGCCGGCGCGCTCTTGCTCATGCGACAGCACGAGCCCGAACGGATTCTGGTATCTCCATCACCGCTACTTGGCACGCCGCCATCGTCGAAACTTCTCGGTTCCAGCTCACTCAGCCACGGGGGCCCCGGCACGGCCTCCAAAGCGCGGACCTTCGCCACGGACAAACTAGACCCCATCAAGACAGGCCAGCGAGTGACGCTTATTGAGAACAGGCAACGACCACCTGCGTCATCCGGAAGCGACCAAGACCGACTGAACTCAGCCGATGGGGGGATTGAAGTAGAGGTGATGAATGTCGAGGCCCGCTCGACTGCGAACGGACACATTCAACAATTCTTCGAGGTGCAGTTTTCCGATGGGCGGAGAGCCTGGGTCGGCCAAGAATTTATCGGCCAGCTCGTGTGGAGCGCGGAATTGGCTGACAGCAACAGGTGAAGAGTGAGAGGAATGCGCCTCGGGTGTGTTCTCACTGTCGTGATGGTGCTTGTGGCAGGGACAAGCCGCTCGACGGCAGAAGAAGAGGCGACGGTGTTCGCCGTCGTGAGCGAAATTCCGAAAGACAAATCGCGAGTTCCGGCGAAGATTTCCATCGATGGAGGCGTGTCCGACACGAGGTTGCTTCCCATCGACCTTATTCAAGGTAACTTGATTTGGAAAAAGCTGGAAATTTGCGATGCGCTCAAGCTGGAGGGTTCCAAAGCAGCGGAGGGCATTCGGGTGACCTCGGTGCGGGTCATCGACGCCGGCATGCTTCCGATGGGATTGCAGAGCTTTGCCGGAGATTGTTTGATTAAGAAGGCGATTGAGATCGCACCGCTGGTGGACTAACCTGAAAGTTATGAGTTCTGAGTTACTCAAACTCGGAACTTACGAGCCGCACTCCGGGCACATAGTTGGTTCGTGGGGAGCGTCGCATTCCTCGATCGTCAGTGGAAAAAATTGCGCGCATTGTTGACATTGTCGAATCTCAAAAAAAGCCACACCTTTGTCGTCGATCTCAGTCGGCAGCAACAGCTCGACGGGGTCATAGCCGAGCATCGTCTCGTCGGCAAATTTGATGACGGCCAACCGCTCGTTAAAAATTTCAAACGTCGCCTCTTGCCCTTTTCGTTCCAGTACGTGGCCGACGACAAAGACCGGTTGCCCTTTCCGCTTCGTGCGGAGGTCGCGAAGCGTCCGCTGGACTGAGGTGGCGCAGGCAAAAGTGCCGCTTGAACTCGTTCCGGCTGTTGGCATATCGATTCACAGGTCGATGAGTGCTGACGGACAGTGAGATGTAACACGGGCGAGAAAATTGCGTCAAGACGCATCCGGCGCCGAAACAAAGGGAGTCCATCGCAGTGCCCGACCTGACGATCTACCAGAAACCGACGTGCACGACTTGCCGCCAAGCCATCCAAGTCTTGAAGGATATGGGACAACCATTTACGGCTGTGAACTACTATGAACAACCGTTCACCAAGACGAAGCTCAAAGGACTGCTGAAGAAAGCCGGTCTGTCTCCGAGAGATGCGATAAGAGCCAAGGAAAATATTTATCGGGAGTTGGGCCTGGCAAAAAAGAGCCTGCCGGATGACGAACTCATCGATCTCATGATCGCACATCCGGACTTGATTCAACGGCCGATTGTGGAACAAGGCGAGAAGGCCGCACTGGCGCGTCCGGCAGAAACGGTGAAGCGTTTCTGTACATGAAAGCATTCCACATCATCGAGCGGCAATTTTCAGCTTCCTGGTTTCCTGATCTATGCTCATCGTGAGCTTTCCGGCCAGCAAATCGAGCAGCTTCTCCCCGACCAACTGACGCCTCCAACCGCGAAGAATGGGTAAATCGAGGGCGGACCGATCTCGCTTGGCGTCGACTAACGCTTGAAGGTCCGCGGTCGTAGCAAGAAGACTCGGCGCGATATTCGCTTCCAGCGCACAGGTTTTCAGAAGAGCCTGGAGAAACTCGACTTGACCGTCCGCTTCCGGCTCCGGCTTGCGCTCATGCGGAACGTCCGGCCATTCGGTCGCTGGAAGCGCGTGTGCCCGTTTGATTCTGGCGAGCAACGCTTCTCCGTTTCGCTCCGCTTCCGCTGGATGCACGCCTCTGATAGCACGCAGCTCTTCCACGCGCCGCGGGGCTTGACGCGCGAGTTGCAGCAAGACCTCGTCCCGCATCACCCGATTGCGCGGAACGTTTCGTCGCCGGGCTTCGTCTTCCCGCCAGGCCGTCACCTCCCGCAACACGGCGGCCGATCGAGGCTTAAGATTCTCCCAACCTCGGATGCGCCGCCATCGATCCTGCGGATGCTGCGCCTTTTCACCCAACGAGGTATGCAATCGGCCGAATTCTTCACGGAGCCATTCCGTCCGCCCCAGTGATAGGATTCGGGCGCGAAGATGGTCGTGGATCGGAAGCAGATATTGCACATCGTCCAGTGCGTAAGTGATTTGTTCCTCCGTGAGCGGCCGCTGACTCCAATTCGTGAATGTATGCGACTTGGCAAGCTTGGTGCCATGGACCCGCTGCACCAGCCCGGCGTAGGCTATCTGCGACCCGTAACCGACCATGGCTGCGGCAATCTGAGTATCGAAAAACGGTGTTGGAATCTGTCCGGCATGTACGGCAAACAATTCAAGATCCTGCCTGCCTGCGTGGACGACTTTCTCGATCGAGGGATCGCGGATGATCTCCCAGAGACAATTCATCGAACTCTTGGCGTGCAGCGCAGGAAAATCAATGGCGGCGGCGGCATCTACGCTCGCGACTTGGATCAGTTCCAGACGGGGGATGAAACTGTCTTCTCCCACGAATTCGGTGTCGATCGCGAGACGAGCGCTGTGTTGCCACTGCCGGCAGAGACGCTCGAGATCCGTAGGGTCGTCGATGTACTGGCTGTGAAAAGAATGGGCGGTCACAGCGCTACTCGGTGGGACGATACTGCGCGTCAGTGCCTCGCGGCGGTTCCACGTTGCTCAGGCTCAAGTGTTCTTTCAAAATCTGATAGGCCTCGATGATCCGTCGCAGTTCCGGTTCTGAACTACGATCGCCTTTTCTCGCATCGGGATGTAGTTCCTTGGCGCGTCGGCGGAACGCAGTTGTGACGGCCAACATCGAGCTGCCGTATCCCAGCCCAAGTACATCGTAGGCTTCAGATGGGCTGTTGATCTCGCCACGCGCCCCTGGTCCTTCGGCGCTTCCTCCAGCCGCTTTGAAAAAGTCGGCTAAATTGATTTTGCGCCGCCGTCGGCGCGGCCGTTCCCGCACCTCACTGTCAAAGTCATCCCATCGATCTTCGATAAATTCAAGTCTGGCTTCTAACCGGATGGCGCCGGAAAAGTCGTGGATCTGTAAGAGCTCCTCTTCGATGAGGCTCAACGTGCGGTCGATCTCGGTCAGTCCCTCCTCGACGCGAAAATAACTGTCGACCCGCTCCTGCATCATGTGGTCCATCGCAAAGTCGAGACAATCTTCAGTTTTCATTCGAAGGGAGGCGATTCGCCGGCGCATCCCGGCTTGGTACCTGACGAGCTTGCTTGAGGAGAACGGCACAAGTCCTCTTCGGCACTCACTATTGCAACCGATCAAGTCAGAAGCCGCAACATTCTAGCATATCGGAGCACGTAGGGACGTGGCCCATTTGTCGATGTGTTGCCCTCTGACATAGCCTGGTGATAGACTCCCGCCCCGTTTGAGTAAATTGTTGAAACCAGAGGGAGGAAGCATGAGCCGTGTCTTGCGGTTATTGTGCGGAACGGTATGGGTTTGGGCAATGATCACTGGGGTCGATGTTTCTCTTGCGGTGGAACCTTCCGGATATGGTCAGGCTGGAGGGGAATTCGATATCCGGGTTCCTCGGGTTCCGGCCGGAGAACTTGCAGAGGCCAAATCGGCGAAACCCCCGATCGCTCCCACGCCGGAAATTCTGGAGGAAGGGAAAGCGATCTTCCTGGGACGAGGGACCTGTTTTCAGTGCCATGGCCCCGAGGGGAAGGGCGATGGAGGAGCGGCTAAAGTGCTTCCGATTCAACCGCGCAACTTCACGAACCCTCAGTTCAAGAAGGTTCGCTCGCCGGGAGAAATGATGTGGGTGTTGAAGAACGGGAGTTTGGGTCAATCCGGCAAGGTACCGGGGACTGGAATGCTGCCGATTGTGGGGCAATTCTTGAGCGAAGAAGATGGTTGGAAAGTCATTCTCTATGAATTGAGTCTCGGAGGGGCTCAGTAATGACCTACCCGCGTGGCGCGTCGTCGACGCGTTTGTGACGCCGCCGCGCCACTCCCGTGTCCCGTGCCGCTGCCGCGACGGCCTTCGCCACTTGCGGCACGATCTCCTTGTCGAACAGGCTCGGAATAATATAGTCCTCGCTCAGCGCCGAGGCCGGGATGACATTCGCAATCGCGTGCGCCGCCGCCAACTGCATCGCTTCATTGATATCCCGGGCCTGCACATCCAGCGCGCCTCGAAATATACCGGGAAACGCCAGTGCATTGTTGATCTGGTTCGGCTGATCCGACCGGCCGGTGGCGAAGATGCGACAGTGCGTCGCGGCCAGCTGGGGCGAGATCTCCGGATCGGGGTTGGCCATGGCAAAGAC
>JBQTHT010000182.1:0-2478 GCA_052389595.1 Nitrospiraceae bacterium
TCCTTACGCAAAAGCTTTGACCTCGGCCCAGGTATGAATGGGTCGGACCGGTACGACGACATGGAGACCTTGACCGCCGGTCGTTTTGAGAAAACTTTGCAGTTCAAGCTCTTGCAGTAGACCCCTCGTCAACGTCGCCGCCTCGATCACCACGCTCCACGGCAAGTCGGGATCCGGATCTAAATCAAAAGTCAATCGATCGGGACGATCTAATCGAGGACTGACGGCTCCCCATGTGTGCAATTCCAAGACACCCATTTGGACGAGACCGATCAAGGCCGGCAAGGAATCCGCCTTCATATAAATTGCCGATCCCTTGTCCTCTTGAATTTGGACTCGGCCGATCGCGCTCGGAACCGATTCATTGGCGTGCTTCTGATAAAAACATTCTTGTTCATGCCCATCCGGACATCGAAGCAACGTTAACGGGCGGCCTTGGAGATGCGGGAGGATCCATTCGGCCACGCGTTCATAGTAGCGTGCCACGTCAAGCTTCGTGAGTTGTTGTCCCGGATACAGCACGCGCTTGGGATGGGTGAGATTCACACCGGCGACGATCGTTGCGCCGGAGTCGATTCCAGACTGAGTCGTCTTTCCGCGGCCCTGTTTTTTTTCAATACTCCGGATGGACGGTGGTGTGGAGGGCACTCCCGCCGTCTCGCCGGCGAAATCCGTTTCGCGCACGACCGTCCGGGGAAGTTTGTCCCGGCGCAGTCCCCGGAATGAACCTTGACGAATCACTTGATCTTCGGTCCATTCCGCGAAAGCCACCTGAGCGACGAGCTGCGGCTTCACCCAATGAACGCCCCGCGCGTCGGATCCCGCGGGAGGGCGGAAGAACGGCGCCTTCGCCTGTTCAAGTTTCGCCAGCATCGTATGGAGATCTCGGAGCGATTCTTCAGTGAATCCTGTCCCCACCCTGCCCGCATAGCACAACCTCCCCGCCTTATCGTAGACACCCAGCAACAACGCCCCGAACCTTTTTCGCGAACCGGCCGGTTCGGAAAAACCTCCAATGACAAACTCCTGTTCCCGTCCACATTTAATCTTCAGCCAACTCTTGGTTCGAACAGGCACATAGACCGAGTCCGCCCGCTTAGCGATGATGCCCTCAAGCCCACGACGACAAGCGAGTCGGTACAATTCATCGCCTTCTTGGCCGACCAAATGGTCGCTAAACCGCAATCGGCCGGCGGAACCCGCTGCGCGAAGTATTTCCGACAATACAAGCTTACGTCTGTGGAGAGGAACGCGGCTGAGATCATGCCCGTTGAGATAGGGAAGGTCAAAAAGGTAATAGACAATCGCGTCGTCCGAACGCGCATCAAACGCATTTTGCAATGCCTGAAAACTCATCGCGCCGTCCGGGCCGACGACGACGATTTCTCCATCGAGCCAGGCTTGCTGAACCGGCAGGCTGGCTAACGCCTCTGCCAACCGAGGCACTTTGGCCGTCCAATCCTTCCCGCTTCTCGTGAAAAGGCGCGCGTTCCCATTCGCCACGCGAGACAACATCCGATATCCGTCATACTTGATTTCAAACAGCCACCCATCTTCATTCGGGACTTGCTCGACGAGGGTTGCCAGCGCAGGCCGCATGTTTGGGAGCATAGGGCGCTTGCTTGCACCTTCCAGCGTCGCAATGTGATCTGACGCGGGCCGAGTACGGCCGGCTTGCTTTTTCGCATCCCAGGTCCGTTCTGAGTGTGCGGCGATCGCCTGAATGTCGAGTCCGCTGGCTACACTGTTACTCAAACGCTGCGTCACCTCCGCCGACGGACCGGTGCGGGCCGCCGCATCTCTTTCTTTGATAAGAAGCCAATTATCCTTGTCGGATTCCGATCGTTTCCTCATTCGCACGAGATTCCATCCGCCATGCAGCTTCTCGCCCTCGAGATGAAACTTCAGCTTCCCCTTTCGATAAGCCGCGGAAGGATCGCCGTCAGGCAGCCACTTTCCACGATCCCATAATAGAACCGACCCAGCCCCATACTGCCGAGGTGGAATGACGCCCTCGAAGCTTCCATACTCGATGGGATGATCCTCCACGTGGACCGCAAGCCGCCGCTGACGGGGGTCTAAACTCGGCCCTTTCGGTACGGCCCAGCTCTTCAGGGTCCCATCCAGTTCCAGCCTAAAATCATAATGGAGGCGACTGGCCGCGTGCTTCTGGACGACGAAGGTGCGCTGAGTGATCTTCCTGACTGAACCGCGTGGCTCCGGGGTAAGGGCGAACGTCCGCTTTTGCCGGTATTTCGCCAAACTCATGCGGATGCGCGATGCCTCATCGGGGTGGTGACATGGGCTCGCTTTGTCCTTCTGGCGGCTTGTTTGCCTGTCGTAAGCTTGCGATCCTTGCCCTTGGCTCGAACACTACGTTTTAAGAGGGCCATCAGATCCACAATTTCCGCTCCCCCCTGATGCTCTTCTTCTCTCTCCGCCGGAGGGTCTGCAATGACCTCTGTTTTTCCGGCCTTG
>JBQTHT010000183.1:0-4327 GCA_052389595.1 Nitrospiraceae bacterium
GCGCCTGAACCATCACGCGCACGAGATAGGGCGCACCCTGCTCCTGCTTGTGGATGCGATATCCCATCTCGCCCAGTCGGGCCGCGACCACATCTCGGACGAAGTCCAAATCCCAGGAAGGGTTATCCAGAATTCCGCGCTTGTCTTCATTCATTCGAAGATGCGTGCGGTCAGTCTGAAGCCCCGTCACCTCCAGCGCGAGAGATTGCTCGTCGGGTATCGGCACGCTGAGATCTTCCAGGGCCCGTTCGATCGCTTGCCCGAGGAGCAGTTGTTCGATGGCCGTGCGTGGTGTACTGGATGTTTCCTGGATAGGTGCGCAACCGATCACCGTCAACATGATCCCGACGGAGATACGCCGCGGAATACCTTCTAAGACAAGATGATCACGCACACGAATGACGACCTCTCGCTGAATTCAACGCGACCGTCACTTCTTGATGACGATCTCGATCGACCCCTCGCGCCGCAATAGGTTGACGCCCACGTCCCGCATATGGCGCCGCACGAGAAGATCCACTGAAGCGCTTCCACATCGGAGGTTATCAATTTGAATCCTATCCAGAAAGGGCGGCAACATCGGGGACGAAAAGGAGATGGTCTTTTCGCGGGCGCTGATCGTAAGGCCCAGGCAGGCTTGCAGCAACATAAAGACGGCGCCGGCAGACCACGCTTGCGGTGCGCAAGCCACGGGATACAACGTCGGCCCGCCCCCCGGATAGCGGCTGAATCCGCAAAAGAGTTCCGGTAACCGGTGAAGATCCACAAAATAGCTCACATCGAAGAGGCCGGCCATGACCTTGAGCGCGGATTCTTTCAAATTGTAGCGTGCCAGACCCATTGCGATCAGCGCGTTGTCATGGGGCCAGACCGAGCCGTTGTGGTACGACATCGGATTGAAGCGTATTTCGGAAGACGCGATCGTGCGCACTCCCCACCCCGTAAAGAAGTCTTTCCCTAACAAGGTTTCCGCCGTACGCTTGGCACGGTCGGGACTGGCGATGCCGGTAAGCAGGCAATGACCGGCATTCGACGATCTGACTTTGCACAGGCGTTTCTGACCGTCCAGCGCCAGGGCATACATCGAGAGATCCTCACACCAAAACACTTCCTCAAACCGTAGGCGAAGCTCCTCCGCTTGACGCAGGAGGGATTGTGCCCGCTCGTGATGTCCAAGCAAGGCGGCAAGCGCCGCCACGCTCCGCTTGGCGGCATAGACGTAGCCCTGCACTTCGCACAAGGCAATCGGTCCTTCCGCCGGCGCGCCGTCCGCATGGAACACGGCGTCATGCGAATCTTTCCATCCCTGATGAGCGAGACCTTTCGGCGAGTGCCGCGCGTATTCGACAAAACCGTCACCATCTTGATCTCCGTACCGATCGATCCAGTCCAACGCCAGCTCGACGTGAGGCCATATGCTTCTGATAAAGGAATCGTCACCGGTGACATCGGAGTACGCGCCGGCCAATATGAGGAACAACGGAGTCGCATCGATGCTGCCGTAATATTGACCGAAGGGAATCTCGCCAAGCGCGGCCATTTCCCCCTTACGGCTTTCATGCAGGATTTTCCCCGGCTCGGCATCCTGAACCGGAATCGCCTCCGTCGCTTGATTGGACGCCAGGTAGGCCAGCACCCCCCTGGCGAGGTCCGGATTGATCCATAGGTACTGTAGCGCGGTAAAAATGCCGTCACGGCCGAAAGGGGCGCTGTACCACGGTACGCCTGCATAGGGATAGGGACCTTGAGGTGTCTCGGTCACCATCATACGCAGGTCCATTGAAGAGCGCCTGATCCATTCATTGAATAATTCATTGGACGTATGGATCACACTTTCTGCTGAGGCTGCCGCACGTTGAGATTCTTGCGCCTCGGCAAAAGCTTGATCAGGCGACGGGAGCGGACGGCTGTCCCCGAATGATTGGCAAGCGATCGTGACAAAAAATGTGGCTTCTTCCTTCGGCTGGAGGCGACAGGCGAATCGTATGTCCGACGGGAGCGTTTGCTGGGGACAGGGAAAGCATGTGACATGCGTCCGGCGAATCACTCCATCCAGTCCCTCATAGGTGAAATGAAGTCCCCCTTCCTCACCCAGCTCGGTCGAGCGGTGACCTCTTCGCTCTCGCGAGCAGCCACGCACCTCGAAGATATCCAAAAAATCGGCTTCCAGCTGGTATTGAACCGTGAAGTCCAGAGGGACGGACCCATAGTTGGCAATGCGGAGCCGTTCGTAACAGGAGTGTCGCCACAGGAATTTCGTTCTCAGCAGGTGCAGGGTGCCACGCGGCATGATGATGGATCCATTCCGGGACATGTCGGGATTCGTCAGGTCCACGGTGAAGAGCGCATTATTCGTCTTCAACGTCGAGCTGAGCAGCAGCGGCCGCGTGCCGCCGAGCGAGAGTTCCAATCGCGACAGAAAACGGGTTCCTTCGTGGTACAGTCCCTGCTCCTTCATGAGCACAGGCTGAATGTCGCCGTAATGATCGAATACGGCGAAGGTCTCGTCTTGTTTCAGGACTCTGGTCCGATCATCCACAGTCGGGGACGTCGCCACGACGTTAAACTGATCGTTGAGAGAAAGAATGTGCTCCACACGCACCTCCTGTTAGAGCGCGACTTTCTGCGGGGCTCGAAGGAGATTCACCATATCTGCGCCGATTCGTCGACTGAAGAGGGTCCCGACGACCGCGGTCATCAAGAGAAAGAGTCCGATTCCGATCACGCTGGCCCGCTCCCCGAATTCCTGCGTGACCCAACCAAAGACCAGAATGCCGGTAATGGCGGCAATCATCGCGCCGGTCGTATAGAGGGCCAGGATGCGACCGACCATGTGTCGCGGTGTCATTTCTTGCAATACTCCCCAGGCAATCGGGGTCAACGCGCCGGTCCCGCCGCCGATGATGCCCATCAGCACGGCAGCTATGACAGGGTCCGTCGCAACCAGCAAGCCATACAAGGCGGCGCCGCTGACGGCTGACGATACGGCGATGACCTGCACGCGACGGTTCAACTTCCACTCTGTCAACCACACCAGTCCAAGTGAGGTAAGGAACAGACCGACACCGAGCGCCGACCAGAGGTAACCGACCTCGACCGGACCCAGATTGAACAACTTTCGACCGAATACTGGAAACAGAGTCGAAAAGGCGCTCGTCCCGAATGTATACAAAGCAGCCATGACGATGAGCAAGGGAATAGTGCGTTGACCGACAAAGGCGAAACGAATACCTTCAGCCAATTCTCGAAGACTGGACAAGCGGGGATGGCCGACCGCTGAGGGAATCGTGTGGCGAAGCAACCGAATCGGCACGAGGCAGGCAGCCGACAGGAGGTAGGCGCCGGCATTGAAACAGAGCACTTCCTGGGAGCTTAATGCAGCAATACCGATGCCGCTCAGCGCGGGCCCAAGAATCACACCGATACTCGTCGTGCTTTGGAGCAGCGCGTTGGCGGCCGTGAACTGCGAGCCGGCCACCAGAACAGGAACCGACGCGATGAGCGCGGGGCCGAAAACGGCTGAGGCTACCGCGTGAAGAAAGACCAGCAAATACAGGTACTCGACGGTAAAGTTCTCCACCGAGATCCAGCAGGGAATTAAGCCGAGTAGGACCGCTCGCAACACATCCGCCACAATGAGAATCGGTTTTTTGGGAAGTCGGTCGACGAAGACTCCGATCAAGGGGCCGAACAGGATGGGGGGAATCGTCTGAAGAAGGCCGATGACTGTGGTTTTCAGCGCGGATCCGGTGATGGAATACACAAACCACAGCAACGCCAGTTTGGACACACCGTCGCCCACTTGCGAGATCAACTGGCTGGACCACACGAACGCAAAATCTCGAGAGAGAAGAAATCGGCGCTCTGTCATGGCGCCATGTGTCCTGCTCTACTCAGCCGTGCGGTCCTCATTCTGTCGCCTCAAGACGTACGGCATCGGTCTTGACGGCCTTCACACCAGGGACCTGACGTGCGGCTTCGGCCGCTTCGAGAACAATCACCTGAAACCGCGCCTTGCCGCTCAAAGCGACGACACCATTCTCAGTGCTGACATCGAATTTGGCCGATTCCAAGGTTTTGCTCTTTGCAAACCGCTCCTTGACGTAATGAGTCAGCAGATCGTCTTGCTTGCGATCGAGAACGGCCCGAAGATCCTTCGACACCTCCAGTTTGTTCCCCACGGATTTGACACCTTCCAGCCCTTGCGCGACCTCTGTCGCTGCCGCCTTCTCTTTGTCGGTCGGCACCTTACCCGACAAGATGACTTCTTGACCCTTTTCATCGACCTCTATGTCATAGGGAAAGAGTCGTGGGTCTGCCATCAACG
>JBQTHT010000184.1:0-6239 GCA_052389595.1 Nitrospiraceae bacterium
CAATAAGGGGAGCTGCCGTCGCAGGAGGATCATTTCACATCCTTGAATAGGTCCAGCCAAAGACCCGTCCAGTCTGCGCCGGAGAGGTTACCGATGGTGGCGAGGCCGGTTCCGATGGCGAGCACGCATAGAATAAACGCCTTGCCGATATCCTGTCCGCGAAGAGTCCCGACTTGGACGGGTTCCCGCGACAGATAGGCGCTCGCCGCATACAGTTCTTCACCGATCAAGGTGTAGTCGCAGGTCGTCACAAAAAATGGGAGCTGGTGATCGGAATCCGTCCCGGCGATTTGAATGGCTCCCGTGCTTGCACCCGTTTCAGTCAACAAGAGCGATTCCGCAAAATACGCGCCCATAAAAAAATTGGCTGCCGGTTTCTTGCGCAGCATGATGCCGTCCACCGCGGCCGTATAGCTGAACTGGTCCGGCGTAATGAAGAAATTTGATTCTTCCCTGAAGCGATCCGGCTTGCCGGCTTCGAGGTACGATTGCTTCGTGATTTCCTGGCAGACCGCCATCGTGATCGGATCGCGGTGGGGGACGAGCAACTCTGTTTCATACGCGGCGGCGCGCTTCGCCACGCGGCCTAAGATAACGGCAGCGGCGATCGTCGACGGATCGCTCATGTCATGGGCGCCGGTCAAATAGAGAATCGGCTTACCAAGCTCGGTCGCGCGGCCGATCGCTTCATCCACCGCGTCCAGTCCAGGAATGCGGCGCAGGAATATGTCGCGGCGCTTCGCGGTGCGGATCGAGTAGAACACCACGCCGCCGAACAGGAGAGCGAGCAACAGATTGTTCATCTGATTCCAGTTCACCCAATTCGGTTCAGGGATAGCCTGAAGAGGCGCGGCAAAGGCCCTCTCGTCCGCCCGATTCACCACTGCGACGGTCACCGCGTAGGTTGTTCCATTCTTCAGCTCCACGCCTTTGCCGCCCTTGAGGCTGAATTGGTGTCGATCCGACGGAGCCGGCCTCGTCCACCAGGGCCACTTGGCGTCCCGCACGTAATGACTGTTCGCCGGGAACTCGCCGGCGACCTTCATGGTCTTGGGAGGCTCGGCGGAAGCGGCGGATCCCTCGCCGATCAACACTTGATAACGCAGCGACGGGCTGTCGGTGGAAGCTCCATCCCAGAGCACAAGAAGAGCGCCGCCGCCGTCGCTCGGCTGGTCGAGTACTTCGAGATGCTGCGGAGGCGCCAGGGTGGATTCCCCTCGTGCCTGACTCGTCGGGGCAAGGATGAAGAAGAGTGAAAGGCCGGCGAGAACGGGAGCCCAAGCGTTCATCCTTCAATCACCTCGATGTTGGCGCGCGGAATGACGGCAGTGGTCCCATTGGAGAATCGCACTTCCAAGACCCGCACGGCGCTCTCTGTCGGGATGATCTCAAGTTCCGATGGCAACCGAGAGACCTCGCCGATTTTGCCGAAGAGCGGGTCTCGAATGATCCGCACCGGATCGCCGATGCGAATGCCTGCTCGTGCTGTCTCAGCCGTCACAGCGCCGGGCGTTGACGCCGTGCGGGTAATGATGATCTCCGGCCTGATCACTCCCGCGCGGATTTGAGTCGCGCCGGAAATGGAGGCCTTCTGCCCGGCATGAGCGGACAGAAGCTTGAAGGTTTTAGTCGCCATCGGAATGGCGCCGAATCCTTCCGTCAGGACCAGCGTGAAGCCGACCCGTTCCGTGCCGGTGATGGCCACGCCCAAATCGAACCCGAGCAGGGCTCGGAGGTCTTTGTCATGGATTCCACCGATCACCAACCCCGCCACGCCGATTTCCTTCGCGCGATTCATCGTCTCCGCCGACAGAAACGCGCCCCCCACCACAATCTTGCCTTTCATGGCGGTGGTGAGCTGCGCCGGGGTCAGCGCGTCCTCAGGCGATTTCACGGCGACGACAATCTCCCCCCAGGTCTCTCCGCCGATGCCGAAGATGCCTTGCACAAGAGTGCAGGTCGTCTCAACCGTCACCCCTTGCCGGGGATGGACCTCCACAATCGTGCCACCGACATACCCCAAGAGCTGCAGCACGCGAGGAGGCTCGCGCAAGAGCACTTGCCCGGTGACGGTCGAAATCGATTCGACGCTGCCCTCGATTGGAGACTGAATTTCTGTTTTGAACCATTTGATCAACGGCTTATTCTCGGCGATGATCTCGTCTTTCGTGACGGCATCTCCCTCTTTTTTAATCAAGTAATCCTTGAGCTCGTCCGGGGCAATCCCAAGCAAGTTCGCGACATTTATCGGATGGACGGCGCCGGGTAGTTCCGCACGAGCCACGACTGAATCGGCTTTCACTGGCTCACCGATTTTCACGACCACCGTTCCGGGCAACGGTAAGAGCCGTCGTCGTCGAACGACGGTTTGCTCGGTAACGGTCAGGCCGGGAGTATAAGAGTGAGCCATGGCTTTTTCTGACTCAGAGCGTATGGCCTATAGCTAATAGCTGATGGCTGATAGCGAATGCTTCCCCTCTCCTTTCCCTTTCCTCAGGGGAGAGGGTTAGGGTGAGGGATACAAATCGACCGCCTCGTACCAATTGTTCAACGCTGCCAAACGTGCTGTATTAGTCGTCGGCAACTGGAGGGGACGGCCGCGGCCATCCAGCAACAACCCCACCACTCCACCTTGGACTTCGCGCGTGACGCGTGCTCCCTTGCCTGCACCAAGATCCACTGGTTTGGCGGGGTCCATCGTCACCGTGGCTTGGTGGTTCCGATCCAATGGAAATAGCCGCAGTTCGCCGAACTTCAGCGCGCCTTTCTCCTCAGGCCGCCCGTCGGTAAAGGTGATGGTATAGTCGGCGCATGGCTCCCCGTCCTTCCCTTGCCCGATCGGCGCCACACAAGTGCCGAGATAAACCAGACAGTCCCGTACGAACACCTCGGTGGCCGCCTGTTCATTCACCGTTGAAAGGACGCCGAGATGCGGCATCATGAAGATACTGTCCACGGAGAGCAAGGTAAATCCCAGCGGCTCGTAGGCATCGACCATCATCAACATGGACTGCACCCGCCGCGGAGAATGAGACAGGATGCCGCCGCTGCCGACGATCAAGTTCAGTTTCAACATATCGATCAGCGTACGGCCGGATCCGTGCTGCTCGAAGATATCTGAGATCGTCCGCTCCTGTTGTACTCCCTTCAGACCGGTGGCGAGAGACTTGTGATGGATCAACGCCAGCCTCAACGCTTCGCGTGAAATGGCATGTTCGATCTGCAGTTCATCCAGCGTTTGCGGAATCGTGGTCGGACGGACCATCTTGTTCTTGATGCGGTTGCGCAAGGTCTGCTCATCGATGGTAAACGGCACCCACCGCATGATGTTGGGCAATCCCGCTTCAACCAACACGTTTGAGATGCTATACGACATACCCAAATTGGCGCTGACCGTGCGATTGAAAATGCCGTCGAAGATGGAGAACACGTCGGTGGTGGCGCCGCCGATATCCACGCCGATGAGGTTGAGATGCTCACGCTTCGCGATCGTTTCCATGATCAGTCCCACCGCAGCGGGCGTCGGCATGATCGGCGCGCCGGCCATGTCGATCAGCTTTTTGTAGCCCGGCGCCTGGGCCATCACGTGTTCGAGAAAGAGGTCGTGGATTTTATTGCGGGCGGGAGTCAGGTTTTCCCGTTCGAGGACCGGACGGATGTTCTCCGTGATCTCGAGCGCGGTCTTTTCGCTGAGAATCTTCGTGACCTGCTCGCGAGCCTCTTTGTTGCCGGCGTAAATCAACGGAAGCTTGAACGTGCTGCCGAATCGAGGACGTGGTTCCGCAGCCGCCACGTACTCGGCCATTTCCGCGACGTGCGTGACGGCTCCGCCATCGGTCCCGCCGGACATCAGAATCATGTCCGGGCGCATTGTACGAATGCGTTCGATTTTTTCATAGGGCAGGCGGCCGTCGTTCGAGGCCAGGACATCGATGACAATCGCCCCGGCGCCTAAGGCGCACCGCTGGGCGCTTTCGCCCGTCATGTTCTGGACCACGCCGGTCACCATCATTTGCAACCCGCCGCCTGCGCTGCTGGTCGAGATGTAGATATCCACGCCGGTCTTGGGATCACCCTGCGCGGCCTTGTTGGGGGTGATGATCCTATCCCCCTTCAGGATTGTGCGGCCGGAGAGTTCTTCGATTTCCGCGATCGCGTTCAACACACCGCGTGTCACGTCTTCAAACGGGGCCTCGACAGTCGTGGGAGCTTCGCCCCTGAAGGTTTGTCTGTATTCGTCCCCGAGTTTTTCAATCAGGATGGCTTTGGTGGTAGTACTGCCGCAGTCTGTCGCGACGATCACGGAGAGAGGCTGATCGGTCATCGAGCGGGCGCTCCTTTGGAGGATGCTTTGGCTTCGATGAGGGCGATCAAGCGAGAGATCGTATCACGCCGTTCCAAGAGATGCGCGACACGTTCAACTTCCGCGTTCTTGCAGGCGAGGTCCAGAATGGGAGTGAGAAAGTGCAGTGCCTGGCTGCCGAGAAAGTTCATAGGTCCCAAGGATTCCAGGAATACCGTCGCAGGCGCCGCCATGTTTCGATTGACGATCGCGTCCGCCACTCGCTCAAGCAGCGCCAGATCCTCGATTGAGAATGGCTGATCGCTTGCTGTGGAAACGGCAAACGCATGTTTCAGGCAGCTACCAAAGCTGCTGATCTTTCGGAAGAGATTGTCCGTGGAAAACGCCGCCATGACGGTGTGTACGACGCAGAACCGCTAACGGCGGGTTATTATATGGACGGGTCGGAAGAGAGTCAATGAAGCGGCCCTCCCTACCGAGGGAGCCGTACACCGACTTCATCAAGATGACGCAAGAGATCGGCTGGGTCCTGATAAACACGGTAGGCGCCGGCACGTTCCAGTTCTTCCTGTCCGTAGCCTCCCGATAGAACACCGACGCCAAGCGCCCAGGCCCGGCGGGCAGCCAGCATATCCCAGACACTGTCACCGACCACGACGCATTTATTGATCGGGACGTTGAGCTCCTGGGCTGCGGCGATGAACAGATCCGGATCCGGTTTGGCGTGGCGGACTTTGTCGCGCGTGATGATCGGCACCTGTGCGTCAAGTTTAAGGAGTGAGAGAACCCTACCCGCGCTCTCCATCCGCCCGCTTGTGGCTAGGGCAAACGGCACATGTTGCTGAGAGAGCGTATCCAAGAGCTCCTGCGTCCCAGGAAGCGGACGAATCGAGCCGGCCTGCCGCGCGTACGCTTCCGCGTGCAGCCGTTGGAGGCGCTCGACTTCATCCTGAGTCACCGACCTGCCGATCTCTCTCAGCAGCGCATTCAACAGAAGCCCGCCGCTCATGCCGATCTGCCGATGAATGCGCCAGACAGCCAGCTCAATCCCCACGGCCTGAAACGCTTCACGCCAAGCCAACACATGCTGATAGACGCTATCCACCAGCGTCCCATCCAGATCGAACAAGAAAGCCAGACCAGTTGCCGGTGTGTCTTTTGTCTTCATGATGCGCCTCCAGACCTTGTTTCCGGCGTTGACGCCGTTGAGTCTCTCGTGAAGCGTATCTCGTTCCGGAATTCGGACGCTTCATGGAGAAAACGGGGAGATTCCAGGGTCATGCCCTTTCTGCGCAGGATGTTCAAAAAGGCGGCCCAGCGCGGCCGCAGCGAGCGAGGAGGCGAGGCGTACCCTTGCTGGTACGTTGAGCCTCTAAGCGACGCGAGAACCAAGCTGGACGACTTTTTCAACATCCAGGTGTTCAGTTCATCGTCAGCACCACGCGGAACCGCGCCTTGCCGCTCAGCATGCGATCATAGGCGGCAGCGGCTTCTTCGAGTGGAAACGTTTCGACCATGGGACGGATGCCGGTCGAACTTCGCCACAATCCATTCCTGAGACAGCACAAGGCCCTGTACAGTGCCGGCATATTCCAATTGCCGCCGGCGGATCAGCGTCGTGCTGCCCAGCTTCGAATGCCAGACGCGACCGTAGGGGTCACCGTGCTCATCCAGAAACAGAATGTCAATGTTGTGGTCCATGGCGGCTTTGATGGCATCCGTCGAAAGAAAGGCGCCAGTCGTGATCATGATGCTGTCCACCTTCCGCATTGACACCTCAAATTGCTTGTCGTCATTCTTGACCAGAAAGCAATCGCCCTGCTTGCGGAGATATGCGCCGAACGTGTTAATGACCAGTTGCATGGGTGTCTGCTTCCTGATTCGTTCGTCCAGTCGCGGGAGAGCGACCTCAAGGTTTCTTCGCCACGACTTTGCC
>JBQTHT010000185.1:0-11751 GCA_052389595.1 Nitrospiraceae bacterium
AGATTCTGCGTAACGTCGTCGTTGCTGTATCGAATTACTTGTAGGCCTAGGGACTGAAGATATCTGTCTCGTCGTCTGTCCTTCTCTAATTGATCATCATCAGCATGAGTATCACCATCTATTTCAATGACGAGTGATCGCTCGGGACAGTAGAAGTCTACAATGTAGGAACCTATGCCATGCTGCCGTCGAAACTATAGTCCCTGAATTTGCTTCGCTCGCAATTTTGACCACAGCCACGACTCCGGACCAGTCATCCTAGAACGAAGTTCGCGTTTCAGAGTTAGATACTGGGCAACACCTCGTTTTGTTCTGGTCATGGGACGCTACCCCTCCTCGCCTCCCCTTACAAAGGGGAGGAGCCACACAGAGACTAAGCAATTATCGTCTATCGTCCCAGACTTCCCGCGTCACAAAGTTGCCCCTTCAGTTCTTCATACGTTTGTGTTACTGGAAACTGCGGAAACTCTTTCGCGACTTTCTCAGGGGGGCGAAAAAAGAAACCCGCGTCGGCTTCTCCCAGCATGGCGGTGTCATTATAGGCGTCCCCGGCCGCGAGGATACGGAAGTTGAGCTTCCTCAAGGCGATCACCACGTGTTTCTTTTGGTCCTGCTGGCGCAGCTGGTAATGAATGATTCGGCCTTCGCGATCTATTTCCAATTGATTGCAAAGAATGGTCGGGTAGCCGAGCTGACGCATCAGCGGGAGCGCAAATTCATAGAAGGTATCGGACAAGATCATGACCTGAGTGTTCTCGCGCAGCCATTCCATGAACTCTGTGGCGCCTTCCAACGGCTTCATGGTGGCGATGACGGACTGAATGTCGGCCAGTTTCAGCTTGTGCCGATCGAGGATCTCTAAACGACGTTTCATCAATGCATTGTAATCGGGCATTTCTCTCGTCGTGACTTTGAGTTCGTCGATTCCGGTCTTCAGCGCCACGTTGATCCAAATCTCCGGCACGAGGACGCCTTCGAGGTCCAAACAGACAATAACGGGATTGTGCATCATCTCCTCTCCTTTTGAATCGGGGTAATGGCTAGAAGGCGAGGGGCGAGAGGCAAGGGGTTAGCGGTCAGATTCCTTCCTGCCCTCTAGCCTCGTGCCCCTTGCCTCTTTTGAAATTCCTGACTGAGAAATCGCCATACCTTGTCTAACGCCTTGTCCAGCAAGTCCGATCCCTTCCAGGTGCGCTCGTTCTCTTCGAGATGGCGTTCGGCCCAGTCCAGAGCGATGGGGAGAGGAATCAGACGGGCTGCGCTTCCAGTCAGTTCCGCCCACAATAACCCCAAGGCCGTGCTGATGCGGACGGACACCGGGATCGAGCGGACCGGGTTATTGGCCATATCATCGCAGAGTGTCGCCGGCGAGGTGACCAGCAATTCTCGACAGGCTGCCGGCCGATGGTGGTAGATAGAACAGGCCTCGTTTTCCAAGTACGGGCACGCCATCCGCAAGGCGTAATAGTCGCGATTGAGGGGATCCAGCTCCTCATCACTGAAAGGGCGATCCGACTCGGCTAAGGCAGTCAATTTCGAGAACACGTGAGCCTGCTCCAGCGTGGCTTGCGCTTCCGCAATGCGATGACGCAGGGTTTCCTGACGCGCCTGCGGCAAAGTCTGGATCATTTCTCTGAGCGCAAAGGCTTCGGGCGCTGATATCGGCACGAGCATGCGACAACAGGCGGCGCAGCCCTGCCGGCACGAGATGCGGTCGCCCGCTTCGATCGCGCGTCGTTCTTCCAAGGCTTCTGCCTGCTCGCCTAGACTCCGCAGCAACGGGACGATGGCGGTCACAGGAACAAAACCGGTGGGAACGTCAACCGGCGTGGTAAATTGCCCAGCCGGCGTATTCAAGGAAATGTTAAATCGTTCAACCATACACGTTTGGGCTAGAGGCCGACGCCCGATCGCGATCATCTTAGTGAATGGTCCGGGCAAGGGTCAACCATACGGCAATGATGATGCTGAGCGATGAAGATAGTGGATTTCTCAATCAACGTTCATTATTCATTATTTGCATGGCTGCACTCGATCGCACATAATGGTCGCAACAATGCGAATCACCGGTCATGTGATCGGGCTGCTTAAAGAATACATGCGCGACCTCGTCGAGCAGGCTCGACAAGAGGAGGCGGCGCAGCAGTCATTCGGATTCTCGCCCACACCTTACCGGCCCGATCAGGCGGTCTCGGATCTCTTGGCGATTTTGGACGATCGCGTCGAATCGGAAGGCGTGCAGGTCGGCCTGCCTGAAGGGTTTCTTCACCACATGTGGGCCCTGTGCAATGAGGCTCAACGTGAGATCGCGGATCAGGTCTGGCTGGAATCCAATGTCAGCGCCGGGTTGGCCTCAAAAGCGACTACCCGCGAACTGACCTATCGCGCGCTTCTGAACTGTATCGAACGACAAGAGGGTGAACGGTGAGTATCTCGAATCGCGGTCTGGCCGGCGGGATCGTCTTGGGCGCCTTGATGATCGGAGGTTTCGGAGCGATGAGTGGCTCACGTCTGGAGACGGAAACGGGGCTAAATCGGGGGCCGCGCGTGGAATTGATCCCGATTGTGTCGAAGGGACTGCAAGAGCCGTTATTTCTGACCCATGCATCGGATGGAAGTGGGCGGCTGTTTATTGTCGAGCAACCAGGCCGTATTCGCATTGTCGAGCACGGAGGATTAGTCGAAACTCCTTTTCTCGATATTTCAGCCAAAGTGCTGACGGGGTCTGAGCGCGGCTTGTTGGGATTGGCCTTTCACCCGGATTACCGAAAGAACGGCCGCTACTTTGTGAACTACACCCGGAAACCGGATGGGGCGACCGTGCTGGCAGAGTATCATCGGTCCGATCTGCCGAACCGATCGCAGGCAGTCGAGAAGGTGCTCATGGTGGTGCCGCAACCCTACGCGAATCACAATGGCGGCATGGTGGCGTTCGGTCCTGACCGGTTGCTGTATGTCGGTCTCGGCGACGGAGGTTCCGGAGGAGATCCCCAGAACAGAGCACAGAATCGAGACGAGCTGCTGGGGAAGCTTTTGCGCATCGACGTGGATCATGGTGAGCCCTACGCCATCCCCCCCGACAATCCGTTTGCCTCAACCGGCGGCAGGCCGGAGATTTTTGCCTATGGATTGAGAAATCCCTGGCGATTTTCCTTTGATCGTCTGACCGGACACCTGTGGGCCGGGGATGTCGGACAGGGCGACTGGGAGGAGGTGGATGTGATTCGGCGGGGCGGAAACTATGGCTGGCGACTCATGGAAGGCCGGCACTGTTATGAGCCCAAACGAGCTTGCGAAGACATGGCCGCCGGCCTCGTTTCGCCGGTCGCTGAATATGCGCGCCGTGGGGGACGCTGTTCGGTCATCGGCGGCTATGTGTATCGCGGCAAGATGGTTCCGGCACTTCAAAGCGCCTATCTGTTCGGGGACTACTGCAGCGGGGAACTCTTTGTGCTCGACGGAGTAGTCTCTACGTCGTCAAGTGGAAGCCCGGAGGTGCTCCTGAAAACCGGTCTACACATTACCTCATTTGGTGAGGATGAGGGGGGAGAGTTGTATGTGACCGATCACGGTGGAACAGTTCATCGTCTTGCGGCTGCTCCAAGGTAACACGTCTAGAGTTTGCCGGTTAGCCAGTAGACGATCCCCCCTGCCACCTCGCTTAGCGCATGCGTAGTCAACTCTAGCGCCCCCACTTGAGGGACAAGGTCGAATACCGTGAGAGTCGTCCATCCGTCTTCCAGTCGATCTTTAGAGTAATACCCGCAAGGAGCTGGGGTCGGTTGGAGACCCTGTTTGCGAAAAAGCGCTACCGCTCGGGGCTCATGGCTGGCGGAGGTCACTAAGAGCACGGAGGCATTCCCCAACATCCGTTGAGTCTCAATGGCGTTTTCGTAGGTTGTGCGAGATCGTGACTCGGTGAAGACAGCCTCCTCCGGCGCGCCGAGCTTACGTGCCCAGCGTTTCATGTGCAGGGATTCGGTGGGGCCCGAGCCAAACACGGTTGCATCTCCTCCGGACAGCACGAGCTTCGGCGCAAAACCCTGAAGAAGAAGGTCTACGCCGCAGGTGGTGCGTTCCCGCGAGGCGTTGGATAATTCGTCTTCTGGTCGCAATGTCCCATGCGAGTAAGCGCCGCTTCCCAGCACCACGATTGCATCGAATCGCTGGGAGGTCGTCTTGTTGAATGGAGGGTGCCACGCTTCAAGCGGAGTGACGATCAGCTTTGACGTGAGCGGGCTGGCGATGACGTACAGGGCCAGCAGAGACACCACAGAAAGACGTCTGATCCAGCGGTGTCGGTCCGGTGACATCGGCAGGAGCGCCAGCAGTGTGAGCAGCCCGAGCAAGAACAGAACCCACGACAACGGGTACAGGGCATACTTACTCAGCTTGTAGATGCCGAACCAAAAGGGAGTCAGTTCCATAGGGCTCCATCGATGAACAGAAGTGATTAGGTGATTGGTGATTGGTGATTAGCGGAGTAGGCTCGGAAGAGGTTGTAGCGCTCGTCAATTTATCACCGATCATGTCATTACAAACTACCTCGACATACAAGAGAACGCCAGAAAAACTTTAGAGCGGGGAGTCCTTCGATGTCTACCGGGAGACAGTATTGGTTGATGAAAACGGAACCAAGTTCGTTCTCGATCGAGGATCTGAAACAAGCGCCTCAACAACAAACGTGTTGGGACGGCGTACGAAATTTCCAAGCTCGCAACTACCTGCGACGCATGAAGATCGGAGATCAGGTGTTGTTCTATCATAGCAGCGCCGATCCTCCCTCGGTCGTCGGCGTGGTTGAAGTGATACGCACGGCCTATCCGGACCCTACGCAGTTCGATAAACAAGACCATCATTACGATGCCGGCAGTGACCCGGCCGACCCACGCTGGGACATGGTGGACATCAAGCTCAAGCGCGCGTTCCTCTATCCGCTTCCCCTGGAATCGCTCAGGGCGCAGTCTCAACTGAAAAGCATGGAACTATTGAGAAAGGGATCTCGCCTGTCCGTCCAACCGGTTCAAGCAGCCGAGTGGGGTGTGATTCTGGGTCTTGCGGCGAAGCAAAAAGGGTAACAGCCGGGAGACTGCGATGGTCAAGACTGGACCTGGTAACGCACACGATGATGAAAAATCGAGAAGAGGCGGGTCGGTTGTTGGCGGAGCGGTTGCGCCACTACGAGGATGACCCCACCGCATTGGTCCTGGCTCTACCGCGCGGCGGGGTGGTCGTCGGAGCTGAGATTGCTAAGAGGTTACGCGTTCCGCTCGATGTGCTGATTACGAGAAAAATCGGGGCGCCGACTAACCCCGAATACGCCCTTGGCGCCATTTCGGAAACGGGCTCGTTATTGTTTAATCAGGAACGCGAGGCCGAGCGGTTGGCCACGTCTATGCAGTTAGAACACATTATCTTGCAGCAGCGGAAGGAAATTGAGCGCCAACAACGGCTCTATCGACAGGACCGGCCGGCAACGCCATTAGCCAACCGAACGGTGATCCTCGTGGATGATGGTCTCGCCACCGGCGCGACATTCATGCTGTCGATTCAAGTGGTGAAGGCCGCTCATCCTCAACGGCTGGTTGCCGCGATTCCGGTGGGGCCGAAAGAGTCGCTGGGGAGAATCGCCGGGCAGGTGGACGAGCTGGTCGTTCTGCAGATGCCGGATCCATTTCGCGCGGTCGGTGAACACTATGCTGAATTCGGTCAAGTCGACGATGCGGAAGTGATCCGGTGTTTGAGAATGACGTCGGGTATTGATTAGGTTTTTGCTTTTCCGTCGTCTAAATGCCGGTGTTGCCAATCCAACCAGGCATGACCCAATTCATGGGCAAGGATGTAACGGCGTCGCGTCACAGGCAAGCGTTTTCTGATATAGATGGTTTTGTTGTCGTTATCCCAAATGCCATCGGCATTGGCGTCTCGACGATCCATATCCACGTCCGATACTTGCCGGATAGAAATATGATACCCAAAGGGGAAGACCACTCGAGTTGGAATACGAAGCATATCGTCGCATCCTTGCGGTTAACACTTCCCCCGCCTATCTGCAGCGAAACGGCAGGGATTGACAGGGGCTTGGCCAGGAGAGAGGAGCCGATTCTCCTTGGGCAGGCCTTAGCCTAACATAAAAATGTCGCCTTCCGCTCTTGAGAAATTGTCTATATTTTACAATTATTTATGCACATTTAATGAAGAAGGGTTAGCCCGTCGCCTTGCAGGAAAATAGCGATCGAGGACCTATCAGGCTCGCGCCGATCGAACCTCACAGTACGAGGCACGACGTGAGAGGTTATGCCCACGCCAAGGTGCGGAACGCCTCTCGGAAGTCGATCGCTTGCCTTTATGAATGATCCCACAATTACCTCTACCCCTCCGCTCGGACAAGCTGCGCAGAAAAGCCTAGCCGAACCGTCCCTTCTCGTCCGTTCAACTCTCTTGCGAACTGTCAAGACCATCATGATGGTTTCTATCGATCAATGAGAGTGTCATCCCTTCATTTTGTTACCGAGAATTAAGGAAGCGACAAGTCGATTGTAATCATCCTCCTGTAAAGTCTGGTCCGTCTGGATCCTGTCCTCTCTGTATCAACAGCTGTCTCGTGCGAACTGGGAACGACGACGGCTGTATCCGGTGAAAAAACACCGACGGGCGGGGCGATCTTCTCGTCCAACGATGCCGGCTGGGGTGTGCCTTTTCGGCGGCACTCACGCGGCGGATCAAGCCCTTCGATAAAGGCGTCGCATGAGTCTTATGAAGGTTGCGCAAGGCGGATCATTCAAGCTGGTGAGTCGACAGAAGCGAGTGCAGTCCATCGGTCAACTCATCTCATTTTTTTTCACCTCGTTTGTCAGGAGGCTGTTATGAAACAGGTTTTCATGTGGAGTGGATCCATGTCTTGGCTGGCTGGAGCGGCGGCATTGGCTTGCTTGCTTCAGGTGCAGCCTGTCGCGGCGGATGATGATTTCGGCGGAGGACGTGACTTTGGACGTCGCATCCAAAATCTCATGGAGGCCTTGTCGCTGCCGCTGTTCGGTGTCGGCAAGCCGCTGGGCGAATCGGCGCCGGGCACATATTTGCTACAGACGTGTGCCCGTTGTATCGGCTAAACAGAGAGATGAACTAGGCGGCAGACGCTTGACTCGTTCGGTCCCACTTGGTGAAGCTGTAGCTCGTAGTTCTCGCTCGGCTCGGCGCGGGAGGAGTAGTCAGCAGTCGGTTGTGAACGATGATCGGATCAGCAATATCTCCGCATTGAATGCATCGCCACGCTCGGGAAATCGTACCGCCCTCGCGCAGCAATTCCGGTACGGTCAAGCCTTCACAACGGAAGCAACTCATTGTGTTCAGTCCTCCTTTTCGTCCTCGTTGCCGGCATGGTCGCGATCGTGCGATGAGCGGGGTCATGGATGGACACTGATCTCGGAGAGAGTTGTGGCGCCATCGGTCGAATCGCCTCGCGGATCGGCGCGAAGCGAAAATCGCGCAGCAACGAGTCGAGTCTCCCTTTCGTTTTATGCAAATTCACATAGTGGCGGAATCGACAGCTCCAGGGGCCGTTCATGCGAGGCTGTTCAGGATCGATTTCCCATGTTTTCAGATACAGGATCAACGGATCGCCCGCGCTCTCGGCGCGTTTGAGCAGTTGCCGTGACCAGGAATAGGGAAGAAGTCGGAGGTATCCGCCTCCTCCAATCGGAACCCTGAGGCCACCAAGGGAAATCGTGGAGGGCGGCAGTTCCCAAAGCGGGCCGCTGGAAGTCCAACGCTGATGACAGGTGGGAACGGCGCTTGGAATTCCGCACAGATCGTGGATGATTGGGAAAATGCTGCTGTCGTAGATGAAGCCTTCTTCAACTAAGATGTGAAGGGCCCACTCGGTATCCGCCGTAATCGTGAAACTCGGCGCACGATAACCCCGGACCGGTTGTCCTATGAGATCTTCGAGGATGTATTTGGCTTTCCTTACATCGTTACGGAATAGCTGTGGGGTTTGCGCGGTCACCAATTCATGGGCATATCCCAGGCAGGCCACCTCGTGTCCAGAGCAGACGAGGCGTCGGATCAGATCCGGCTGCCGCTCCGCGATCCAGCCCAGGACAAAAAACGTGGCCCTGGTATCTTGGCGCTCTAATAGGTCAAGTATCTGAATGACATTGCGCTCCACTCGACTTTGGCAAAAATCCCATTGCCGCCTTCGCATCGGAGAATCAAAGCGGCCGGCATGGAAATGCTCTTCTATGTCGAACGTGAGCGCATGCAAGGATGGCGGCTTCATACATGTGCGTTTCCAGTTTCTGGGAATTCTTCTCAAGCGCAATGTCTACAACGTATCGGCTTGCGATTACGGAGGAATTAACAGTCGGTAACGTTCGCGTAACAAAAGCGGTCACGCGGACCTCACGTTCGACACGTGAGGTATAGCGCTACTTGCCGATGTGGTTGTCTATGGCCTCTTGGCGGACCTTGCAGGAGAGACAGAGCAGCGTATCGGGTTGGACTTTCAATCGACCGAGGGGGATTTCTTGCCCGCAGTCCACGCAGAGGCCATACCCCCGTTGCGTCATGTGAGACAGCGCTCGCTCGATCTGCCGCAGTCTGCTCGCGATGCGTTCTTGGATTCGTTCTCGCACCTGGCGATCCCGATCGACGGATGCCTGGTCCGCCGGATCGGCCAAGGTTTCCGGTTCAGGGCGATGCCGAAGCAGTTCGTTGGCCTCGGTCATCAAAGCGGCCCTCTGTTGCTGTAGCCCCCTCCAAAGGTTTCCATACTTGTCCAAATTGCGACTGAACAACTCATCAGGGCGGCTCTGTTTTGACACGGGCTCATTTCTTCTGGCCTGTTTCAGCATGGCGTCCTCACGACTCTAGTTGGCCTCATTCATAGTCTTCGCGATGCACTATCTCATGTGCGGAGCACCACTTCATGAGGGCGGGATCAAAAATGTGTAACATCCTCCAGATTTCTCCTCCGTTCTCAGGCGCCACCATGGAAAATTAACATGGCTGTGACGTGAACGTGCTGTCGTTGTAATACGGAACGCAGAGCCTAAGGGGATTGAGGATGAGACCATGGGAGGACGGCATGCGAACGATACTCTTTTGCCTCGGTGTGGCGGTGGTCGGACTTGCCGGCTGCGGGGAGGGGCACAAGTATATCGATACGACGTGCGCCAAACTGCCCGGCGACACGGCGCAGGCGCGCGATGCGGCGGTGCAATGTCAACAGTTCCGCCAATCGGAGGCCGCCACGGCGGTCTACAACGAGGCGGCGCAACTCCTCAGATCCTATCGGGACTGCCTGCAAAAATATGAACAAACACCGGCCAGGGCAAAGGAATATTGCGCGCTTTACCCGAAGGCCCTGCACGAGATCGGGTTGGAAGTCAAGGAAGCGCCGGAAACGGCGACTCCTCGCAATAGTGGAGCAGGAGGCCCCGTGCTGAAAAGTCGGTGAACGCCACAGTCGGACCCTCTGGAAGCGCCTGCCTTATGAAAGCCCTGCGGCGACCGGCGCGGGGCTTTTCTGTTCTCGTTGGCTCTCGCTTTTCAATCACGACTTTCCTAAGATGACCCTCAAGTCCAGCCAGGAGATCCTGATCGTGCAAGTGGTGAAGGTAGTGCGTCTGGGGGCATGTCTACTGCTCGTACTAAGCTCTTCCCAATCCAAGGCTGAACTGAAGGCGGAGCATGTTGCGATTCTGGCCAATTTGAACAGCCGAGACAGCCTTGAGGTGGCACAGCATTACGCCACGCGCCGGGGGATTTCGGAGGCACAGATCATCCGGCTCGATTTGCCGCTCACGGAGACCATCAGCCGTACGGAGTACGAACGTCTCGTCGTAAGCCCTTTGCGGCGGCAGTTGGAAAAAAGGGATCTGGCGAAGTCGACACGTGCGCTGGTGACGACCTATGGAGTTCCCCTTCGGGTTGGAGCGCCGGTGCCGACCGATCGGCAGCAGCAGTGGCGCAAGGATGCATTGGCTCGTCTAGATACCGGCCGCCTGCATATAGCCATGCTGGAGCAAGTCTTTCACCGGATCGCTCCGGACCCCATTCGCCATCCAGATCCGACGCCGGCCGATCCAGCTCCCGGTAGTCTGCTCGAGGCAGATCGCACCGCAGTCCTTTTTGGACGTGTCGAACGTGCCCTCCGTGAAGCGATCCAACGGGTGGGGCGCTTGGAGGCGCGCCAAGACATTGAACGATGGAACAAAGAACTCACCGGTCCCATCATGCAGTTCGGTGGACTCGCCGCGTTGGTTCGGGCAAGTGAGTCGGATATAGCAAACCAAAGGCCCAGGGAGGCCAAGAGTCGAGAGGAGGTGCGAACCCAGATAAGCCAGGCGGAGCCGCTGATCAAGCTTTTTACGACGACACCGGTGTCACATCACCGAGCCAAGGTGTATCAACTGGTCGAACGGTTCTTCGGCGTGCAGGCCGCGCTGGGGCTCGCGACGGGAGAGGTGGATATGCTCGCGTTCGAACAGGCGGACGGCAGCCTGGACAGCGAAGTGAGCCTGCTCTGGTGGGATTCCGGAATGTATCGCCTCGCCTTTCGCTGGCCGAATCCGCTGTATCACGAGCCGCCATCATCGCCGAACCTATGGGCCGGATTGCCGCCGACGTTGATGGTCAGTCGTCTGGATGCGCCCAGGCCGGAATTAGCGAAAACACTTGTAGATCGAGCGCTGGAAGCGGAGCAGTCCGGTCTGAGCGGAACGATCTATCTCGATGCGCGGGGGCTTGCTGCGGCCTCGCCCGCCGATACGTACGCTCTGTATGATCAAAGCTTGCGTGATCTCGCCGATCTCCTGAAAGGCCAGACGGCCCATCGCGTTGTTCTTGAAAATACCGAGCAGCGATTCAGCAAGTCGGGCGAGGCGCCCGATGTCGCCCTCTATACAGGATGGTATCGACTGCGTCAGTACGAGGACGCCTTCACGTTTCGTCCCGGGGCCATCGGCTATCACATGGCCTCAGCGGAGGCGGTGAGCATCCATGAGAGACGCGAAAAAGGTTGGTGCAAGAACGCCTTGGAACGAGGAATCACCGCCACGCTCGGCTCGATCGGAGAACCCTATCTGGATACGTTCCCTGAACCGCACAAGTTCTTTGGTCTGCTGCTGACAGGACAATACACATTGGCCGAAGCCTATGCGCTCACCAGCCGTTACGGCAGCTGGCGGATGGTCCTGTTCGGTGATCCTCTGTACAATCCTTGGCGGGGAAAAGGACTGGTCAAAAAAGAGGGTTTTGCCGGCCAATCCAACACGCCTGTTCCTCCCTCCAATCGACCGTTCTCCGACCCGCTTCAGGCGTTGAAGCAAGTTCGTCAGGAGCGGGAACAGCAATTAACGCAGCTCGAACAACTGTTGCAGCAGGCAGACCAGACAAAGCTGCTTCGGTAGCCCGTGTAGCAGAAACAGTCAGCCGTAACACGTTTCTGTCGTTTCTCTAATTCCGATGTAACATTCACGACCGATGATTGAACTATGCTCCTTCCCAGTTTTTGACCTTCGTCAGCCTGTCCCGCACAATGGCGTCGGCGGAAAGAAAATGGACGTGCCTCAGTAAGGGCTTGATCGCCGCCACGCTTGCTGAATCTGAGAGACTGTGATTCGTTAGAACGTCGCCGGTGCGACGACCGGTTCCGTTTCGCGCGGGGGTTCCTCAAGCCAGGAAACCGGGGGGGGAGGACGGGTACGATGGCGCAGGATCTCGGGCTCCACCCGTTCTCGACACAGC
>JBQTHT010000186.1:0-5569 GCA_052389595.1 Nitrospiraceae bacterium
GAGCGCACGGAGAAAGACTACGCCGAAGTCCGAACCAAAGTGGTGTCTGGAAAAGCAGAGATCCCGTTGGATTATCGCTTGCTGAATAAGTCCGGCGATTGGCGAGTGTATGACGTGGTGGTGGACGGAGTGAGCCTGGTCAATAACTATCGGGGTCAGTTTAGCAAGATCATCCGATCTTCTTCCTATGCCGATCTCGTCGAACAACTCCGCAAAAAAGCCGACAAAATCAAATCTCCGTAACTCCATAACAGAGTGTCATGACGCGTGTGCGTGACTTGTTAGCTGTGCTCTCGCTCGTCCTCGCCGCGTGCCTGGCGCTGCTGTTTTCTGTTCCGGCCCGCGCCGAGATTCAAGTGTTTCCCATCCCGTCGGTGTCCACGACCAAAAACGACGGCAATGACGTCGGCCTGATCGTGCCGACTCTCGTGACCGAGCCGGACGGCGATTTGAAGTATCTTGTGGCTCCGATGCTCATCCGAAACTCGATCGTCGGGATGCGTGGCGCAATCAATGTGTTTCGGTACGACCCCGGTGGAAGGGAAATACGGTTCATTGCCTCATTGACCGAGATCATTGAACGAAAGATTCTCTTTAGCTATACCGACCCGGCCTTCAGCAACGGCCGCTATGCCTTGAGCTATGGCGGGACGTTTTTTAAGAATGCGACATCCAGATTTTTCGGGATCGGTCAGCAGACCGTGGAAGCGAATGAGACCAACTACACCGCACGCGAAGGCAGAGCCTATTGGAAGTTCGGCATCCACGCGAACGAAGTGACGCAGATCGCCGTGGGGCAGCGGTTCCGCGATGTGGAAGTTCAACGAGGCGCGACTGAGTTGCCGTTCAGCAAAGAACGCTTTCCCGGGGTCGACGGGATGGAAGGCGGTACCATCCTCGCCCACCGAGCCACGTTTCATTACGATACCCGTAACAATCTGGTTTCGCCGACCGAAGGGACATCCGTGAACGCCTATGCCGAACTGGGGCAGAACTTGCGGAATAGCGATCACCCGGTGTTTTCGCGGTACGAGCTGGAGGTGAAAAAGCTGTTTCCCAGCGAGTCGAAGCGCGCGATCCTGGTGGTCCGAGCTGATCTGCAAGCTACCATCGGAACGCAGGTTCCCTTCTATGAACTGAGTTCGCTGGGGGGGCAGAACAACCTTCGCGGATTTGGAGCGGATCGGTATATCGATAAGAATTTGGTCGCGGTCAGCGTGGAAGAGCGGATTCATGTCTTCCGTACAAGAGTGGCCGGGGTCACGGCTGACTTCGAACTGACTCCCTTCCTGGATACCGGTCAGGTCTTCAGCGACTTCAAGGATGTGAGCTTCAAGGATTATCGGCTCACCCCAGGTGTGGGATTCCGAGGGATCGTCAGGCCCAATGTGGTCGGTCGGGTCGATTATGGATTTAGTCGAGAAGGGGGCGCGATTTTCGCTGGACTCGACTTTCCATATTAGGGCTATGCCAATCTGAAGTCTTTTCCATCGGGTCATCGATGGATCCAAATGAAGCTTCTTATGAGGGATGACGCAATATAGAATATTCAGCTTCGCCGTGTGGCGATGCTAAGCCCTTGACAAAATAGGGGCTCTATGTGAAAATTTCCCAATCGCCACGACTCTCGAAGTGTCGCCGCCCCATACGATTCTTCGCTGTATCCCCTTGTAACCTAAAGGGCTGACGACCACCAAACCAGGAGAATGACCATGTCGTTGCTCAAGACCATACATAGCCCTGCCGATATGAAACGGAGTTCTCCGCGGCAGTTTACCGGCTTGTGCCAGGAGATCCGCGAACAGATCATCTCAGTGGTGTCTGATGTGGGGGGGCATCTCGCATCGAATCTAGGGGTGGTGGAGCTGACGGTCGCGCTCCACTATTTGCTCGATACCCCAAAAGACAAGATCGTCTGGGATACCAGCAATCAAGCCTATACCCATAAACTCCTCACCGGCCGGCGTGAAAGGTTCCACACGTTACGCCAGTACGGTGGCCTGAGCGGCTTCTGCAAGCGTGAAGAAAGCGCCTATGACACCTTCAACGCGGGACATGCCGGCACGGGAGTATCGGCGGCATTCGGCATGGCCGAGGCGAGAGATCAGATGCGCCAGAAGCACAAGGTCGTCTGTGTGGTCGGCGACGGCGCCATGACCTCGGGGATGACGCTGGAAGGCTTGCACCATGCCGGAGGGCTCGGTAAGGATTTTCTGGTGATCCTGAACGATAATCAGATGTCGATCTCCAAGAACGTCGGAGCGATCTCGGCCTATTTGAGTCGCACCTTTACCGGTGAGTTTTTTGCTCGCGTCCGGGAGGAAACCGGGCAGTTGCTCCGCAAGATTCCGCATATCGGGCCGGATATGCAAAAGCTGGCGCGGCGAGCAGAAGAGTTGGCCAAGGGCGCGATTCTGCCGGGACTCCTCTTTGAGGAACTCGGCTTCCAATATTCCGGCCCGATAGACGGCCATAACTTCGAACATCTCTTACCGACCCTCGAAAACGTGTTGAAACTCAAAGGTCCGGTCCTGCTCCATGTGATCACGAAAAAGGGCCTGGGGTACGAACCGGCCATGAAGAACCCGGTGTGGTTCCATGCCTGTCCCGCATTCGTGCGGGAGACCGGAACCCTGGCGAAAAAACCGCCCCGCCCGAGCTACACGGCCGTGGCGATCGATACGTTGGTGAAGTTGGCGAGACAGGATAAGCGCATCGTGGCCATTACAGCAGCCATGTGCGAAGGGACTGGCCTGACCTCCTTTGAAAAAGAATTCCCCGAGCGGCTTTATGACGTCGGCATCGCGGAGCAGCATGCCGTGACGTTCGCGGCCGGATTGGCCACGCAAGGTCTTCGTCCGGTAGTGGCGATGTACGCGACGTTTTTACAGCGGGCCTACGATCAGGTGGTGCACGACGTGGCTACGCAAAATCTGCCGGTCACCTTCTGCGTCGACCGTGGCGGGCTCGTCGCCGAGGACGGCACCACCCATCACGGCGCGTTCGATTTCGCCTATCTGCGCCACATGCCGAATATGGTGGTCATGGCGCCGAAGGATGAAAATGAGCTCCAGCATATGATGAAGACTTGTCTCTCCCATGATGGGCCTGCCTCACTACGATATCCCAGGGGAACGAGCCTCGGGGTCTCGATGGACGAGAAGCCGATCGCGCTGCCGGTCGGTAAGGCAGAGCTGTTGCGAGAGGGGACCGATGTGGCGATCTTCGCAATTGGGGTGACGGTCTGGCCGGCGGTCAAAGCCGCCGAGCGTCTGGAAGGGGAAGGAATTTCAGCAGCGGTGGTCAACGCCCGGTTCGTGAAACCTTTCGATACTACTATGCTGAGGGATCTCGCCCGGCGCGTTCGCTGTCTCGTGACAGTGGAGGAGGGGGCAAAGATGGGCGGGTTCGGCTCGGCTGTTCTGGAATCGCTCTCAGAGGAAGGACTCGCGCTGCCGACAAAAATGATCGGGCTTCCCGATTGGTATATCGAACAGGGGCCGCAGGACTTGTTGCGAGAAAAGTACGGCTTGACGGCGGAAGGGATTTACCAGAGCGTCAGGGAACTTTGGGCGAACCTTGTACGTACTTCCGACGAAAGCCGCGATGGCTCACAGGGGCAGGCGCATGTCGGGAGGAATGGCCGGTTCGAATCCAAAGGGATGCGAAGTGCGCACGGAGACGATCAGGGCAGTTAACCAAGGCTAAATTAAAAGGTAAACGTGCGAAAGCAGGGTTTTGTCTAGATATGGTTATTCGTCGAAGGAAAACGCGGCAGGTCAGGGTCGGTAAAGTGAAGATCGGCGGGGATGCGCCGATCTCTGTCCAGTCCATGACTACGACCGACACGCGGGATGTGAAGGCGACGGTCGAGCAAATCCGCCAGTTGGAGGAGGCGGGGTGCGAGGTCATCCGCGTGGCGGTGCCGGACATCGAAGCGGCTGAGGCCCTCCCCAAGATCAAGGCGCAGATGACGGTGCCGTTAATTTCTGACATTCATTTCGACCATCGCTTGGCTTTGAAGGCCGCCGAGGTGGTGGATTGCGTGCGAATCAACCCCGGCAATATAGGCGCCTGGTGGAAAGTCAGCGAAATCATCAAGGCCGTGAACGATCGGGGCATTCCCCTTCGCATCGGCGTCAACGGAGGATCGTTGGAGCGTCCCCTGTTGGACAAGTATGGGTACCCGACCGCAGAAGCGCTGGCCGAATCGGCATTGAACGCCGTGCATGCTTTCGAGGATGTGGGTTTCACCAACATGAAGGTGTCGCTGAAAGCCTCAGATGTGCATATGGCCATCGATGCCTATTGGCTGTTCGCGCATCAGTCCGACTATCCTCTGCATATCGGCATTACGGAAGCAGGCACGGTCCAAACCGGTGCGATCAAATCGGCAATCGGATTAGGGTGGCTTCTATCCAACGGGATCGGCGACACCTTGCGGGTTTCCTTGGCGGCCGATCCGGTTGAAGAGGTCAAAGTCGGCTTCGAGATTTTGAAATCGTTGGAATTGCGCCATCGCGGCATCAATGTGATTGCCTGTCCGACGTGCGGCCGCGTGGAAATCGATGTCGTGCGCCTGGCCAATGAGCTGGAGAAAAGATTAGTTCACGTCAAGGTGCCGCTCAACGTCTCCGTGCTGGGCTGTGTGGTCAACGGCATCGGTGAAGGAAAAGAAGCCGACATCGGCATCGCCGGCGGCGAGGGCGTCGGAATTCTGTTCAAGAAGGGCAAGCTGGTTCGGAAAGTACCGATGGAAGAGCTGATGGAAACCCTGATTCAAGAAGTCGAAGTCTTGGCAAAAGAGAAAGAGGCTGAAGATAGCGGCGATGCAGAACCGTCGCATGCCAACGGCAAGAACAGCCAAACTCACGAACCGTCGATTCCATTAATCGCTTCCGCACCCTCGACCTCCCGAGAAATTCCCGTCCTCCCCAATAAGCGCTAAATCTCTCAAGTTCTCTCACGTCATCACTCCAAGCAGAACCGCTTCCGCGAGCGGGGACGACATACTGGCAAAACCGTTGCTGTGTGAGTAGGAGTCCGCGCGCGCGTGCTCGCGCCGATCGATTCTCCTCCCCTACCCCTAGCCTCTCGCCCCTTCCACGGAATATAATGCCGCTCCGAGGCGCCGTACCCAAGTGGCTAAGGGAGCAGTCTGCAAAACTGCGATGCAGCGGTTCGAACCCGCTCGGCGCCTCCAATAACTCCCACTGGAAGATCATGAACTTCTGCTGAGTTTGTCTTGTCGGTCCTTCTTACAGGACTGCGTTAGTCCGGGTTTTGTCGCGATCGAGGTGAGTCGTTCTGCAAAACTGCGATGCAGTGAATCAAGTCTACTCTGCTTGAGCCTTCGACTCACTCACCACATAATGAAGTCGCTCCCACTCCTCGGGACGCAGGGTGCGGAACGAGATGCCAAATTCCTGACCGTGCGCCCATCGTACCGTCGCCTGATCCACCTGGATGGGTGTCTTCTCTTGAGGCAAGGAGATGGAGAGAGTGAGCTCTGTGCCTATTGCTGGCGGGGTGTCGCTCTCAACGCGACACCCGCCCAATGAGATATCCA
>JBQTHT010000187.1:0-1534 GCA_052389595.1 Nitrospiraceae bacterium
CCCCCTCCCGAACTTTGAAGCGAAACCCGGCTATATGGGGGTTAGGGTCCGCCACAGAATAGATCGCGCGATGTAGTGTTGGGGTGTGGACGCCACGGGGGAGGAGTTGGAGCAGTTCTTCTCGACGGTGATGCCCCATCTCAACGAGGTGCAGCGGCGGATGGTGGCCGGGGCGATGGCGAAGGGTCTGGGACGCGGCGGCAAGACCGCGGTGGCCGACGCGACGGGTATGAGCCGCAACACGCTGATCAAGGCGGTGCGCGAGGTCGACGCCGGTGTGGGGCCCTCCGAGCGTCTGCGATCGCCGGGGGGTGGTGCGAAGCCAGCGATCGACAAACAACCGGGGCTGCTCGAAGCGCTCGATGAGTTGGTGTGGCCCGAGACGCGGGGCAACCCGATGTCGTTGTTGCGTTGGACGTTGAAGTCGACTTATCAGCTCGCGCAGGATCTGACCGGCGAGGGTTTCGAGGTGTCCGCGGAGTTGGTGCGGCGTCTGTTGCATCAGATGGGCTATTCGTTGCAGGCCCCGTCGAAGCAGAAAGAGGGTGCCGCGCACCCCGACCGCGACCGCCAGTTCCGCTATCTCGCGAAGCTCTCGAGGCGGGCTGTGCGCGACGGCGAGCCGGTGATCAGCGTCGACACGAAAAAGAAGGAGTTGATCGGTGACTACGCCAACGGGGGCCGGGAGTGGCAGCCCGCGGGCGAACCCGAACGGGTGCGGGTGCATGACTTCGTTGATCCCGCGGTCGGCAAGGCGATCCCCTATGGGGTCTATGACATCACGAACGACGAGGGATGGGTCAGCGTCGGCGACACAGCGGACACCGCCGAGTTCGCGGTCGAGTCGATCAGGCGCTGGTGGAACCAGATGGGCCGCACACGTTTCCCGGACGCGACGAAGCTGTTGATCACCGCGGACGCCGGGGGTTCCAACGGCTACCGCGTGCGCGCATGGAAGAAACACCTCGCGAAGTTCGCGGCCGAGTCCGGGCTCGAGATCACCGTGGCGCACTACCCTCCGGGCACCTCGAAGTGGAACAAGATCGAGCATCGCATGTTCAGCTTCATCTCGATGAACTGGCGCGGACGGCCCCTCACCGACATCCGAACCGTCGTCGAGTTGATCTCCGCGACCACGACCACCACCGGGCTGACGATCCAAGCCGGCTACGACCCGGAGTGGTACCCGACCGGCGTCAAGGTCACCGACAAGCAACTCGCCGCGCTCCCACTCGAACCACACGCCTGGCACGGCGACTGGAACTACACGATCGCCGCGACATGAAACGCGCAATCAATTTCGCGGCGAGCCCTAACGAAACATTGGTTATCCCCAATGAGTTGGCCTGACCCGATAGGTCCCCAACGCAACTGAGGGCGCCACGATTGCCGATTTCGTTCATCGAAACCGCGAATGTCAGAAAAGGGTCGACGCGGGCCTGTGCTGCGTACCCAACGACGTTGTGACCTTGATACGTGGCGGTATAGAGCCGTTCGCTGCTCGCCTCGGCCGGATGTGTCTCGACGAGCTTCT
>JBQTHT010000188.1:0-19708 GCA_052389595.1 Nitrospiraceae bacterium
TCGAATGCGAAAAAGTTCTGAAGCGGGGTGCTCCCAAACTGCCCTGCATCGGATAGGAAGTGAGACAGCTTATAATAGGCGGCTAATTCCAACGTCACGTACCGGCTGATCGCATGGTAGCTACCCACCTCGAAGTAATGCGCGCGCTCGGCGCGCGGGCGAAAGCCCGTCGGGTTCTCCGGTTGTGCGGTCGTATCCGTCGTGTTCAACCGAGTGAAGGCCACCTGTTCGATATTCGGCGGCGTAAACAGACGGCCATAGTACGCGTGAAACACATTGGACTGATTGTGTTTGTAGGTGATGCCTACCCGAGGGCTGACTTGCCCTTCGTTGTAGAACCCTTGGATATGGTCATAGCGCAGGCCTAAATTGAAGGTCCAGTGATCAGTGGGACTCCATTGATCCTGAACCCAAAATTCCTCACGCCACTGCACTTTGCTGGTACTCGCCTCGCGAGTGATGACCGGGCCGGCCGCAAGTTCCGTCACCGGATCAATTTCAAACGCAAAGATCTGAGCCGAGTTGTTCGCCTGAGTCCGATCGATCTGGAATCCGGTCTTGACCACGTGCTCGTTGTTGGGAACCCAGGTGTAATCCAACCGGAGGCCTCCTGAATAGGCTTTCCGCTTCTGATTGGCTGCCTGGGCACTTTCTGCCTCGTCGGCAAAAGCCAACGCATTCAATGGATCGGTTCGAAAATCCGCGAGGCCGGCTCTGAAGTATGCGCCAAGACTAAAGAAGGTTGACGCGTTGACATCATGCCGCCAGACGAGGTGCGAGTATTGGCTGTTCTCTTTCTGAAACTCGTTGACCGCCCGAGATGTTACAGGCGCGAAATTCGGGTCTTGTGCCTGCAAAATCGCGAGCACGTCCTGGTTCGCATCGAGGTTCGGATTCGTCGGAATTTGGTACTTCGCCACGGAATTCAAGAAAATCCAACTGAAGTTATTATTGTTGTCACGCTGGTAATCGCCCCGCAGATAGGTGTTGTTTTTCTCGCTCTGGTTATGGTTGTTCGTTTTGCCGAGCGTGGGCGGCTCGATGCCCCGATTGGTGGTGATATAGCTATTCAGCACATAGTAGCGGACTTTCTCGCCGACGGTGCCTCCATACTCAAATGACGGGTTGACGGTTTCATTGGACCCTCCAAACACTTGCGCCGATCCAAACCCCGGCTTCGTTCCACTTTTGCTGGTGATATCCAAGAGCAGCGCGGTCTTGTTGCCATACTGCGCTTCCATGCCGCCTAAAATAATGTCCGCCCGTTCCCATGCTCGCGGAGGCACGATGTCGGCGAATTGTCCAGACACGGTATCTGGAATGGGAATGCCATCGATGCGGAATTGCTGGTTGGCATGATCCTGACGGATGTGAGTCTGCTTCAATGCCCCGTAGGCGACACTGGGGAAGGTCAGCAACAGGTCCGATACTTCCACGTTGTTGCCGCGTGGGAGGAGATCAATATCTTTTCGGCTGAGCTGATAGGTCTCGCTGGAGGCCTTGTATTGGATGGCCGATAACGGCGACACAATTTCCAATGCGATTTCTTGCGTGAGGGCCAGCGTTAAGGTCATGGGAACTACCTTCTCAGTCCCGATCTTGACGACCACATATTCGCTGCGATAGGTATCTTGAACCGCACTTACCGAATAGGTCCCTTCCTGCGGCACGGTCACGGAAAACTCCCCGGCCTGATTCGTGACGCCGGACGTGATCACATTCCCTTCCTGATCTCGTATTTGCACGATTGCTTGATCCACCCGCCGTAGATCCTGGTTCTGAACCGCGCCGGTAATGGTTCGGGGAGCATCCGCCGCGTGGCCCACTACTCCACCCGACCAGAAAGAGATGACCGACATGAAACAGAGAAATGTATGAGCCGAATACAGAGAGAGTATCCGTTGCACAAGTATCCTCCAATCCTTGATCAAATAGGAGACCCCCTCACCGGTTACGGACCAGTGGCGCACAACAGCCAGGGGGAAAGTTGATGAGATCAGCGATTAGAGGCGTGGAGGAGCACGGGAGGGGCCGACTGGATGTAAGTCAGCAGAACGAACTTCTGTGAAGACATGATAGTTCGGCGGGCCGACCATGCCCACGCATGCAATAGGAGGCAAAGCTGCGGCGAGCGAGCCGGTCGTATGATGCTGGACCCATTGGCAGAGGTCTGAATCGGAATGCTCATGTCCATCGTGATCGGCCGCCGCCAGTTCATGGTGTACGTCCTGCGCCACCGCAAGTGGCGCCAACGCCAGCAGGAGGACGACAAGACCACCCGCGAGGGTCTGACGAGCTGTGTAACAGAGCAGAGCGCGGAACCACGAGGACTGCATAGGGGGGAGACTAGTAGCATAGCTGTAAAAGCCTGTCAACTATCTACCGGCGAGTGTGAGTCAGGCAACAGTTCTCTTCTCAGTCAGGCGTGGCCATGCTAGGATGGCGCCGCTTCACGTATCCTGGCGCGGGCAAACCTCTCCATGTTGATCGATACACATACCCATCTGGACGACAGCCGATACGATGGCGACCGAGAAGCGATGATCTCGAGAGCTCAAGCTGCGGGTGTCCGGGCGTTTGTCACCATCGGCTGCGATCTGGTCACCAGCCGAGCAGCCGTCTCATTGGCCGAACAGTATCCATTCGTCTATGCCACGATTGGTGTGCACCCGCACGAAGTCAAACATATCGGGGATGGCTGGTATGATGAACTCCGCCGGCTCGCCGGCAACCGGAAGGTCGTGGCCTATGGCGAGATCGGCCTGGATTATCACTATAACCACTCGCCGCCACAGCAACAGCGAGATCGGTTTCGCGAGCAAATCGGCCTCGCCAGAGAACTCAAGCTGCCGATTGTGGTTCATACGCGGGAAGCGCAGGAAGACACGATCGCGATTCTACGGGAAGAAAAGGCTGGTGACATCGGGGGAGTCTTCCACTGTTTTTCCGGGGATGCGTGGTTGGCGAGGGATGCGTTGGACTTGGGTTTTTATTTATCGATCTCGGGCGTCGTCACGTTTCAGAACGCCACGATGCTTCGCGACATTGTAAAAACCATTCCTATGGATCGGCTGCTCGTTGAAACCGATTGCCCATATCTGACACCGGTTCCTCACCGCGGCAAGCGCAATGAGCCGGCCTATGTGAAACTGATCGCCGAAAGGATCGCCGAACTCAAAGGCGGGGGGGAACTGAACGAAGTGGAAAACATCGGGCGCATCACGTCGCTGAATGCCGGCCGACTGTTCGGCCTGAAAGATTCTTGAGTCTGGACTGTACCGTATCGTCTATCGCGTTTGCGTTTCCCTCGGTCACATAGTCAAGGCGCCTCTTTCTTACAGGGCGCAAGCGCAGGTTCAAAATCCCTTGAGTTGGCGATTTCTCTTTCGTAGCGCTTTGGGAAGTTTGCGGGGATTCCCCTTTTTCTCTGCGCTACTCCTTGGTTCCTGATCATCACGGTCTTCACGTTCTTTTGGTCGAACCCTTCCGGTCGGCGCATTTGTCGAGGGTCGATGAAGCCTCGCGTCAAACTCTCTTGCGCCGATGACAAAAGCTCCGCAGGCCTTGGCAAATCTCACCACCTCCTGATCTGATGACACGACGGCGCACTCTCGGCCGTATTCAACCGCCAACCGTTGAACGACCTGATCGGCCCGCTCTCCCCGTTTCGAATAGATGACCTCGATTCCTGATCGATGTTCACGGCTTTCCGTCGCACCACCTTGCCGCCACCCATCGAAGACCACCGTAATAGGATGTCCTTTCCGTTGTCGGTATGCCGCAAGCTCGCGCAACATCTGCTCACGACCAGATTCCAACGATCCACCGGACATCGAGGACGACAGTCCTTTCACCCCCATCAAGTTGTATCCGTCAATAATCAGATGCACAGTCACCGCTCCGGTCCATTGGACTTTCAGCCATTCTACTTGACAATGCGCACCACATCTGAGAATAATTTTTTATCACCCACACTTCGGAGTATCTCTGCCATGGCTCGCCGGCGCTGGTTCCGCTCCATAGTAGCCGCTTTGCTCCTGAGTATTCCAGGAGGCGTCCCTCTCCTTTTGGCCGCTCCGGCTTATGCGCCGTCTCTTGATTCCCTGCAGGCCGCTCGGGTTCGCCCGGATTCTATTCAGCAAGTCAGCAAGCGCAGACCCAGCCCTCTCCGATTTTCTACCGCGCTCATTCGTGACGTTCGTATTGCAGCCTATCAGGATCTTACCCGTCTGGTACTCGATCTCGACCGCAAGGTCCATTTTACGGAAAGCCGGCGGACGAATCCCGATCGGGTGATCATCGAGCTTCAAAACACCAAGCTGGGCAGAACGGCCCAGGCCAAGGTGACCGATGCGAGCCTTCCGCTCCCATTTACGATTTCTCAATCACAAACGCGAGCCGTCTCGGTGTCGCTCCAACCCAAAGCGTTGAGCGGCTACAAGATCCTGCCGTTGACCAATCCCGATCGTTTGGTGGTGGACATCATTCCTCAAATACCGAAAACACCGAGACAGGGGATGAGAATCGCCGATTCGCCCACGCCTATGCCGAACACGCTCGACACACAACCACGGGCCATCTTGCCCCCCTCTTCAAACAGTACGAAGACGATTGTCGTCGATCCCGGTCACGGTGGAAGAGACCCGGGAACCGTCGGACCTCACGGTACCGCGGAAAAGGATGTCACACTCCTGGTGGCCCTCCAGTTAAGAGAGCTTTTGAGCAGGCTCCCGAACACGCGCGTGTTGATGACCCGTGATCGCGACGTCTTTGTTGAATTGGAAGATCGGACCAGGTTCGCCAACAGCAAGGAGGCGGACCTGTTCGTATCGATTCACGTCAATTCTCACCCACAACGGAATGTGAAAGGGCTCGAGATCTACCACTTCGGTGAAGCTCAAGATCAGCGCGCCCTCGAAGTCGCCGCCCGAGAAAACGGCACCCCTCTCAGCAGCACCGGTGTAGGATGGGAATACTTGGTCGCTGATCTTCTGACAACGAAGAAAATCGAAGCCTCATTGGAATTGGCCTGGACCACCAAGCAAGCGATGGTGACGCACTTGAACGGCCGTTACACTACGACTGACCATGGCGTCAAAACTGCGCCCTTCTATGTGCTGCGGTTCACCACGATGCCGAGTATCCTGGCTGAAATCGCGTTCATGTCTAACCCTGCCGAAGAAGAATTGATGCGCAACCGGGCCTTTGTCAATCAAGTGGCAGAATCTCTTTTCGAAGGCGTCACGGCTTTTCTCAATTCAAATCGACTCACGGCTAAATAGATCCTCGCCCTCCTGTGTTCTCGCCTTCACGGTTGGGTTTGATGCCGACCTTCAAACTGACGCTGGAATACGATGGCACGCGGTATGCCGGCTGGCAGCGTCAACCAAATCATCCGACAGTTCAGGAAATGGTCGAGGTCGCCATCCAACGCATCACCCAGACGATCATTCCGGTCGTCGGCGCGGGACGGACGGACGCAGGCGTGCACGCCCTTGGTCAAGTGGCGAGCTTTCACACCGAGCGCGCGATGTCGGTGCGGGAATGGATGCGCGCCCTGAACGGAGTATTACCGGAAGACATCTGCGTGCGGGCGGTCGAACCGGCTCCCGACGACTTCCATGCGCGCTACTCGGCCAAAGGCAAACTATACGAGTACCGCATCATAAACCGCCCCGAGCGCCTCGCGCTCGATCGCGAGCGCGCTTGGCACATCCACCAACCACTGGATGCCGAGGCGATGCATCACGCGGCGCAACTTTTCGTCGGCCACCTGGATTTTTCCTCATTTGAAAGCGCCCTGAGCGAAAACGACAATCCACACTGCAAGGTGCAGCGCCTCAACGTCCTCCGACAGCTTGACCGGATCCGGATCGAAGCCTATGCAGACCGGTTTCTCAAACAAATGGTCCGGTCCATCGTGGGAACGTTGGTTGAAGTGGGAACTGGAAAACGCGCGAAGGAGGATATGAAAGACGTGCTGCAGGCGAAGGACCGTTCTGCCGCCGGCAGAACGGCTCCGGCAGGGGGGCTATATTTGGCGAGAGTAGACTATTGAGAAATCGATGCTTGCCATCAAACGATGACGGGCTCCCACGCGCCGTTTTCCATCATGCATAGAAAGGGTCGCCCCGCCGTTAGGGATCTTGGGTTCATCTCCGCGGTGCGCATGAGGACACTTCCCAAGGTTTCTGCTATAGTCACGTCCTCACAGCTTTCTCTCACAAAGGAGTGACTCATGAAGACCATGTTTCTGGCGCTGACCACGGTTCTGTTTGCCTTCTGCCTTCTGGCTGCTCCCTATGCTCTCGCGGAGACGGAGCAACAGAACAAGATGAAGGCCTGTAATGAGAAAGCAGGAGAGATGAAGGGGGATGAAAGAAAAGCTTTCATGAAAACCTGTTTAGGGGCAAAATCGGGCGCGAAGACAGTAAAGAAGGGACCGCCTCAACAGGAAAAGATGAAGCGATGCAATAAGGAGGCGGGGTCGAAGAGTCTCACGGGGGATGAACGGAAGACATTCATGAAAGACTGCCTCTCGGCCAACTAGATCGATGATACCAGCGCAGCTCGATCCAGAGAGTTGCGCCTATCGGGTTATTGAGGGAGCGTGTTCTCCGGATTCTCCAGCTTTTTCCGGAGTTCGATGAGCTCGAGTTCGAGTGCGGCAAATCTGTCCGCGATGGGATCCGGCATATTCGTGTGGTCCATCGTGGCTTCGGGAAGCCGATCTCCTTGCGTTTTGATGATCCTGGCGGGCACGCCGATGACCGTGGAATTGGGAGGAACGGATTTCAACACGACAGAGTTTGCGCCGATCTTTACATTGTCGCCGATACGAATGCCTCCGAGAATTTTGGCCCCCGCTCCCACCACCACATGATTCCCCAACGTCGGATGGCGCTTCCCGCGCTCCTTCCCGGTTCCTCCCAACGTGACTCCTTGAAAGAGCGTGACGAAGTCGCCGATTTCAGCCGTCTCGCCGATAACCACTCCCATCCCGTGATCGATGAAGAAGCCGGTCCCAATGGTGGCGGCGGGATGAATTTCGATGCCGGTCAACCAGCGCGCGAGTTGCGAGATCGCGCGCGGGAAGAAGGGCACGTGCTTGGACCGCAGCCAGTGCGATAACCGATACGCCAACAAGGCGTGGAATCCCGCGTAGGTGAGAATCACTTCGAGCGCGCTCGTTGCCGCCGGGTCCCGATCGAACACGGCTTGCAGATCTTTTTTGATCTCCGTGAACATGCGACTCTCACATCCTACGAACGTGCAGCAACGGTTTATCTTACGACGACGGCAGCCGTTCGATCAAACATACCGCCTGCGTGGCGATTGCTTCCTGCCGACCGACTGCGTCCAACCCCTCGCCGCTCTTGACCTTCACATTCACCTGCGCCGAATCTACGCGAAGCACCCCGGCCAGCTGTTTTTGCATCGCGGCGAGATGGGGGCCGAGTCGCGGAGCTTGGGCAATGATGACGGTATCGAGATTGACTAAACGAAAGCCCTTCTTGCTCAGCCGCGACGCGACGTCTTTCAGCAATGTGAGGCTCGAGATGTCTTTGAATCGCTGATCCGAGCTTGGAAAGTGTCGGCCCATATCTCCTTCTCCCATCGCGCCCAACAACGCGTCGCAGACCGCGTGCACTAAGGCATCGGCGTCGGAATGGCCCCGCAACCCATGAGTGTGGGGAATCTCGACACCACCAAGGATCAGCTTTCGCCCCTCACCGAGTGGATGCATATCGTATCCAATGCCTACTCGCATTACTCCTCCAAGAAGTGATTAAGCGATTGGTAATTGGTGATTGGTGATTGAAGAACAAAACATCGCTCACCCGCCCAATCACTCATCTACACTCGCTCTATTGCGCGCCGCCAAAATGGCTTCACCAATGATCATATCCTCCGGCCTGGTCACTTTAATATTTTCGCCGCTCCCTTCCACGACGGCCACCCGCCGTCCTAGCAGTTCCACCAAATGCGCATCATCGGTCGCATGGATACCTTCAAGCTCGGCTTTCCGATGGGCTGCCTCAAGCCACTCCCGCCGAAACGCCTGAGGTGTTTGCGCAAGCCACAACAGTGCACGGTCCACGGTTTCCTCAATGGCCGCATCGGCTCCGATGCGCTTGACCGTATCCCGTATCGGGATGGCGACGATGGCCGCTCCCTGCTTGGCCGCTGAATCGAGCACCTCTTGAACCATCCGCTCGGTGAGGAATGGCCTCACGGCGTCATGGACCAGCACAAGTTCGGTTTCCGGCGCAACCTCCGTCAATGCGAGACGCACTGAGTCTTGTCGCTGTTCACCGCCGGCCATGACTTTGGTGACTTTGGTGAAGCCATGCGCGGCTACGATCTGGCTGAGACAATAGTCACACTCGCTTGCAGGGACCGCCACGATGATGCCGTGAATCGCGCTCGACGCATTGAGCACGCGGAGGGAATGGACCAGAAGCGGAAGCCCTCCGAGAGAGAGGAATTGCTTGGGGACTTTGCCGCCCATTCGCAGCCCCCGCCCGGCGGCGGGGACTAACGCGACGGTGTGAGGTGTGCGTCCTTCTCGGATCCTACCCACGAGCGACCTGGAACTCCTCCCGCTCGTTCTCTTCCTTGAGACGTGTAAAGATCATCCGGCCGGCGGTCGTCTGAAGCACGCTGGTGACAACGACGTCTACGTTGCGGCCGATGCACCGCCTCGCATTGTCCACCACGATCATAGTGCCGTCGTCCAGATACGCAACTCCCTGACCGGCCTCTTTTCCTTCCTTCAACACGAAGACTCGAATCGTTTCACCAGGTAGGACCACGGGCCGCAGTGCGTTGCACAGTTCGTTGATATTCAGTACCTTGACGCCTTGGAGCTCCGCCACCTTATTGAGATTCAAGTCATTGGTCATGATCTTGGCGCCTACTTTTTTGGCGAGGACCACCAGCTTCGCATCGACTTCTTTTACGTGAAGGAAGTCATCCTCGATGATTCTGACATCGACATCCACGGTCTTTTGGATCTTATGGAGAACATCCAACCCGCGCCGACCCCGCGCCCGTTTCAAAGAGTCGGAAGAGTCGGCAATGTGCTGCAATTCATTGAGGATGAAATGCGGTACGAGGAATGTTCCTTCCAGAAATCCGGTTTCGCACAGGTCGGCTACCCGTCCATCGATGATGACACTCGTATCGAGCAGTTTTGGACTGAGGGCCATGGCCGCAGAATCGGCATGTCGCTGCGGGGCAGGAAACCTTTCTTTCCCAAACCTCGCCCCCAAAACAAGCCCAAGGTAGGGAAGACCCAGCAAGAAGACCAACCCCCCCACATGAAAGAGCGCCGTCTCCACGTCAAAGATCGCGCTCCCCACCCACTCGATAAGTCCGGTAAGTAGGAGACCAACCGCCACGCCGGCCGTCCCACCTGAAATGATGCCGAATGATAATGTGCGCAGCGCATATTCTGCTGCGACGATGAATCCGCCTGTGGCCGCCCCGATCCCAAAGCCCACCAGCACGAACGGACCGCTGACATCCTCTCCACGAAGAAACAACGCCATCCCTGCCAAGGCGCTGAGAAGGACGAATATGGCTCGCGATACCATACGTTCACCTCCTCTCGATGAATGAATCGATGCATGAAGGACACTCTTGACATGATCACGGTCGGAACGTCAGAAAAATCGTACGCCCCTGACGCTTAATCAACAACAGCACCGGCTGATCCTTCGGAAGGCCGGATGCCAGGCGCTCAAAGACTTTCAGCGAGGCCACCGGTTTTCGGTTGATTTCCAGGATAAGATCGCCTTCCTTGACGCCGATTTCTTCCGCTCGGCTCCCCTGTTTCACTCGAACCACGAGGACCCCACGATCACTCGATTTCAATCCGAATCGACCGGCTAGTTCTTCAGTCGGCTCCCGCACCTCCATGTCCGACAGCAGGCCGGTGGGAGATACCGATTCACCGGATTCCTCATTCCCGGCTTGAGCGACGTTTTTCGGCTGTTCGCCGATGGTGACCTCGATCGTGCGGGGCCTTTTGTCTCGCAGGACCTTAATCGCCACCTTTTTCCCCACGACGGTCTGCGCCACGGAATTGCGCAGTTGCGTCGGAGTCTCAAGGGGCCTTCCGTCGTATTCCAGAAGCACGTCCCCGCGCTCGAAGCCTGATTTCTTCGCGGGGCTGTCATCAAGCACATCGCTCACCAACACGCCTTTGGTGTCTCGAAGCGCGAACTGCGCCGCCAGCTCAGGCGTCAGCTCTTGGATCGACACGCCCAACCACCCCCGCACCACCTTGCCGCCGCGGATGAGCTGATCCATGATCGAGCGCGCCATATTGCTCGGCACCGCAAAGCCGATTCCCATGTTGCCGCCGCTCTGGCTGAAAATGGCCGTGTTGATTCCAACCAATTCACCCCGCACATTGACCAACGCGCCTCCTGAGTTGCCGGGATTGATCGCAGCATCCGTCTGGATGAAATCCTCATATTCCGCGATGCCCATGCTCGCGCGCCCCACCGCGCTCACGATTCCCATCGTTACAGTCTGATTCAGGCCGAAGGGATTCCCAATCGCCAGCACGAACTCTCCGACTTCCAATTTATCCGAATCAGCCCAGGTGACGGTGGGCAAGCTATCCGCTTCGATCTTCAGGACGGCAATGTCGGTCTTGGAATCCGTTCCAATCAACTTAGCTTTGAACTCCCGCTTGTCCGACAGGAAGACCTTGATCTCATCGGCCTGACTGACCACATGATTGTTGGTAATCAGATAGCCGTTCGAGTCCACAATTACCCCTGAGCCCATCCCTCGCTCTTTTCGCTCCTTTGGAGCGTCGAAACGACGAAAAAACTCTTCGCCGAAAAATCGCCGAAAGAAGGGATCGTCGAACGGATTGCCATGCGACCCCTCGCTCCCACGACCATTACGCGTGCTGAAAATATTCACTACCGCCGGTTTCACGGATTTGGCGATCTGCACGAAGTTATGCTCATTGCCGACAGAAATAGACGGCTGGAGAGTCGTCGCGACCGGGATTGGAGCCGGAGGTTCCGGAACCGCGTGCCCGATCGGCAACCATCCCATATCCGAGGCCACAATAACACCGATAAGGATTCCGGCCGCTAGCAGGAGGCCACTCAAGACCCACGAGCGGGTACGCCGCTTATTGAACGCTGGTGTTTCGGAGTCAGTCACTTGATGCCTGATGAAAGGTTTTGTATCAGCTACGAGTACGGACCGGTCCCACTCTGTCGGCCCGACTTAATCAGGGCCCCTGGGCCTCCGTGTTATGGAATGTCGCCCGCATAAATCCCCATGATGGTCTGGAGGAACTTCACCGCCTCGGCCTTCGGACGTTGAAACGAATTCCTCCCGATGATCGAACCAAATCCGCCTCCATCACGAATGGCTCGAGCCTCTTCAAAGACAGTCTTTTCATCGCTCTTCGCCCCGCCTGAAAATATCACGATCCGGCGACCGGCAAAGGAGCTCTGCACGACGTGCTTCACGCGCTCGGCCAAGGTCTTCATCGGTATCTGTTCCGCTTCGTAGACTTTCTTCGCCGCAGCCTGTTCCAGATGGGCCGTGGGCAATTTCACTTTGATGACATGCGCGCCGAGCTGAGCGGCAATCTGTGCGGCATAAGCCACCACGTCCAGGGCGGTCTCCCCCTCCTTGCTGAGCCCAGATCCCCGCGGATAGGACCACACGACGACGGCTAGACCGTAACTTTTCGCCTCCTCCCCAATCGTACGCAACTGTTCATACATGGCGTTGCAGTGCGCGGACCCGGGATAGATCGTAAACCCGACTGCGGAACATCCGAGCCGCAGCGCATCCCGCACGCTTCCCGTCACGGATGACAGTGGATCTTTTTCGTCATGCAGCACATCGTGATTGTTTAATTTCAGGATCAAGGGTATCCGGCCGGCAAATTGACCGACGCCGGCTTCTAAAAAACCAAGCGGCGCCGCATAGGCATTACAGCCCGCTTCGATCGCCAATTCAAAATGGTACCGGGGATCATAGCCGGAAGGATTCGGCGCGAAACTTCTCGCCGGCCCATGCTCGAACCCTTGATCCACCGGCAGGATCACCAATCGACCGGTTCCCGCCAGTCGTCCATGCCCCAACAGTCTGGCCAAGTTGGTTCTGGTCCCTGCATTATCGCTTCCATACCAGCTGACAATTTCTTGAATCCGATCAACCATACTCAATCCTCCTGAATCGTGGCTCGTGACAGGTCGGTTTAGCACGCCATAGAGATCGTTTATCGGTTCCCTTGAATAAACTTGTCGGCTACCAAAACATCCTCTTTGCTGCCGATGACCAAGGGCACCCGTTGATGGAGTTGTTTTGGTTCCACATCCAAAATGCGCATCGAGCCGGTGCTGGCTAGGCCACCCGCCTGCTCGACCACCATCGCTAACGGACTGGCCTCATATAGGAGTCTCAGCTTGCCTTCCGGCTTATCCGTTTCTCCCGGATAGAGATAAATTCCACCGGCAAGCAGGATACGATGCACGTCGGCCACGAGACAGCCCGAGTACCGGGCACTGTAGGGACGCCCTGTTGCCTTATCCGGCGTTTTCACGTAATCGAAATACTTCCGCGTGCCGGCCGGCCACTTGTGATAGTTGCCTTCGTTTGCAGCATAGGTTTGGCCTTTCGCAGGCATCCGAATGCGTTCGTGCGATAAAAGATATTCGCCGATCCCGGGATCCAACGTGAATCCATGGACCCCATGGCCGGAGGTAAACACGAGCATCGTGCTCGCGCCGTACATCAGATATCCCGCCGCCACTTGCTCGGTTCCCTTCCGGAGCATTTCCGATTCAGCCGGCAGGCGGTCCGTGCGATCGTAACGGAAAATGGAAAAGACGGCGCCGAGCGGCGCATTGACATCGGTGTTGGATGACCCATCTAAAGGATCAAACAGCAGCATGTACTTGCCATGCGGCCAGTTCTGAGGAAGCTGGACCGGCTTTTCCATCTCTTCGGAGGCCAAGGCGCAGACGAGCCCGCTAAACTGGAACACCTTCATGAAGATGTCATTCGCAATCTCGTCCAACTTTTTTATCGCTTCGCCCTGCACGTTGATTTCACCCGTCGTGCCGAGAATATTCAGCAGCCCGGCTCGCCGCAGATCTTGAGCCATCATCCTGCCGACCAAGCCGACCTGGGCCATGAGCGCGGAAAATTCTCCGGTCGCCGACGGATGCGCGGCTTGTTTCTCAATAATGAAACGGGTCAACGTCGTTGGGAAGGGTCCCACTACGGCATCCTTTCTCAGAAGCTTCAAAGAGGGTACGTGGTTGCGCTCAAAAACCTCGCGCCGTCTCCTGGATGGAACTGGTTGCAATTATAACGGCTTTAAAAGAGGTGAGCAAACAAAGGACGAGGCTCAATGGGCGGCAGACGCGCGAAACCCATCGACAAGTTCGGCTATGACGGATCCAATGATGACCTTGGCTTTCATTTTGACTGGTATCCGCCGGTCGTCATTGGTAAACCAGACACGGATATTGCCTTCGTTCAGAAAAATCCCTTGGAACGGCATTATCGCCAAAGCCCGAATGGTATTGACCCTTCCCCATGGACCATCCAATGTCTCATGAGCCTCCACGCGAACTTCTAGTTTGTAATTTTTCTTGTCGTGATGGACATTCATGATCAGCGAGGCCCCCGGGATGACGGGGAGCCTGTGCCGGACATAGTACAAGCAGGAGATGGTGTCTTGGGTACCAGGTGGAATCGTCAACGTTTCAGTGACGCCATCCTTCACAGCCGTCACCTTTCCATCAGCGTGTTGGAAGGTATAGTTAAAGTCATTCTTTCTTTTTCCTTCGCGCCTGCGAAAGACCATCTGTTGCGGCAGGAGCGTCACCGAATCCATCACGGATTCTACTCGGTTATCGACCGGATAGAACTTCGTTACGACTGAACCTGAGCGGGCCGTCGTCAAAAGTCTGAAGGTCTGATGGCCGTCGAGCATTGGGGCCTCTCCCACTTCCATCACCGCTGTGCCGGCAGTCATGTTGAGCCAGGACAGCTTATAGGTGAAGCGCTCTCCGATTGAGAAAGGCAACGGTGCAGGAGAAGAAGAACTCACAGCGGCGTCGGCCAGAATGAATCCGATGAAACATATAAACGAGACGGCGGCAATCAGATAGGAGAGGTTACGGCGGAGCGGACGAATCACAAGACACACCTGATCGATCCCGGAACCGGTCACTGGAGGAGAACCCGTCGGGCGTTTTCCAGCTCGGTTTCGACCACGGTGCGAATGGCCGTCAACCTTTCCGGTGAGGCTGCTTCAAATCTGAGCACCAGCGCCGGCTGCGTATTCGAGGCTCTGATCAAGCCCCACCCGTCCGGAAAGATCGCCCGGACGCCGTCGATGGTGATCACATCTTTCAGAATGAGGTTGGAAATACCTAGGGGGCGGCCTTCTTGTGCGGTGGTCCTCAATTTGGTCTGCACGGCCTTCACAAGATCGAACTTGATGGCATCAGGACAATCGACACGAATTTCCGGAGTGACGGACGTTTCCGGTAAGTCGGCGACAAGACGAGACAACGGTTGCTTCGTCTTGGCCAATATTTCGATGAGGCGGCACGAAGCATAGATCGCGTCATCGTAGCCGAAATATCGGTCGGCGAAGAACATGTGACCCGACATTTCTCCGGCCAAGACGGCGGACTCTTCTTTCATTTTGGCCTTGATCAGCGAATGGCCGGTTTTCCACATGATGGGTCGCCCACCATGCTTGGCAATATCATCGTATAAGCTCTGAGAGGCCTTCACTTCCGAAATAATCGTGCTTCCCGGACGGCTGGCTAAGATATCGCGAGCGTAGACCACCATCAGCCGATCGCCCCAGAGGATATTCCCTTGCTCATCCACCGCTCCAATGCGATCGGCATCTCCGTCGTAGCCGATGCCGACATGGGCGCCGGTGGCCTTCACGGTCTTGATCAAGTCATGCAGATTCTCCACTACCGTAGGATCCGGATGATGGTTCGGGAAACGACCATCAAGGTCGCAATAGAGGCCCGTGACTCGACATCCCAGTAGTTCCACCGCCTCTTTGGCCACTAACGCTGCGGCCCCGTTCCCACAATCGAGGACGACGTGCAGATCGTCGGCTCGCACGCCCGCAAAGCTCTTTTTCAGATACGCCAGGTAGTCGGGAATGATGGGATGGCTCGACAGCTTCCCGCTTCCCGACACGAACTGTTCCGTTTCCATGACGCGCCGGAGGCGCTGAATCTCCTCTCCATGCAGCGCTTCTTGACCGACACATACCTTGAAACCATTGTACTCCGCGGCATTGTGACTGCCGGTGATCATGATGCCGCCGTCGACCGGCAAATGAAAGAGGGAAAAGTACACCAGCGGCGAGGGACAGACACCGATATCGATGACATTCAGCCCACCTGCCATGAGGCCGCGCACCAAGCAGTCTCGAAGACTGGGTGAGCTCAGCCTTCCGTCTCGTCCGACGCTGACAGTCTTGACGCCTCGCGGAGCGACCATCGTGCTGAAAGCCCGACCGATGCGCTCGGCGATCTTGTCGGTCAGTTCCTGCCCGACAACGCCACGTAGATCGTATTCCCGAAACAGCCCCACTCTTTCCTCCGTTACGCGTGACGCATGAGGTGTGACGCGAAAGACCTGGTTTATTTCTCCTTCATCTGTCGCTCAGGCCTCACTGCTTCACGTTTCTGCCGTAATCATCTTGAAATCGCACGATATCATCCTCACCAAGATACGGGCCGTTCTGTACCTCGATGATATGGAGCGTTTCTTGTCCCGGATTCTCCAATCGATGGCGTGTCTCGACAGGAATAGCCGTGCTCTGGCCGACGCTGAGGTCAAAGACGTCCTCTCCACGCGTCACCCTCGCCACGCCTCTGATGACTACCCAGTGTTCACTCCGCTGATGATGCATCTGTAGGGAGAGCCGTCCGCCGGGATTCACCGTGACCCGCTTCACCTTGTACCCTGATCCCTCCTCCAAAATCGTATAGGATCCCCACGGACGGAACACGGTGAGGTGTTCACGGTGTTCCGGCGCGCCCTGCCTCTTGAGAATCTCAACGACCTTTTTCACATCCTGGGAGCGAGACTTCGGGCAGACCAATGTGGCATCCGGCGTATCGACCACTACCATGTCAGACAAGCCGATCGTCGCCACCAACCGCCGGTCGGCATACAGAATCGACCCCCGGCTATCGAGATCAACGACTCGGCCACTCACCACGTTGTGCCTTTTGTCGAGCGGCGCCACTTCTTCGATGCTGCTCCAATTCCCCACGTCAGACCAGCCAAAGTCTACCGGCACGACGGCCGCGCGCGACGACAATTCCATCACACCGTTATCAATCGAGACCGGGGAGAGTTTTCGATACGCATCGTCGATCGCGGTACGCGAGGCCTTCGCTGTAATCATTTCGCCGATCTTCTCCAGTCTACGCGCCAGAACCGGTTGGTGCAGAGCCAATTCTCGAAGAATGGTCTCCGCCCTCCAAAGAAACATCCCGCTATTCCAATAATAATTGCCGGCTTTCAGATACTGCGATGCCTTGACGGCATTGGGTTTCTCAACAAACCGCGCCACCGGATGTCCGACGAGCCTTCCTTTTCCCCCCAGACGAACTTTATGCTTGGGCTGGATATATCCAAACCCCGTCTCAGGTCTCGTGGGTTTGATGCCGAAGGTGATCAGATGCCCCGCGGCCGCCAGCTCGACACCGAGAGACACCGCCGCCTGAAACCGCTTTTGACCTTTGATCACATGATCAGCCGGAAGGACCACCATGATTGCGTCCGGATCGCGCCTCACCAATTCAAGCGCCGCGAGCGCTATCGCGGGAGCCGTATTGCGTCCCTCCGGTTCAATGATGAAGTTGTCCTGAAGCGCATCTTTCCATTCGCCCAATTGGACGCGGATCGAATCGGCCTGGGCCGGATTGGTGGAAATGAGCACTCTATCGGCGGGCGCACAGTCGAGCACCCGCCGCATCGTCTGCTGAATCAGGGTTTCTTCCCCCATGATGCGCAGCAATTGCTTGGGATAGAGATGCCGGCTGAGCGGCCAAAATCGCGTCCCACTTCCTCCGGCCAAAATGACTGGATACACGTGTTGGTCGGCTTTCATCGAGTTTCTCCCATCTGATTGGCCGCCCGGATGGTGCTCACACGGCCATCATAGTGACCTTGCGCCCGCAAAATAAGATCGACGACTTCCCTGACCGCTCCCTCGCCGCCTTTTTTTTCACACACATATTGAACCATTTTGAGGACCTGAGGCGCGCCGTCCGCCGGGGCCGCTGAGAAGCCGACCGCCTTCAAGGCCTCTAAGTCATTCACATCATCACCAATGTAGGCCACGTTGCGAAGAGTCACACCATGTCGAATCGCCATATCCCGCAGCACCGCCAGTTTATCTCGTATCCCTTGATGGACCTCGGGGATGGTCAATTTCTCCGCCCGCCTCATCACCAGCTTTGTGTGCTCCATCGTGACCAGGGCCGTCACGACTCCCGCCTTCTGCAGCAATTTGATGCCCATCCCGTCGCGTGTGTTGAATTTTTTCCATTCATCTCCCGATTCCGAATAGTACATGCCGGCGTCAGTCAATACCCCATCCACATCCATGGCAAATACCCGGATCCGCCTCAGAGCGAGTGTCCGCCGGACCGGACGGCTTGGTGGGCGACGGGATGTTTTCTTAGACATCAGGACAACAGAAGTTGAGATACCGGACTTTTGACCGGATCGTGATGCTCATCTTTACGGTTACGCGAACGATCATAAAATAAAATCGTCTTGTCACGTTGGCCAAAAAACATGACGGGTAAGCTTTAGGACCGGGCGGGGCGTCCATCCGTCAGCAATCGCAGGTCGGCATCCACCATTTCTTCAACAAGTTCGCGAAACTTTCCGCGGCATGACCAACCCAAAGCCTGTCTGGCCTTCGTGGCATCGCCCAACAGGGTCTCAACATCAGCGGGGCGTAAGAACCGCTCATCGGTCTTCACATAGTCTTGATAGTCCATCCCCAGATGTGAAAACGCCACCTGGGCAAACTCCCTTACCGAATGCTGCTCGCCGGTCGCGATGACAAAATCCTCCGGCTGATCCTGTTGCAGCATCAGCCACATCGCTTCCACATAGTCACGGGCATGTCCCCAGTCCCGTCGCGCATCGAGATTTCCAAGGCGCAATTCCTTCGCCAATCCCAGTTTGATTCGCGCAGCGTGAGACGTGATTTTTCGAGTGACAAACTCATAGCCACGCCTCGGAGATTCATGGTTATACAGAATGCCGCATGAGGCAAACAGGCCATAGGCTTCACGGTAATTTCGCGTGAGATCGAAGCCTGCGACTTTTGAGATTCCATAGGCCGAACGCGGATGAAACGGGGTCAGTTCATTTTGGGGCACCTGCGCGACTTTGCCGAACATCTCGCTGGAGGCCGCAAAATAAAACCGGCAGTGCGGAACGACGTCGCGTAGCGCGGCGAGCATGTGATGCGTCCCGTTGATGTTGGCATTCAACGTCGAAAACTCATCCTCGAAAGAATAGGCCACGAAGCTTTGCGCGCCGAGATGGTAACACTCGTGGGGCCCAACCGATTGGAGGACTCGGTAGAGGCTGGGTAAGCTCTCTAGCGAGGCGGCATGGAGATGAAGCCGATCACGAATCGGGTTGAGCCGCCAGAGCCGGTGTTCCGGATCTTCGATCGCGACCCGCCGAATGATGCCGTGCACTTCATACCCTTTGTGAAGCAGGAGTTCTGCCAGATATGAGCCATCTTGCCCGGTAATACCGGTGATCAATGCCCGCTTCATAACTCTCCTTAGGCTCGAATAGGTGTGACAGGATACATGTCGCGCACGAACCGCGTCAGGGCCTCTTTCCAGTCAGGCATCGCGATGCCCACGTGGCTGAGGCGAAGATGAGCCATCACAGAATACGCGGGGCGCCGCGCCGGACGTCCTGCTTCCTCCGTGGTGATCGCTTCCACCTTTACCGAAGTTCTCATCAACCCCACAATCGCTTGGGCAAACTCATGCCAAGTGCAGTCTCCCATACCCGTCGCATGCACCACTCCCTTCAGATCCGTCGTGAGCAACCTGCTTATGGCATGGGCCAAGTCTGAGGCATGAGTCGGACAGCCGCGTTGATCCGCCACGACGCGAAGTGCAGGCTGCTCGGTAGCCAACCGCATGATCGTTTTGACGAAGTTGTGTCCCTGCGCGCCATAGAGCCATGCCGTCCGGATGACAAGAGTTTCCGGACAACAGGCCAGTGCCCGACGCTCCCCCTCAAGCTTGGATGTTCCATAAACATTCATGGGGTTCGGCATGTCTGATTCCACATAGGGCAAGCGCTTCATGCCATCGAATACATAATCGGTTGAGACGTAGAAGAGACGAGCGCCGGTCTTGGTCGCAGCTCGGGCAACCTTTTCGGTGCCCTCGGCATTGACCGCCATGGCAAGATCCGGCTGGCTCTCGGCTTGGTCGACATTGGTGTAGGCCGCGGCATGGATGACAACCTCGGGTCGGGCATCGAGGATGCGCTGCTCGACATCCGGCTTGAGCAGATCAAAGTCCGGCCAGATGCAGGAGATGAGCTCATGGGAGGTCAGGACACGTCGCAATTCATGTCCAAGTTGTCCATCGGCGCCGGTGATCAG
>JBQTHT010000189.1:0-7343 GCA_052389595.1 Nitrospiraceae bacterium
CTGAGGGCCGAGGTTGCCGGAAGTTTTACCTCTCAGCCCTCGGCACTCAGTCCTCAGCTCTGAGAATTAGTTCAGCTTCTTGAGAGCTGCGAGAATCTCTTTATCGTCCCGCGCCGTCTTGATTTCCTGTACCTTTGCATAGGCGACCTTCCCATTCTTGTCCACGATCACGGTTGCCCGCTTGCCGCAGTTCAACGGTTCGAAGTACAATCCATACCTCTTGACTACTTCCCGATTGAAATCGGCCAACAACCGATGTTTCAACTCCAGATGGTCGGCCCATGCCTTGTGTGAAAAGAAGCTGTCTGTGCTGATGCCGAAGACCTCGGCATTGGAAGCTTGGAAGCTTGGAAAATCGTCGGTCAAACACTTGTTTTCTCCAGTGCAGACCGGGCTCCAATCCAAAGGATAGAATGCGAGCACGACGTTCTTCTTCCCTTTGAAATCGCTGAGCTTCACATCCTTTTGATCTTGATCCTTCAGCGTAAAATCCGGCGCCGTATCGCCGACTTTTATCTCTTGCGCGACATCGCTAGCCATTGAGAAATCCTCCTTCTTGATTATTGAAGCCGTAGATCACCTGCATTTTTGGTAGCACGCGGGCTGAAACATTGTCAACCGTTCAAAAGACCCACCTTCCTGGGGTAACGGCAACCTGTTATTTTTATCGAAACCGTATCCGGTAGAGCGAAGGCCGTGATTATAACTCTATGCGTCTCAGGATCACGAGCTTCCCCATGAGGGAGGCGGTTCGATGACCCGCGACCAGGACGGTTCTGGCCAGGGCCGGGACGTCGATGACCGTCCCCACTTTGGGGGTTTGCCCTCTTCGGATGATCTCATCGGCCACCTCCATCATAGCGTCGGTGACCTCCGTCGTTGGAAGTCCTCGAGGCTGGAGGAGTTCCAGCTCGTCTAGGCCGAATTTGCCGAGCCCAAGCGTATAGAGCCAGTCCTGTGTGTCTCCGTCCGATCCAGCTTGCGTGACAGTCACGTGGTCGCGCACTCGAAAGACAGTGAGCGCGCGATCGTTCCAGTCGGACGGATTCAGATAGCTTTGGCTGGTGACGTCAAACGCCGTGCCTTGTGTGAGCAGGGTGAGCCCTCGCGCCAGCCGTGCGGCGAGAAGAATGGTATCCGCCATGTTCGGTGGGGTGGCAACAGATGGGGCGACGGCTCCCATGACCTTGTGCTCCCAGGCGAGCTGCTCCATCACATGGGTGGCCTGGGTTGCAGGGAGGGGGATGACGACATGGGCGCTCCAGGGGCCATGCCCGATGTGCCACGCCTCGGCAGCCGCACTCTCGGTTCGCAGCGTGAGCGGTCCGCCGTATTCGAGGTCGTACCAGGTCTTCAGCTCGTCCGGAGCCGGGGCAGTCCCCCGATACCCAATAAAATAAAGCGGAGGTCTGCGAGCAGAAGGTTTCGGCGCTTTCTTGCGAATCTTCATCCGCGTCGCTGGCCGGCCGGTGGGGCTATGACTTTCCCGACTTGCGTGCCTTCCGCCGCTCCTCGGGATTGAGCAGTCGCTTTCGAATGCGCAGATTTTGAGGCGTGACTTCGACGAGCTCGTCTTGACCGATATACTCCAGGGCGAACTCCAGTGTCATTTCACGCGGTGGCGTGAGAACCAAGGCCTCATCTGACCCTGACGCGCGCATGTTGGTCAGGTGCTTTTCCTTACACACGTTCACGTCAAGGTCATCGTCTCGGCTGTTTTCCCCTACGACCATCCCTCGGTAGACGTCAATACCTGGAGCGATGAACATGGCGCCGCGTTCTTGAGTCATGAAGATCGCATATCCCGTACTGGTCCCGTCTTCAAATGCCACGAGTGACCCATGAGGGACGACAGCAAGGTCCCGCTCTTCAACCGGCTCATAGGCCTTGAAAACATGGTGCAAGATCACCGTACCTCTGGTACGAGCCAGCAGGATGTTTTTGAGACCGATAATCCCGCGAGTGGGAATGTGGTATTCGAGGTGCATCTCGCTGAGGTTACCCTCGGAGTGGATCAACTTCATGTGGCGTAGCTCGCCGCGTCGCTTGCCGATCTCTTCAATTACAGTGCCCTGATATTCAGACGGCACCTGCACCGTCAACTCCTCATACGGTTCCGTCACCCTGTCCCCGTCGCGATGAACGATCACCTCCGGCTGCGAGACTTGCAGCTCGTAACCTTCCCGTCGCATCTGCTCGATCAACACACCGAGGTGCAATTCCCCACGACCCGCTACGAGGAAACGGTCCGCGCTGTCGGTTTCCTGCACGCGCAACGAGACGTTGGTCTCCAACTCCTTGAACAGCCGTTCGCGCAGATGGCGCGACGTGAGGAACTTCCCTTCCCGGCCTGCAAAGGGGCTGTTGTTGACTGAGAAGGTCATCTGAACGGTCGGCTCGTCGATAGAGACGCGCGGGAGGGCGATCGGATGCTCCGCATCGGTAATGGTATCGCCGATGCTCACCTCGGAAAGGCCGGCGACGGCGACAATCTCTCCTGCCTGCACCTGCTCGACATCGGTTCGTTCCAATCCGGAGAACACCGCGAGATCCGACACTTTGCCGGGGATCTGGCCGCCATCTTTCGTGAGGGTGACAACGGTCTGGCGTCGCGCAATCGATCCGGACTGGACCTTTCCCACGCCCATCTTGCCTTTATAGGAGTCATAGGTGAGAGCCAGCACGAGGATTTGCAGCGGCGCTTCAGCGCTGATGGCCGGGGCGGAGATCTTCTCCAGCACGGTGTCCAGCAGGGGAGCGATGTCCGATCCAGGTTTGTTGATGTCGAGCGTCGCGATGCCTTTGATCGCTGAGGTATAGACAATCGGAAAATCCAGCTGTTCGTCGGTCGCGCCGAGATGCACGAAAAGATCGAAGGTGCGGTTCACGACGTCGTCGATCACGGCATCGGGCCGGTCGATCTTATTAATGACCACGATCGCCCGATGACCCAGCGCGAGGGCTTTCCGCAGGACGAATGTCGTTTGCGGCATCGGCCCTTCCTTGGCATCGATGAGAATCAGCACGCCATCCACCATGCGCAGGGTCCGTTCCACTTCACCGCCGAAGTCTGCGTGGCCGGGCGTGTCCACGATGTTGATTTTAACGCCCTTGTAGGCGACGCTCGCGTTCTTCGCCCGGATGGTGATGCCGCGCTCACGCTCTTGGTCCATCGAGTCCATGATGCGTTCACCCATATCGTCGATTTTTCGGTGGACGTGCGTTTGGCGCAGCAGGGCGTCGACCAGCGTCGTCTTGCCGTGGTCGACGTGGGCAATAATGGCGATGTTGCGGATGTCCTCTCGACGTCCTTGCGGGGCGCGATGAGAGACAATCGGCGCGTGGGGAGTGGTCTGTGCGCTCATATCAGGTGAACCTCGGTGTCAAAAAAAAGACGCCTGAACTAGAGGCGTCGATATCAGTATACCCGAAGCTCCTTCCGGAGAACAAGCGCAAGGGTCTGAATGGATTTCTTTTCAGAAAATCGACTGATCAGTGTCTGTCCGTCGCTTGAGTTTTCAGAGGACGCGTTGTAAGGTACCTTCGCACTCATTCCCATCACGCACCCGCACAAGGAGAGCCCGTTTCATGCCGGACAGCGATCGGTTTGTAGAGGTTCGTGAGGCCCCGGTCCGGCGGTGGCGCTGGTGGCAGATTGCCCTTATTGGGACAGCCGCCTTCGTGTTTTTAGCCGGCGGTACGGCTGCCGGTGTGCTGTGGCATTTCTCTCAGGACCTGCCGTCCCTCGATCCCTTACAGAATTACCAACCCAGCCTCGTCACCAGAGTTTACTCCGACGACCGACAGCTCGTGGGCCAATTCTTCATTGAACGGCGGCTTCTGACTCCCGTGCGCGACGTTCCAAAGGATCTCACGCAGGCGGTTATCGCGGTGGAAGATGCCAGGTTCTTCGAGCATCCCGGACTGGATATGATCGGCATCCTTCGTGCTGCCTGGACCAACCTCCGGCGGGGAAGCAAAAGGGAAGGGGCCAGCACGATCACACAGCAACTCGCCCGCTCCCTCTTCCTTTCTCCGGAACGGACCTATGATCGCAAACTGAGAGAATTGATTCTCGCCTACAAGATGGAGTTGGTCCTCACCAAAGAACAGATCCTCGAAATGTATTTGAATCAGGTCTATTTCGGCCAGGGGGCCTATGGCGTGGCTGCCGCGGCGCAGACCTACTTCGGGAAAGAATTGTCGAAGTTGACGTTGGCGGAGGCGGCATTTGTTGCCGGCCTGCCTCAAGGTCCCAGCAAATATTCGCCCTTCAAAGCGCCGGAGCTCGCGAAGAAGCGCCAAGAGCACGTGCTCACGAGGATGGAAGAGGCGCGTTTCATTACGGCGGCGGAGCGGGAGCAGGCGGCGGCGGAGGCGCTGGCCTTCAAGCGTCCGGGGGCGGAACATATCGCACCATATTTTATCGAGCATGTGCGCCAGCTCCTGGTCGCGAAGTACGGCGAAACGATGGTGTATAAAGGCGGCCTGGAGGTCTTCACCACATTGAATGTCGAGATGCAGAGGGCCGCTGAGTCCGCTATGCATAACGGTCTTCGCGAGTTGGACAAGCGGCAAGGCTGGCGAGGGCCAATCAGGACTCAAGATTCCGACACATCGGCTACACCACCCTCTGCTGCTGTGGTTCCCAGCCTGAAGGAAGGCGATCAACTTGAAGGAGTTGTGTCCAAGATCGGAAAGGACTATGTGCTTGTGCAAATGGGAACAGTGACCGGTCGCCTGTCCTTTGATGATCTGGCCTGGGCGCGCCGCAGACTGCGAGGACCAGATCCGACTAAAGACATGGTCGTGACTCAGAATCCCAAGCAAATTCTGAAGCCGGGGGATGTTATTGAAGTGGCGGTCAAGAAGATGGATCGCGATGTCGTGCACCTGCGCCTTGAGCAAACCCCTCTGGTTGAGGGAGGGCTCGTGGCGTTAGATCCGAAGACGGGCGCTATCCGGGCGATGGTCGGCGGGTATGATTTCGTTCGGAGTGAATACAACCGTGCGGTGATGGCCCGTCGCCAACCCGGTTCGGCGTTCAAACCGATCATTTACGCGACGGCGATGAGTCAAGGCATGAGCCCGGCCACGTTGGTGATGGACGCCCCGGTCGTGTATGAGCAAGAAGCGGAAGAAACGATTTGGAGACCGGAAAACTACGGCAAGAAGTTTCACGGGATGGTGAGTTTGCGCGAGGCCTTGATCCATTCCCATAACCTTGCGACTGTTCGCTTATTGGACAGAGTGGGTATTCGAAACGTCATTGATTTCGCCAAGACCGTGGGAATCGGCAGTCCCTTGGCTGCGGATTTGTCGCTGGGATTGGGGTCCTCCAGCGTCGGCTTGCTGGAATTGACGTCGGTGTACGGAGTGTTTGTGAACCAAGGCATACGCGCTGAACCCTATGAAATCGCTTCGGTCCAGGACAACACGGGTCGCATATTGCAGCAGGCTACCGTAGAACCTAGACAAGTCGTACCGAAGGAAACGGCCTATCTGATCACGAATATGATGGAGGACGTGATTCAGCGAGGTACCGGCCAGGCGGCGAAAGTGATCGATCGCCCGGTGGCGGGCAAGACCGGCACCACCAATGAGTTCATCAATGCGTGGTTCTTGGGAGCCTCCCCCAATCTTGTGGCCGGCACGTACGTCGGCTTCGATGACCGTCGGTCTCTTGGAGAAACCGAATCGGGCGCCCATGCGGCCCTGCCGATTTGGATCAATTTCATGAAACAGGCGTTAAAGCAGCTGCCTGTGGCGCCTTTTGAAATTCCGGATGACGTGGTCTTTGTGAAAGTGGATGCGGCGACAGGTTTGCTGACGTCCGAGCAAGGAGAAAAGGACATCAAGGAAACCGTCGAGCTCTTCGCGAAAGGGACGGAGCCGACGCAAGTGGCGCCACAGCGCGTCGACGCGACGGATTTTTACAAGCTCGATCTGATTCCGGAGGGCCAGACTTCAGCCGGTGAGGGTGGGCGCTAGCTGGGCAGGGTGAAGGGCTAAGACTTCGAGTCCTGGTATTCCTGATGCCAGGCCATCTGGATCGCTTCTAAGATCTTCTCGTTCGATTTCTTGGGATCATCTTTAAATTCCGGCAAGGCCGTAATCCACGCATGCATATCCGTGAACCGGATTGTCAATGGATCGGTCTCCGGGTGTTCTTCCACCAGCCGAATGGCGATATCTTCCGAATCCTTCCAGTAAATGTCCATCGGTTACTCCTTCAAGAGCTTATGGCGTATAGCGTATAGCTGATGGTTCCGACCATAAGCCATTCGCTATAGGCTATCAGCTTTCGGGCTGCGCTATGTCAGTTCCGACAGCTTCTTATTCTCCAAGGCGTCCTTCAATGCGTTATCCATGAGCACCTCCGCCATGTGGTGCGTGACCTTTTCCAGATCTGTGATCGCTGCGCGAATGGCCCTGTGGTCTTCCGTCGAGCGGACGGTTTGGAGCGCGGCCAATGACACTTCAATCGCCGCCAATTCTTCGGCGCCGATTAACTGTCGGCCCTGCTTGAGCGCCTTTTCCGTCGCTTTCAAAATGGCTTCTGCTTCGGTGCGGGCGTCAATCACTTGGCGCGCCTTGAGGTCCTGAGCAGCGAATACGAAGGATTCACCGATCATCCGTTCGACTTCGGTATCGGACAATCCATAGGAAGGTTTAACTTCGATCGATTGCTGGCCACCTGTGCGAATATCCCTCGCCGATACGTTCAGGATGCCATTGGCATCGATGAGAAATGTGACTTCGATGCGAGGGATGCCGGCCGGCAGCGGTGGCACTTTCAGTTGAAATCGCGCGAGGCTGCGGTTATCTCGAGCCAGCTCCCGCTCCCCCTGCAAAATATGAATATCGACCGAGGTCTGTCCATCGACATATGTCGTGAACATTTCCTTCGCGCTGGCGGGGATGGTGGTATTGCGCCGGATCAGCGAGCTCATCACCGATCCCATGGTCTCGATACCCAGCGAGAGAGGGGTGACATCCAGCAGCAACATATCTTTCGTTCCACCGCTCAGGATATCGGCTTGCACGGCTGCACCGAGCGCAACGACTTCATCCGGATTCAGCTCACTATGGGGAGTTTTGCCGAACAGGGCTTGGACGCGCTGACGCACCAATGGCATCCGAGTCATGCCCCCCACCAACACCACTTCGTCGATATCCGTCGGCGTCAACCCGGCGTCTTTCAATGCGAGACGGCAAGGATCCAAGGTCCGCTCAACCAATGCCATCGTCAATGAATCTAACTGGTGGCGGGTCAGCTCGTGCGAAAACAGACCTTGGCCGGCCGGCAATTCCACCGTCGCGATCGTTTTTATCTTTTCAGA
>JBQTHT010000190.1:0-6550 GCA_052389595.1 Nitrospiraceae bacterium
GAGCGAGATCGACGCGCCGTGGCAAAGGAAGTGACGGAAACTCGCTATGGAAGGGGCCAGTATATCTTTCGCGAAGGCGACCCTGCCGACTATTTTCACATCGTGAAAGAAGGAACGGTCAAGTGCATAAAATCCTCCTTGGAGGTAAAGGCGTGCACGCTGAAAATTCTCATGCCCGGCGACTTGTTCTGTTGCGAGGCGGCGGTGTTTGACGGCGCCTGCCATCCTGGGACAGCCGAGCCGATGGGCAACGTCAGTATCCTGCGACTCAACAAGAAGTCGTACTTCGAGATGTTGCGCCGCAATCCCGATGCCGCCATGGAAGTCATCAAATACCTCGGCAAACGACTGAATGAGGCGCAGGAGAACGCCAAGGTTCTCGCACTCGAGCGAGCCGACCAGCGGCTGGCCTGCTTGCTGGTCAAACTGACCGAGCGCGCCGGCGTACGCCAGCCCGACGGATTTCGCCTCAACGTTCGTTTAACCCGTCAAGACCTGGCCGACATGGTAGGCATCACGGTTGAAACGGCCATCCGAATCATGGGACGATTCAAATGCGCGAAATTGGTCTCGGGAACCTCAAATCGCATCCTCATCAATGACCTCGCCAAGCTGAAGCAACTCGCCTTTAGTTCTGCTTCCTCCAAGCCATAACAACATATTCTCTCGGAAACATGACATTGGTCATATTGTTGTAAGCCACTCCCCATCTATTCTCTCTTCCAACATCCGCGACATTCGAACAAATTTAACCGGGTGAGAGGAGTTCGCCATGTTGAGTCAGCATCAGCGCCGTACTGAATTCCGGAAGAGACAAAGATTATTGGTTCTCGCTATGGTGATTGCGGGAATCACTCTTCATGATCACGCCGTCTCGGCCAAGACCCACGAGGTTCAGATGACCGCTGTAGAAAGCGACATCGTCATCGATGGCGGAGGCGAACGATACAAGGCCTGGACCTTTAACGGGCAGTTTCCCGGTCCGGTCGTGCGGGTGACGGAAGGGGATACTGTGAAGTTTACCTTGACGAACCCCGACACCAACAAGAATCCGCATGCGATGGATTTTCATGCCGCGGAAATCGACTTCCTCAAGAATTATCGGGCCGTGAATACCGGCGAGAGCATCAGCTACACCTTCGTCGCCAAGAAACCCGGCCTGTTCTTTTATCATTGCGGCGCGCCGCCCATGATTCAACATGTGGCTCGCGGCATGTTCGGGGCGATCATTGTCGATCCGAAGAATGCGAAGGCCTGGCCGAAAGCGGACCGGGAATACGTCCTGGTGCAATCCGAGCTGTTCAAAAACCCCGATAACGTGCAGGGCATGTTCGACCGCAAATTCGATCACATCGTTTTTAACGGCGGCATCTTCAAATATCACCCCTTCGTGAGCGGCGGTCATGCGCTGGACGCAAAACCAGGCGAGCGGGTGAGAATCTACTTCGTCAACGCAGGTCCGAACGAGTTTTCCGCCTTCCATCCGATCGGCGAGATTTGGGACAATGTCTATGAGAGCGGCAACCCCGCCAATAATCTTAAAGGGGTGCAAACTTATGTCGTGGGACCCGGTAGCGCGGCGACCTTCGACGTCGTCGTCGAGTCGGCCGGCGCGTATCCCCTCGTCACCCATTCCTTGACCGGGGCACTGCGCGGCGCAATCGCCGTGCTCCTGGCCTCTCCTGACGCCAAGCCGGCGCCATTGATGCCTCATACGCCTTGGAAAGTCGAAGTGCCTCAGACCGGCATCACCACACCCACAGCGCCGTAAGCCCCCACTCATGACAGGTACCGGCGGGAGTGATCGCCTCAGATCGTCCCGCCGGCTGTTTCTCCCTCATTTCATCGGCGCTCAGATTGGCATGGTATCTGCTGTACACCCTGAGTATCTTAAATGAAGGAAAAAAGCAGATGCCAACCCGACCCCGGCAGATCTACGTTCCAATCTTTTGTCGCTCGCTTCCGATCATTCTGACGATCTTGCTGATCCCTCCGACGACAATGGGCCAAGAAACGAATCTTGTCGTCCTTCCGATCCGGCCATTCAACTTCGACGTCGCCTTCAGTCAACGAACGTTCGCGCCTGATAACCGAGTGATCGGTATCCAAGCCGGTTTGACGGCCCTTCGTTACGGGAACCTCGAAGTCCGAGCCATCTATCAGTACTACAGCAACCATGCAACGTCTTTCACCACGGATCAGTACTCCTTGTATGTGAATCCTCGGTGGAATAATTTTTTCGACTGGCTCGATTTTCCTAAGGGCACGCCGATCAACCGAGTAATCCGACACGTGTTATTCGGTCCCTTGGAGGATCGCGCCGTACCCTACGTGGGTTTGCTGGCAGGGGGCACGATGCCGGGACCCGGCAATGATGGGCCGGGCCATTTGATCGGCGGTCAGATCGGCGTGCGTTTCCCGGTCGCGAGGGGACTTTCGGTGGATATGGCTGTCCAGTACACTCAGTTCGGCATCGATTTCAAAGGTGAAGCAGGACAAACGCAGCAATGGCTGTTTACAACCGGAGTCAGATTCTAACAGGCGATATCCGGCTACTGTCTCTGGCCATCGCAGGGGTCATCCTTCAAGGATGCGGTCTCGTCGTGGATGCGGTGCAGCTCGTTCGGCCGATCGCCTCGGATGAACTTCAGACAATCTGCGCTCGCCGGCAGGTGCAGGTGGGAATGTCCATCGAACCGCTTCGACCGTTTGTATTTCCGGCGATCTTCACCGACGAAGGGCTTCGGGTGACCGGCTTAGACGTCGAGCTAGTTCGGGAGATCGCCGGAGCGCTGACGCAGCACTGTGGAGTTTCGATTGTTCCGGTTCTCCACCTCGTGCGTTTCCGCAATTTGTTCGTCGAGCTGAGCGAGCACAAGGTGGATCTGTTTGTGTCGGCAGTGAGCGCTTATGTGCCCTCTCCGACGCGCGCGGGTTTTGCCTATTCGATTCCCTATTTCTACGAGGGTGGATTGACGGCCATCACTCGCAGGACAGACGTGATCGATCGGGTTCGTTCGCAGGTTAGAAAAGAACCCCCAGGGCCGGATCCACTCGAAGCGCGGAAATCGGTCTTGAAAGAGTTTACGGTCGCGGTGCAAGAAGGCGCCGGCTCGCATCGGTATGCGGAGGCCCAACTCGGGATGGACCATATTGCGCTCTGTGATTCGCTGCCGGCGGCGTTTGAGTCGGACGATCCAGCGATCGATCTGATTCTGGGGAAATGGCCTGTTTTAGAATACATGTCTGCGCGCGTCAGAACGGACTGGAAGATGCTGACGCTGGAAGATGGCACACCGTTGCTGTTGACCCGAGGGCACTACACGGTCGTCATGGCTGAAGAAAGCTACCGGCTGCGATGGTTTGTAAACGATGTCCTGTTTCGTTTAGATGAATCCGGACGCCTGGCACAGATGCGGCGCCGCTGGTTGGTAGACGAGTACGCCTATCCTCGACGAGCCGCCGCCGAGGGTTTGTCGTTTGATCCTGACAATATGCCCAAGCAGTATGACCAGGGGCAATGCCGTTGGGCAATCCCACGATAACGATAGAAAGAGAGGGGCAGACATGAATAGAGTGCGAAGAGCATGTCCTCCCGCCTTGATGAGTATGCTGTTGTTCACCACACCGGCGATGGCCGAGACGCCGTTCCTCGAAGCAGAAGAGACGGCCCGCCTGATCGCCGTGCTGCTGGATTCCGGCAGGGAAGTGATCGACCGGAATCAAGCATTGATCGACGATCCGCATAAAGGACACAAGGGATTCACCCCAGAAGTGTTCGAACGCCAATTGAACGAGGAGTTTCGAGTTCGCACGGGGGTGGACTTGAAGAATGCGAATGCCGCCCGCCTTCCACCAAAAGCCGGCGCCCTTTTGCGCGCGTTGGTCGAATCGAGCAAGAGCGTGGTCGCCGATGCGCAAGGAGTCATCAACCAACGCGGCGTCGGGTACAAGAATTTCATTCCCGCCACGTTCGGAAGCCAAGCATCCGCGCGATTTTCGGCCAAATCGCACGTGCGTCTGAAGCAGACCACCCTCCAGCCTCGAAACCTGAAGAATGCGCCCGACCAATATGAAGAAGCCGTGCTTCGACGCTTGGCGACACAAGAGAGTCAAGCGATCGCGCTCAGTGACATTGCGGAAGGAGGCAAGACCCTCCGTCTCCTGGCGCCGATTTACTACACGAAGGACTGTCTTAAGTGCCACGGAGGTCCGGCCGGCGAATTGGATATCTCGGGCTATCCAAAGGAAGGGGCGCGGGAAGGTGATTTGGCTGGTGCGATCAGTGTGTCGGTTCCATTGGAGGATCGATGAAACACCTCGTCTTCCCGATCGACCAAGCTGGACGTTGACTGTCCGGTAGAGCAATCATACAAAATTATCCTACTCTTCTCTCTCTTCTGTTTCGCATTTCTTCACAATTCGCACTGTACGTCCTGAGCGAATCCGCTCAGCATCCCCACCAGACTCAGAGTGAAACCGTGGTCTATCTTTGCGCGCTCGTGATGAAATTGGGCGCCCAGCAAAAGATTTCAGGACGAGGGAGACTCCACGAGTCGCCGCATCCTGAAGGAACAGAACTTGCGCTTTCTCATTGATGTTCGGCTCAATGGGACATCGGAGGGAAGTGTCAATGGTGGAACACACGCTCCTCGAAGCAATCGGCCATAACCTAACCGCTCCGATGCCGCTCTTTTTTGCCTTGGGCATCCTGGCGACGGTGATCCGGTCGGATCTCAAAGTCCCTGAAGCCCTGTATATTGGGCTCACTCTCTATTTGCTGGCCGCCATTGGTTTGCATGGAGGGGCTGAAATCCGGGAAGTGGGAATCATCGCGATTTGGATGCCTATCGTCGGCTGTTTAATGCTGGGCGTCCTAATTCCTATTGCCGGCTATTGTATTCTTCGTTTCATCGGCAAGTTCAGCATCCCTGACGCGGCAGCGATCGCCGGACACTATGGGTCTGTGAGTGCGGTCACCTTTGCCGTGGCCACGCAGTTCTTATCCAGCCTCCAAGTCAAGCCCGAAGGATATCTGTCTGCTTTTCTGGCAATCCTCGAACCAACAGGCGTGGTCGTCGGGATTCTGTTGGCGCACATTGCGCTCCAATTCGAAATGCAGCGTGACGAGTCGAGTGAGACAACAGAGACCAGCCCTGGTTGGGTCCGGCCCGTGCTACACGAAGCCCTGACTGGTAAAGGCTCCATGATCCTGTTGGGCGCGCTCGTCATTGGCTACATCTCCGGGCCGGACGGGATTGCAGTGACCAAACCCTTCTTTGGAGACCTCTTCAAGGGCGTCCTGTGTCTTTTCATGTTGGAGATGGGCCTGGTGGCTGGTCAACGACTGGCTGAAGTACGAGCGGTCGGCGCGTTCCTCATCGTGTTTGGGATTTGCATGCCAATTGTCGATGGGATGCTCGGTGTGATGACAGGCGGCTTCGTGGGATTGAGCGTCGGCGGCGCAACGATGTTGGGCGTGATGGCCGCGAGCGCATCCTACATTGCCGCACCCGCTGCCATGCGCATCTCGATCCCAGAAGCGAATCCCTCGCTGTATCTCACAGCATCGTTGGGCATTACGTTCCCGTTCAATATCGCGATGGGAATTCCTCTCTATTTTTGGGTCGCGAAATTGGTGTTCGGATCATGACCTGTGGGGTTGCGGACCTTCAAGATGTTCCTGGTCGTTCCCAAATCCGTGGCAAAGATCATTTCTCCAAGACATCGAGCGTAATGACCGGCGCACCCGCTTCGTCGGGGTCACGAACTTTCGAGAAGAAGGGACTTAGTGGGTGACCGGTGGTCCTGAAGGTGTGTTTTGGATTGGATCAGCGTCGTCTTGAATAGCGCCTGAGTCCGACAGAATCCGGAGACTGGTCAGCGCCTCCTCAACATAATGCACATGATCAGGATGGGGATAGGTAAGAACGATGGACCGATAGAGTTCGGCTGCTACCTCGGGCTTTCCCCGGTCTTCGGCAACTTCGCCCGCACGGAGTGTGCATGAGGCGACCATGGCTTGAGGATCGACCGCGAGACGCGAGGGCCCGGCAGCAATACGATCTTCGATCCAGGTCGGCATAAGCGAAGATGCATCGACCTTTCGCGCCAGGGTTTTTAACATCCTCATGTCTTCGCGTAACTCGCCTAGATCCTCGCTATTGCGGCAGTGGTTGTAGGTATCTAACAGATTCGCAAAGGTGTGTTCGTCGAGTCCGGTTCTCCCCTCCTCGACCGGGACGGACTGACATCCCTGGATCACCCATAGAAGAATACACAGCCAAGCTGTCCCGTTCGGCATCATCTCCTCCCAAAATGTCTTGGTGGTGGTTTACAAGAAGTCTATTTTATAAAGAATTCCTGTGAGTCAACTCGTGAACAAGAGCAAGTCTCGATCCTTTCAGCCCGACTTCTATCACATGACAATGGCAGCCACGCCATATTCATCTGTGAGGCTTCACATCGAAATGGCAGGAAGAGCATCAGACGTCGCACGGACCCCACTGTGCGGTACGTGCGAAAACGCTCGCCATGTGATACACGTTAC
>JBQTHT010000191.1:0-6931 GCA_052389595.1 Nitrospiraceae bacterium
CGTCGCTGTCTTCCGGCGGCACCAACAAGCCATTCACTCCATCGACGACAAATTCAGGAATCCCTCCCACGCGAGTCGCAACAATTCCCTTTCCAAATGTCATCGCCTCGAGTAACACAATGCCGAATGGCTCAGATCGAGAAGGCAAGACAAAAAATTCACAGTGCTGGAGCAAACTCGGAATGTCTTCACTTCGCACTTCACCGAAGAAAATCACCCGGCGCTCAATATGCAAATCGACAGCCAGTTGCTTGAGCATCTGTTCTAGCGGCCCATCGCCCGCGATGACGAATCGATACCCGTTCGCCGCAGGACCGAGTTTTTGTATTGTGTGCAGCAGGGTATCAAGCCCTTTTCTCTCATACAGCTTTGCGACCGTCAAGATGTAGGCGGGCCTGACAACTTCCTTCCCGGCGGTTTCGGCCTGACGGCGCAACCGCTCACAATCGACCCCATAGGGGATGCAAGACATTTTCCCGTCAAGAGATCCGATAAGCTTCTTGGTATGGGACGTGAGGCTCGAAGAATGGGCAACGATCCAATCGGCCCGTTGAATCATCTGTCGCACAAGCCATTGTTCGGACTTCTCCAGCAAATGAAGCGACAGCACATCGTCTCCATGCACACCCACTACAACCTTTGCCTTGGTCCATAGTTTGAGAAGCAGAACATAAAACATGTGAGGGAGTGGATACTCTAGTGAGACAAGATCGATTTCCTTTTCTCGCACAAACTTCATCAATCTCCACATCGTCGGAATAAAATACACGATACATGCCAAGAGTCCCTTGATTGGAACCTCAGGAACCCAGAACGATCTCATATAATACTCAAATACCCGCCCGCCTTTTATCTGCGAACAAGGAGTGATTCGATCGGAGTTCCCGGTACGGAGGACGTACACCTGATGGCCCCGTTGTTGGAGAAAACGTCGCAAGTCCTCCACGTAGGTGCCAACTCCACCGGTTTGAGGCGGGAAGAATGGAGTAACGAGTAGGATATTCATCGTTGAATCTGACGGAGCCGCTGCAAAGTTGCCTCCCACCGTTCCATCATGCGACCCAAGCTAAATTCTTCAAAGGCGACTCTCTGGCCACGCGATGCGGTTTCGGTAATTACCGTCGGGGCAGTCACGTACCTGCTCAGGATCTGAGAGAGCGCCTGGTAATCGCCTTTGGGGATGAGCGGGAGATCGGCGAGCTGTGCAATTTCCATCGCTCCCCCACTTCCAGTCGTCAGAACGGCGCAGCCCGCAATCATGGCCTCCACCATCACGAGCGGAAGGCCTTCTTCTCTTGTGCTGAGAAACACTAGAATATCATGGCTCTTATAAATTCGCGGCATTTGTTCGTGCGGAACCTTACCGAAGAAAGTGACCGAGGCGCTGAGGCCAAGATCTTCCACACGACGCTGAACCTGTTCAAAATAACTCCCAGAATTGGGGCCTGCCACTGAGAGGGTGACCCGCGAACGCAGGTCGCTCGGCATGTGACCAATCGCCTCGACCGCCGTATGAAGCCCTCGGTCCGGCGTGATTTGTCCGGCATAGAGAACGCGAATCGGCGCGAGGGGATCGCGATCAACCCTGATCGGTTGATAGAACTGCTCTGTCGGCACGCCTCCATAGAGAATTTCAGAAGACGAAAATTCCAGCCCGCCCTCTCGATAGAGGGTCCGGAGATATTCGCTGACGAAACACACATGGGTCGGATCGTTCGGGAAATGCCTCGTTGGCAGTCCCTCTTGCTCAACCCCCCGTTCCCATCTCCGACCGATCCATCGAAAGAATGATTGACAAGGCTTTGGACCCCATTGGCCATCCCAAAGATTGATCCAAAAAGACGACATTTTTTCTCCTGCTGCTCCATACTCATCGATCATCCACGGGTATTCGATCCAATGGATATCAGGGATCTTGAAGGACGCCGGTAGAGGGAGCATCAGTTTGGTGAGCCCGTTCATGTTCCACCAATTGACGACATCAGGTCGGAACTCACCGAGAATGCGCTGAAACTGTCGCGCATCTTTGAGCTCGCGTCGCGCATGAAAGAACGTCCAAGGGCGAAGAGGTGGCAGAGTATCAAAGGCACAGTTGTACAGCGACCGGTCTATGCGAACTCCTCCCCTGTCTTCAGTTTTTGGTCGGTGGCTCCCTAAAGCACTCAGCGGAAGTCCAAATGTTGCCGTCAACACGCGCACCTCATGGCCAGCTCGGTGCATGGCTTCAGCTACTTGCGCACAGCGAACCTCATATCCTCCCTTATAGAATGGCGGATAGAGATTGCTCACCATCAGAATCTTCATGAAGGCCTCGCACTCACCGGATGCTTGATAACGAGGATTCCAATGAGTTGTGGCAAGTGCGTCCTCTCTGGTTTCGATCCCCGAGGACGCGGGAAACCACTTGATGCAATTGCTGCGTGAAGACTTCTGGGCGAAACAGAGTGCTTCGTTCTTTCGCAGAGCGACTCATCGCTTCACGCAATGACTCGTCGTTGGCAAGGCGGCCGCTGTATTGCAGGAGCGCTGCAGCATCTCGACAAAGAAATCCATTCACTTCATGCTCCACAATCTCCGGTTGCCCTCCGCTCATAGGGACCATAGGCACGCATCCGGCGCCCATCGCTTCCACTGTGGCGATTCCGAAGTGCTCCATGCCCTCCGGTTCGTCGCTAGTCCCACCACCAAGCGCCGTGGCGTGCCAGAATAATTTGGCTTGCGCCAATTGAGTGAACACCGCCTGGCGTGAGGCGTTGACAACGAAGGTAACGGGAAGACCTTCGGCGAGTTCGCGGAGCTGATCCAAGTAAGACCGATCTTGAGGCAAGTCCGTACAAAATCCTATCAGAGACAAGCGCCAATCGCCGCCATTGGCTTGGAGGAACTGCCGAAAAACCTTCAATTGCAGCGCGTGGTTTTTCCCATCTGTCACAATAAACCGCCCAACCGACGCAATCATGTTCTGCTTTTCAATCACAGGGGCGTCCAACCGGACAGGCGGATACACGACTTGGGCATGTCGGTGCCACAAACGCTCGATCCACCCTGCGGTAAATTGAGAATTGCACAACAGGGCCTGATAGCCTCTCAAGCGTCGGGCCCATAGAATTCCATAGAATTTTGACCGAACCCAACGATCCAGGTCATGCCGGCGTTCCCATCCTTCCGAGCGTTGCAAATCATGTTTTGGGTGTGACTCAAACGGAAAGTGACAATAAATGAGGCCTCGTCGGGCCGAGCAGAACGGCGGGGCGCCATGGCCAGAGTAAATAAAGAAGTCATAGGGGTCGGTCAATTGACGATCGTGAGCGAGTCTTTTCGGTAAATACCTCAAAGCGGATGTGGGGCCTGGAAGGGAGAATGAATCGAGCGATTCCGAGATAATTCGTTCTCCTACGCGGCTCAGGTCGACATCAAATGCCGACGCCATGTTTCCCAGCGTATACCCTCTGCCGCTGTGGATAACATCGACCGCGTATCTTTGAGACAACTGGCCGGCCATATTGGCCACTACAGACTGGCTTCCCCCGAGACGAAGGGACAGATGATCAAAAATACCAATCTTGATTTGGTCAGCCATGCCATTCATGTTGCGTCCACTGCTCTTGGCAACTTGAGGAGTGGCGCTGCTGGATCATAGAAGCCCAATGATGCTAGCGAATGATACCCCGAGAGGGTCTGGGAATTCGGAAGCCCGTGCTGACATGGCAGCGCAGGAAGGCACGTTGGATCTTTGACTGTCTGTATGAGAACCTGGCACTTTGAGATCGCATCATGGTTCGCATTGAAGGAGTTGTCCGAAATAAAACACTTCGAACAATGCCTGGAGGACTGACACCGACTAGACCAGAAAGTGAAATTGATACACTTTTCAGGCAGCTGGGATACCCGGATTATATGGTCATTGATCAGCGGGCAAACGTCTGAATTGTTCGTTCGATAACCTTGTGCCAGGAAAACCACTCATCCGCCAACTGTCGTGCCCCGTCCTGCAAACGCCGACGCAAATCGGGGAACTCCATTAGCGAACGGATAGCTCTAGCCAATCCTTCTGGATCTTTCGGTTCACACAATAACACATTTTCCTCATGCCTGAATGGGCGCTCCAAGCGCGGCCCCCTTGTTGTAATAATGGGTAATGCATGGGCAGCCGCAGCCGCGAAGGAACTTCTGGAGAGCGCAACGCCTTGGTCGAATGGCAGTACACAAGCATCAGCAGCATGGAGGTAGGTAGAGGCTTCTTCGCTGTCGGAATCATACCCTTGCAGCCACATCACTTTGTCAGAGATGCCCAGTCGTTCTGGTAGGCCGAGCATCTCGCGTTCATAGGTGGCGACGCTCCGTGCACGTTCGTCTGATCCAATTTGGGAAGATCCTCTTCCACCGCCGATCATAACAAGGCGTATGTTACACCCCTGTTTGCTCAGAATCTGGACCGCATGAAAAAGTGTGTCAATCCCTTTGTTCCGATCGGCATATCCAAAGAAAGCGAGAAGGAAATCATGCGATTGCATCGCTAGCTTCGCTCGTCCACGCTGTCGAGTCTCCTCGTGATCCCCCTTACTCATGCGGATGAGCGGAGGAGGTGGAATCACCACACACTTGTGAGTCACATCCTGCTGCAGCTCTGCAAATGTGGCGAGATGTTGCTCGCTCAACACGATAAGCCGATCACTATCCCGCAGCAGCGTCCCAAATTCGTAACTAACACCCGAAGAGCCCACCCCGTGCTGGACCAGCTTTCGAATACCCCGAGCCGCCAAACCTGGACAACCGGCGCCTTGGTCTATCTCCATCTGTGTGACAAAGGGGGTATCCGGCAAGAAGTACTTTGAGATTGTCGGAGCAAACGTGATCATAGGATGAGCATTGTAAATCCAGCCGCTGTATATCAGCATGACGGCGTCGGGCTTGCTATTCCGTATAGATATCGCCAATCGCGGGAGATCGAGCCAAGACCAATCCCGCATGACCCGACGTATGGTGAACGGGACATGATCGGGTGCACCGGTGCGTTGAGTCGTTAGGACATGGACTTCCAGACCCTGCTCCGCCAGGCGCCGACAAAGCTGCACCGCGTGTTCTGCCTCTCCCGCCCGCATTGGCGGGAACGCCGCGGAAATAACTAGAAGTTTCATGATGTCGGTGCAGTCTCCTGAACGCCGGCCTCGCTTCGGTTCTGTGAACGATCATGGAGTCGGAATTGCCGGGTTTCCTCCCGCTTGGCGAGATCAGCAGAGACTTCCAAGGCAGCCGTTGGGCAACCAAACAACCAGCAACGCCAAGGATCGCGCGCCCGGTTACCGCTGGAAACGCATCGTCTCTCCCACGCCATTAGACACGATTCGCTCTTTGCCGCCCTGTCGCCGGGCTCGACCTTTTTCAGACACGGCGCCAAGTGTATCAGTTCTAGAATCTTGACTTTGAAGATGAGCGATCACCGGTTTACTTAAGCAGTCGGCCACAGCTCTGCTGGCAGGTGGCTGGTAGTGATTGCCGGGGGCGAATCGGTCAACCGAATTGACCTTTCTCACACACGGCGTCAAATCTATCGGGTCAATCCCGGCATCCCGCGCGATTCTTATGGCTTCGGGAACATAGCCTGTTGTCTCAGCCCAACTCGAAAGATCGAAATCGACCGGTAAATACACGATCAAAGGAACGGATCCCCGTGCCGTTGCCAACTCGTTAAAAGATCGAAAGATTTCGCGATGAATGATATGCCGTTGCTCATCCGAAGTCTGAGGCCGTTGAGCTTCCCACAGCGGGTACTGCGAAATGAGATAACGGAATAGATAGGAGACATGAAACAATCGCCAGTACCGGCGATCCCACTCTGTTTCAGAGTACATCCGGTCATACTCGATATACGGAAGGTCTCTGACAGATGGTATAGATAAAATCTGTTCAGGCGGGGGCAGCGGCAGGTTGAGTGGAACCAACTCATCATTGGCCACCACGAAACGAGGCATTGCATGGGGGACCATGCCTCCCGGAAGAGTAAGAAACCCATACACTCCCATGGATCGCAGCAAGTTATGACCGATCGGCGACAAAATTACCACATTGGGGCGCCAGGATCGTGCATCTCGTAGATAGCGCAGGTACGCCTGACTTACGCTATATCCCGGCACTCCAAAATTCAGCACCTGGCAGCCAGGGGGCAATAAAAGTTCGAGTTGGTGCGGCCATGAGTCTTCGAACGACACTTCTTCATCGAACGTGAATGAATCACCGAATACAGCCACGCGACAGGCACTGGGGTGATCGTTATACCTTACTCCAGGGCGTGGGCTCCGCAAGCCTTCAACACTACTGAAGAAGCGGCCGTTTTCACTCCGTCGATTGGAACCGGGAGACCAACCGAGCATGTCATCATAGACGAGAAATGTATCACGGGACGCAGCTTTCCTCAGAATTCCAGAATAATGGACCGCCACATCCCTCCATTCACGTGGAGGCAACAGTGTGTCGCCTATGACAGCACCCATCGTCGTTTGAACAGAAAGAAAACGAATGGTCAGCTCGCACGCGAGGCAGAGAAGGACCACAACGACCAGATTCATGATGAGTGTAAGAAGAGTTAGCCTCGACCCTGCCCGCAGGCTGTATCGAAGCCGGTGAAAGATGACCGTGATTGACACGCAGAGGATAAGCAGTGCTGCCAAACAAGCCACTCCAGGGAGACTGGTCAGGAATGACCCGACACCTCCCTTGGTGGCTAGTCGATAGAGGGTTATGACAACCAATAACGCAGACAGCTGCCAAAGATACAGAGCGGCAACCAGAACCAAATCGGTTTTCGGGTGTTCTCGAGGAGACGTGCCTCCGTTCATGATGGAAGTGGATTGTGAATGATTCATTGAGATTGCTTTCTTCGAACCAGCTATATTTCTAAACATGAAAGATTAAGAATGATACCTTTCATCCA
>JBQTHT010000192.1:0-5901 GCA_052389595.1 Nitrospiraceae bacterium
GGTTTGGCAGACGAGATCTCTGACCGCCGGTTCGTCTTCCGCGACCAACACCGTCTCCGATCGCCCGTCCATGGTTTCTTCGCCGCCGTCTCGGTCGTCGCGGTCGACCGGCGCATCGACGAGCGGCAAATAGATCTTGAACCGGGTTCCCTCGCCGGCGCGGCTGTCCACCGTGATGAAGCCGCCGCTCTGCCTGACGATGCCGTAGACCGTCGAGAGCCCGAGCCCCGTCCCCTTTCCTTTCGGCTTCGTGGTGAAAAACGGTTCGAAGACATGCGCTTGGATCTTGGCGTCCATCCCGATTCCGGTATCGCCGATGGCCAGCAGGACGTAGCGGTCGGCGCCGCCCCCTTCCTCCCGGCGACTCACGGCCTCATCCGGTTCCACGTTCGAGGTCTCGATGGTCAATCGGCCTCCTTGCGGCATCGCGTCGCGGGCGTTGACGGTCAGATTGATGATCACTTGATCGAGCTGGCCCGGGTCCGCTTTGACGCGGCCGAGCGAGGGCGAGAGGTTCAAGAGAAGCTCGATATTCTCGCCGAGGAGGGGGCGCAGCATCTGATCCATGCCGGCGACGACCGCATTGAGATCGAGCACCTTGGGATGGAGCACTTGGCGGCGGCTGAAGGCGAGAAGCTGAGAGGTGAGAGTCGCCGCGCGTTTTCCGGCCAGCCCGATCTGTTCGACCGAGATCCGCTGATCCGCGCTCAGAGGTGTAGGGTCTTCGAGCAACATCTCGCAATGGCCGTTGATGATCGTCAGCATATTGTTGAAATCATGAGCCACGCCTCCGGCCAGTTGCCCAACCGCCTCCATCTTCTGCGATTGCCGGAGTTCTTCCTCGAGCTGCTGGCGTTGCATGATGTTGCGAAAAATCATGAGCATCGCCGGCGAACCCTGTTCGCTGAAAGGGGAAGCCGTGGCTTCCACGGCGATCACCGCGCCGTCGAGACGGATCATTCTCGCTTCCGTCAGAGGAAACGGCTCATGGCGCTCGAGCGATCGCCGGACGACGGCCGCGTCGTATTCCGGATGAAAGAAATTCAGGACGGATCGACCGATGAGCTGTTCGGAGCTCGATGCCCCGAAGAGTTGAAACCCCGCGGAGTTGACGAAGAGAATGCGGTCCCGGTGGGTGATGAAAATCCCGTCCGGCAATCCTTCCACCAATCGTTTGTAGCGTTGTTCGCTTTCTTTCAGCGCGTCTTCGGCTCGCTGCCGTTCGGCGATCAGATTCATCAAGGACTCTTTGTCACGGAATAACTTCCGCGCGGCCTCGTGAGTGGTTCCGTAGAAAACGGCCATGATGAGCAGCACGGGGATCTGCAGCAAATGTCCTTCCGTCACTATCCCGGTCTGGTTCATTTCGAGATAGAGCACCGTTCCGTACGCCGCGCAGAGGGTGCCGGCCAGGGCGATCATTTGCCGGATGTTAGGCGCAAGCGCGGCGATCAGCATGATGAGGAAATAGGTGACATAGAGATTCGAACTCGCTGCGCCGGATAAGTGGATGATGAACGTGGTAATGGCCGTATCGCCGAGGACTAAGGCGCCGACGAACCACCGGGTGAACCATAACCGAATCGGGAGTTGGGCAAGTCCGGCGATCGTTGCGAGCAAGGCCAGGACGACGAGCTGTGAAGCGCCGACCGACAGAAGCCCGTCAAGGCTGAACAGCAATTGATAACAGAGCACGATCGTGACGAGCGAATGGAGCAGAATGAATTGGTAGGCAGGGGACTCGTCAGTCGAGGTTAGATAAGGGAGTGGGGTAATGTCGGGGTCCGTCGCCGGCGATTTGACTCGCATGCTAGTCATCAAGGATCACTGGCCGGGCCCAGGACGGATCGGCGCTCCCCAGGTCTCGTCCCTCGTCGGTCTTGATATTGTTCCGTGAAGCGCCGGCTGCAGACGGAACCTGTGCCGCCCAATGCCTGAGGCAGACGCCATAATCGGTCGAAGCACGGTTCATCTGTAATGTCACTCTGAAAGACAGTTCGGGGCGATGCCACCTGTTCTCGTGGTCCAGAATCTTCTTGCAGCCGGCAGACTCCAAATACGAATCCGAACATCATGCCGGCAATCATCAGCCTATGAGTCTCGCTCTTCAGTTGCATGGGGGCTCGCAACAGGTGTGTGTATCGGGCTATTAGAGAATCAGGCTGCTCCTGCATTGACCGGCTGACGTAACACTCGCCGGAGCGCTTCCCCTATGCCATCCAGGGAAAACCCCTTCTGCAGAAAATATTTCACGCCCAGGGCACGGGCCTGTTGTTCCAGTGCTTCCGATCCTCCGCCGGTGAGAACAATGACCGGCACATCGGCATCTATTTCACGGATGCGCCGCAGGACCTCAATGCCGTTGATATCCGGGAGGTTCAAATCCAAGATCAAGAGGTTGGGCAGTTGTTGACGATACCGCGTGATAGCCCCTTGACCATCCGAAGCCGCCGCGACGTCGTGCTTCAAACGCCCGAGGATGGTCCGGAGCAGATCGCGCACCATCGGTTCATCATCCACGACTAAAATACGAGCCATATCTACCTCCGGATGTTCTTTTCGTGCGGCAAGCCACGATGGCGGCGTGGCCTACATTCAAACTTAGGGCCGTGGACTCGGTCCATCGTGCGTGAGGTGAGATAAGGCCGTATCAGGGTTTCTGCGATCAATGCTTCGATTCGGAACAGCTCGATCATGAGATGAATCTGCGCCTTCGAGAAAAATCCTTCCGTCACGATTGATAAGACGGTGCGCACGGTTGAGGTCGGCTTGATTGACGACCGCATCGCCGATGTCGGAAAGCGTGAGATCCCCCAGAATCACTCGACTGTTCCCCCTCAGGGACATCTCGGCGGAGTGCAACGTCGTCAGCAGTCGGCCACACAGGCCAAAACGCTTTTCCAATATCGCGGGATCCAGGTGGTAGCTGAGCATGGTCAGTGATGGATCAGAGACCTTGAGTCTTGCATTCTCCGCCTTCCCCGCCTGCCACGTGCCGATGATACCCTCTTCGGAGACGACGCTCGAAGCAACCAGGAGCGCGCACCCCTGACCGGTAAGCGACGGTGTTTGATGAAGAGAGATCGCGAGAGTATGAACCAGTAGCTTCGCCAAGGTTGCGTTGTCGGTCATCGCAATGCCGCGCCCCACATATAACGTGCCTCTGGTTGAACCGTGTGTGCGCACCGGAGTGCCGGCTGCCATATAGGCTCCAGACGGGTCGATCAGGATAAGCCGCCCACTGGCTAATAGCTCAGCGAGCGAGGATGGGGAACTATCGGATAGGTGGCGACCGTGCCCGATCGACTGGTGATGGTCTTTGATGAAGGTATTCAGGGTATCGGGTGATATCCGATGCGCCGCAATGACCCGTTCAGGTATCGTTGCCGGCGTCACGTGCTGACCTTGACTTGGAAGATCCTGGCCCGGCCAACCCTGGTCAGGTAGTCCGACGAATACCAGGCTTGCGATAATGGCGAGTAGAAGCCTCAATCCACCATGCAGATAACGGGGTTGAATCATGGCGGCGCCTCCTTTCTGTCCAGCGGATTCGACCGGCATCGCTGGTCATCCGCGTGGCGCTTCTCAAGTAATACCATTCAATGAGGAAGGCGCCAGAGAGTGTTGTACTCGGTTTATGACACTAAGGTGAGGGACACATGTCCCTATTGGCGATCTCGCTTGGCCATATAGGCGGCGATCTGAGAGCGGCGGGTCATTTGAAGTTTTTTGAAGACGTGGCTCAAGTAATTTCTCACCGTTTTATCGCTCAGCCCCAAAGCTGAGGCAATTTCCTTATTCGTCAGGCCCTCTGCGACCTTGGCCAGCAATCGTTGCTCTTGAGCGGTCAAAAGGCTGGTCTTATCATCAGGTGGGGTTTCAATCAGAGTCTGGAGGCGCGCCTGCACTCCCTGCAGCGCGGTCGGTTCCATGACGGCCTGTCCGGCTGCCACCGTCATGATACCGCGCAGGAGGGCATCACCGCCGATGTTTTTGAGCAAATATCCGGAGGCGCCCCCGAAAATGGCCGCCTGAACGGCTTCTTCATCAGAAAAGGAAGTCAGAAATAAGACCCGTGTGGCGGGCGATAATGACCGAATTTCACGGCAGGCTTCCGCCCCGTTACCGTCCGGCAGGCGCACATCCATGAGAACCACGTCAGGCTGAAGCCGGCGCACTTCCTCCAGTGTTTCCGCTACGGTGCCGGCTTGCCCCACAACTTGAATCAAGCCGGTCCGTTCGATCAGCGCCCGTAGGCCGAGCCGCACCACCTCATGGTCGTCCACGAGAAACAGAGAGATAATCTTCGTCTCACTCGATGCCATAGGCGTTCTCCTTGAGAAGCTGGACAAGGATCTTCGTGCCCTGTCCCGGTGAGGAAATGATCTTGTACTGCGCCCCTAGCTTGTGAGCGCGCGTGGCCATATTGCGGAGCCCGTGTCCTGGTTTGATGATCGTCTCGAAGCCGATGCCGTCGTCTTCGACGGTCAGGAGGACGCCCTCCGCGGTGGTGACCAGCGCGATGGTGACGGTCCGGCCTTGCGAGTGTTGCATCGTGTTGCTGATCGCCTCGCGGGCGATGAAAAGTAATTGCGTCGCTTCCAAAGCAGTCAGGCGTGCGATCGCTGAGGGGGCAACCCGAAGATCCCACGCGAGGATGTTTCTTAAAGACATCGTTTGCGCGAGCCGGTCTAATTCGGACTCGAACTGTAAGGGCTCGATCAGCTCCCGCTGGTCTCCGTGAATAAAGCCGCGCAAGTCCTGAATCACACAGTTTAAGTTGTCGATGGCTTGTCCCAATATCTGTGCTGAGGGGCCGGCGCGGTCGGACAGGCGATACACACAGTCTTCCAGCGCCAGACCGGTCGCATATACGATCTGAATGATGTTGTCATGGAGATCCAGAGACAATTGCTCCCGTTCCTCAAACGCTTGATGCAGGGCTCTCTGGACGTCCATTTGTTCGGTGATGTTGCGGGTAATTTGCGAGATGGCGACGAGGTGTCCTTTTCGGTCAGAAATCGGCGAGAGACTGACGGAGACGTGAACGCTGTGACCGTCTTTCCTCTGGCGGACGGTTTCAAAGTAGTCGATGCGGTGCCCTTCCCTGATACGATCGAGAAAATGAGACTCCTCGCCGAGACGGTCCGGGGGAACAAGGGCTGTGATCGGCTGTCCGATCATCTCCTCCGCTGTATAACCGAACATGATTTCGGCGCCAAGGTTCCACGTAAGAATCGTGCCGTCCAAGTCTCTGCTGAAGATGGCATCATTGGAGGATTCCACGATGGATGCGAGCCAGGTTTGTGCCTGCTCCGCCTGCTTCCGCTCGGTGATGTCCTGGATTTGAGCCACAAAGTACATCGGCGCGCCTTGTGCATCTCGAACGAGCGAGACATTCAGCAGGATCCACACGACGGCCCCCTGCTTATGGATATAGCGCTTCTCCATCTGATAGGTTTGAATTTCTCCGGCTAACATTTGGCGGACATAAGCCAGGTCACGATCCAGGTCGTCCGGATGAGTGATCGCTTGGAACGTGGTCGCCCGTAATTCTTGCTCCGAATAGCCGACGATCTTGCAGAGAGCAGAGTTGACGGCAATCCACCGGCCCTCCGTCGTCACAATTCCCATTCCAATGGCCGCGTGGTCGAAGGCGCCGGTGAACCGTTCATTGCTCTCTCGCAATCCTGCCTCCGCCAGTTTCCGCTCGGTGATATCGCGGGAATTGATGACGACGCAGGGTTTGCCTTGCGCGTCCTGGATCAATTTGCCGATTGATTCCAGGATGCGCCAAGAGTCGTGGTTGTTTTTGTGTCAAAAATAATATAAGTTGCTAAGGCGACGGGGCGGACTTGATGAGGGCAACCGCTCCATCACAAAAGGGATAAAATAGGGGGA
>JBQTHT010000193.1:0-19534 GCA_052389595.1 Nitrospiraceae bacterium
GCATACCACTGCATCAACGGGCGTGCGCTTCAGTTGGTCACAAAGCTGCCCGAGTATCTTTTCAGAAACCGACCTGTTGTCGAGCGTGTCGACTTTGAGTAAACGATATCCACCGACGACGATGGCATTCTTGTTCGTCGTCGGACGCGTGGCGTCCGCAATTGGAAGGCATCGGATACCCTGTTCTTCAACATCGGCCACGACTTGATCTCTCAGAGCGTCGTTGCCCATGACCGATGAGAAAATGACCTCGGCTCCCGCCGCACGCAGATGCTTGGCCACCACGGCCGCGCCACCAGTGAAGTCCTGTTTTTCCTCAAACCGAACACTCATCGTCGGAGTTTTCGCCATACCGCCGATCATGCTGCATTGCGTATAGCTGTCCACGATGGTATCGCCGACCACGTGAACGCGGAGGCCCGTCATCTTTTTTACGGCATCGCGCAGATCGCCGAAGCTCAGTCCTTCTCCTTCCATTAACAACATCAGCTTGTCGCTCGCAATATTCGGCGGCGCCGTTTCGATGAGATGTGAAGAGGAATAGACAATATCGCCCGGCGTAAAGATGATCTCACCGCCATAGGCTTGCAGCACGTCTATTTCTTCCTTTGTCTTCGGATGGACGCCACCGTTAAAATATTCATACCCCTTGGCGAAATAGTCCGGCTGGATGCGGCGCAAATTCGTCAGGGGCGTGGGATCATGGTCGATGATGACGTAATCAACCATCTCAAAGGCGGCCAAATTGACGGCCCGAAGATCCTCCGGCACATAGGGGCGTACGTTCGCCTTCACGATATGCTGGTCGGCCGTAACACTGACCACCAGGATATCCCCTTTCGTCTTCGCGTAAATCAGATGTCGCACATGCCCTGGATGAACGACATCAAACGTTCCATGGCACATGATGACCTTTTTCTCCCGCGGTCGCGGACCAATCAAGCGGCAAAGTTCATCCACCGCCTTTACTTTTCGCCGATATTGCAAAATACTCTTTTCATCCATCAAGAGACCTCTCGCGATAGCGTATCGAACCAAAGCTTAGTAACCTTGGCTATGGTTTCAGGGTTCCAGAGTGGCGCCTCTCGCCAGTAAGCGATGTCGTCCAGAATACGTTTAACGCCTTCTTCAAACGAGACCTTCGGGACCCATGTCAGTTCTTCCCTGACCTTGGTTATATCCGCCCACGTACAGTCCGGCTCACCAGGGCGCTTTGGTATATAAATGGCGGGCCCTTGCAAGAGTTCGACGAGTCGATTGACCGATTGCGGATTTCCTGCCCCCAGATTCCACACTTCGCCGGACTTCTCCGTTTCTGCCGCCGCCAAAAATCCCCATGCCACGTCCGTGACATACAAAAAATCCCGCTTTTGGGTCCCGTCACCGACAACCGTGAACGGCTGCCCGGCGAGCTTTTGACGAAGAAATACGCCAAACACGGCTCCATAGGCCCCTGAAGTCCTCGAACGGATCCCGTAGGCATTGAAGATCCGAATGGAGTTCACCGGAAGACGGTAGACCTTATGCCAATGGAAGACTGCCTCCTCGCCGAGATACTTACTTAGCGCATAGGGATATTGCGGGGCGATGGGATGGTTTTCGGAGGTGGGAACTGCCGCCAAGCCATAACAGGATGAAGAGGCGGCATAGACGAGTTTTTGCGCCCGAGCGTGCCGCGCTGCCTCGAGCACATGCACCGTGCCCTGTACATTGGCCGACATATAATCGGTCGGCTGCTCGATGGAGGGCACGATGTCCCCGATCCCGGCGAAATGAAACACGAACCGGGCATCGGTGAATAACTTATCATCAGGCCTCAGAACTCGGATGTCACGCTCATCCAGTAGTAGATCTCGATTCGCGCGATGCTGGTTCAAATTGTCTGTTCTTCCTCCGACCATATTGTCGATGACATGCACACGAAAACCACGGTCGACAAGCAGATCCACCATATGACTCCCGATAAACCCAGCGCCGCCGGTTACAACGGCTAACGGACGACGTCCCATCAGACCACCTGCTTCCGCTTCAACACTTTTACGTTGAAGTAGCGTTCGTCTGTAAGACTGTTCGGCAGCTTCCCGTCCTTGAAGGCTTTGCACAGGTCACGAACTGCCTCCTCGATCCCCCGCTTCGGGCGGAAGCCCAGTTTCCTGGCGATTTTCTCCGAATTGATGTGATAGGACCGGATATCATTCGTGGGCGTTGTGACGATGTCGATTTCGCCGGAGTCGGGAAACTCTTCACGCACGACCTTTCGAACCATTTTGGCGATGTCCATAATGGAGTGGTTTTGATATCCAGCGTTGAAGGTCTCCCCGGCGACCTTGTCCTCCGGCACTTCCAGCAACAACTTGTACAGATCGCACATGTCCTGGATATGGAGATTCGGTCGCAATTGCGCTCCCCCGAAGACCGTCATCTTACGGTTGTTCACAGCCTGATTCGTGAGAATGTTCACCGAAAGATCGAGGAGCATCCGGGGACTGTACCCGCACATCGTAGCGGGCCGGATCGCAACGCAAACAAAGTCTTTGGATTGATGCTTAAACAAAATCGGCTCGCACATGCCCTTGAACTTGTTGTAGAGGGTGAGCGGCACCAATGGGTGCTCTTCGGTGACATCCGGCTTGTCCGATACGCCATAGACGGAGCTGCTGGAGGCATAGATAAATCGGCGGACTCTCTGCTCCCTGGCCGCGAGCACCATCGGCTCGAAGGCGTCGTAGTTGATGGTCTCGCTCAGGTTTTCATTCAATTCGAATCCTGCGTCATTTGAGATGCAGGCCAATTGAATGACGGCGTCTACGCCCCATAAGGCATCTCGCAGCCGATCCATATCCCGGATATCGCCGTCGATGATCTTGAGCCGAGACCGCGGGTTGAGTTCGCATCCGTAATACATAATGTCATACACGGCCACATTGTAGCCCGCATCAAGTAGCTGCGGAGTCAGGAGCGTACCGACATATCCTGCTCCTCCGACGATGAGTACGTTTTTCAAGACTCTTTCCTCCGAGTGCGGAATAAGACGAAAGCGGTTCGACAACTCAGACCAGGATCGGCCGTCTCAGGCAGGGAATAGCGTATGCGGCAGCATCTGCATCTCTGTGGAACATTTGAACGGTTTCCAGAGAATATTCGTCGTGATCTTTGCCCAACAGCGACAGCTTGTTGAGGATATCGTTCGTTACGGTAATGATGTGGCATCCAATTTGGTCGGCCTGAACGATGTTGAGCACTTCTCTCGGACTGGCCCACAGCAATTCCGCCTTCGGCTTGTCGCGCATCACCCGCAGGCATTCCAACATCAGCGGGATCGGATCGGCGCCGGTGTCCGCCACACGACCGGCAAAGACGGAGACGATCGCCGGCGTGTGCGGCGCCAGGTGTTCCGTCACGGCCTGGACCTGCTCCAACGTCATCACGGCGGTAATATTGAGCTGAATCCCCGCATCGGATAATCGACGAATGAGCGGACCAGCGAATTCGCGTTTCGTGTTGGTGTCTGGAATCTTGACGTTGATATTCGGCCCCCAGGAGGCAATTTCGTGCGCCTGCGCTTCCATCTCGTCGAAATCGTCCGCAAAGACCTCGAAGGAAATCGGGCGATCTTGGATCAGACCCAATACCTCCTGCGCAAAGCATTTGTAGTCGGCCACGCCCGCTTTCCGCATCAATGTGGGATTGGTCGTGAATCCTTTAATCCAAGACTTGGCATACATCGCCTTCATGCCAGTCAGGTCGGCGCCATCGGCGAAAATCTTGATCTTCAGATCGGTCAAGGTCATGATCGAGATCTCCTCTCTACACTGCTGTTTGCATGGGATAGAATCAGGGATGCAGCCTCGCGAAGGTCACGGCAAGTTGCATCTGGGATGTCTCTGAGCATCTCGTTGTAGCCACGGTCGATGAGAATCGTAAAACATCCTGCGGCGCGGCCGCATCCGATATCGCGCCAGCGGTCTCCGACCATGTAGCTCTTTGAGAGATCGATGGCCCGCTCCTGAGCGGCTTCTAACAACATTCCGGGTTTCGGCTTATAGCAGCGGCTTCCGGGGTTCTCGATTTCATAGCACGTTTTGATATCATCCAGCGGCAGCTCGCTTCTCAGACGCTGATGCATGGATTCCACCACTTCGCGGCTCACGCTTCCTCGAGCCACATCCGGCTGGTTGGTCACGACAATAAGAAGGAACCCCGCCCTGTTCAATTCTCGTAAGGCGTCGGGAACGCCCGGCAACAGTCTGAACTCGGCCAGTGTAAATGGCGCATGGGGCTTCCCATTACGCAAAACAACATCATTCAGCACTCCATCGCGATCAAGGAAAACAGCCCGCGCCATTTCGTTCAAACTCTTGCTGCTCTTGCGGCGCTTTCCCACTTCGTGTCCGCCATCTGTAGTTTGGGGTGGGACACGAGACAGTGCCAAACGACTGCGTGGAATGCCTCAGTATGCGGGGTCACATGCGCTCCATTCACCGCTGGAATCACGATGACCGCATCGCCGACTTGTTTGGTATATCCCCCGGTTCGCCCGACCACACCATAAATCTTCAGCCCTCGCCGCTTTGCTTCGTCGACGGCTCGGATGAGATTGACGCTGATATTTCTCTCTGCATCTCCTCCGCCCACCGAAAAAATGAACACCGCGTCACTATTGTTCGCTCGACTGACCTTGAGCCAGGCAGCAAAGACGGGGTCCCAACCTTCGTCATTGGTGCGGGCGGTGAGTTCCGAGACATTGTCGACCGGCGTATATGCTTCGATGCCGCAGAGCTTCCGGAAATCATTCACGGCATGGCTGCAGTTCGCCGCGCTGCCTCCAACCCCAAGCAGAAACAGCCGACCTCCTCGCGAGCGGAGATCCGACAACCCCTCGGCCACCCGTTCGACCATGGCATAGTCGATTTGTTCGGCAATCTGTCGGGTTTCCGCGAAATACTGCACCACGTGAGACATTACCCTTGCTCCTTTCGTCGAAGGCTCACGATCCTACGCGGCCACTTGATATCATCCGATCATCGACTCTCCTCCTCCCGCACGGCGTTGCGACCAGAGCTTCCATGGCGTTGGCGTTGCAGATTCACGATGGTCCGTACTATCTTTCGAACATGATGCGTATTCCACCATCCTTATGCAAGTCTCGGCATTTCTCAAAGCCTAGGTTTCGACGAGGCTCCACATGCACTCCGTTCGCCCAATGATCGTCCTCACAACTCGGACTCGTCCTGCAATTTCTCAGAGAACCCTTTTGGACACAGCTTCGCCCTCTCACTTACAGATCCCGGCTCGCAAGAGAGCGGGATCATGGTCCGGATGCCTCGTTACCTACGAGGGCCGAGGGTCAATACTTTCTCTCGAGAGATGCCGTTACGAACTCACCTTGTCTGAATCCTATTCAACGAGCAGATTCGACAGTACGTCATTCAAACGCGGCTCGCATATCCTGACATCAGAAGTGAATGCGGCAGATAGCGGTACGTCAGTCAGGAGTTCTCGGCAATACCGCAGGGAGTCAAGAGATGCTGAGTGCGACGTTTGAGCGCATGGTGATTTTTATGTACCCCTAAGGGCAAGTTCCTCGCCATAGAGGATAGAGATCGGGGAATCCTAAAGCAACTCCAAGTTTTGTGGCTAGTGGCCGTTGGAGGCCCGCTTCCTCCTGTCCACATCGGAGAGCAGAAACAGATCGCGCTGACCCTGCACATCCATAAGGGTTCGAAGATTTCATATTCAGCATTTTTGATCAAGCCCTAAAATAAGGCGATTGCGTTCTCTCCCTCGGTCTGAATTGACAGTGCAAAGACCCTATGGTAGGGCATGCCTTTGGGAGGGGGATCCCTTCGCCCACCACCCATCACCCATCAACATGAGGAGAAGAACTAGTGCCGGAGACTAGCGTCGTCATTCCAGCCTACAACGGTGTGATGCGGTACCTTGACCAGGCCATCGAGAGCGTCTTGGATCAGACGTACCAGAACCTTGAGGTGATCGTGATTGACGATGCTTCGACCGATGAAACGGCTCGATTGGTTACACGCTTTTCGAGGGTTCGTTATGTCAGGCGAGCCCACAATGACGGCCAGGCGACTGCCCGCAATGATGGGGCGCGCCTTGCCAAGGGGACGTATCTTGCCTTTCTCGATCAGGACGATCTTTGGGAGCCGACCTTTCTGCAGGAAGCCTTTGCGGTCTTACGGAAAGGATCAGATGCGGCGGTCGTCCATTGTGACGGATACCAAGTCAGTGAGCGGAACGACATCCTCTCGTATGATGCGGCCATGAAGCACACGACCAGCATCACGCAATTGTTGCGAGGAGGTCATGATGTGGCGACGTCGGGCTCCCTCTTTCGTAAGAGGTGCTTCGATGCCGTCGGTGGATATGACGTCACCCTCACCGTTTGGGAAGATATCGATCTGGCCATTCGACTCTATCAACGTTTTGGCGTGATCCACTTGCCTAAACCTCTCTATCGTCATCGTCTCTACGGTCATAACGCATCCCGGGACATTCCATCGGAGCGTGCACTGATGGCTCGAACTCGCTTTTTGGAGAAGCACGGCCCCGCCTGCGCCAGTGGCCTCCTCGCCAAGGCTCTTGCGCGAGATTGGGCTCACCTGTATGCGGACGTGGGTAAGCACCATCTAGCCGGACGTCAGATCGATCAAGCGCGTGCCGCCTTCTGGCGCTCGGTGCGATACCATCCCTTCAGTCGCAAAACACTTTTGAGGTTGCTACGGTCCTATCTTGCACGTAGGCCAGCTGCCCCTGCCCCGCAGGGGCAGGGGTTGTAACGCTACCGTCGTTTGCTGTCGAGAGACAGGCCGACCGGGTTGCATATCGTACTGTCTGCGCCGGCCTGGGAACCGTTGTGGGTGAGACCGTTACGATAGATAAATGCGGTGACGGCTTCGTGGCCAAACTGTCCCATATGTGTATCGTCACGCCACCACAATAGCTTCCCCGACTCGAACACTCGGCGCGCTTCCTCTGCAAGGTACGGCTTCGTGTCGAAGCACTTCAGGTCGGCTTGTTCACAGGCGCCTAACACAGCCTGCGCAAAACCAGACGACTGCATATCTTCAGGCTTGAATGCTCGCTGATCGAGAATCCACCGATAGACTTCTCCCTTGGTCGGCAAAATAAAGATGGCCAGATCAAGCCCTTGTTCGGCGACGACGGTCCGCATCGTTTGCAGAGTCCGTTGCAGCTTCACAAAATTGGGGTGTTGTTCCACTTCGTGTCGCGAGCGTACCCCCCAGATCTCTTGATTGCTCTGAAACAACATGGGCCGCCCGTCCGGCAGGTCACGCCGAACCACCACGTCACCGGTCTTGCCGACAAACCGAAGGCGCAGCGCCTCCATCCATTGATTGAGCGGTGAACGGTTCCGAAAGGTGCGGTATGTCACCAGCCATGCTGCAAAGCCCTTTTTCCAAGGCAATTGTTGGATGTCCCAGATGTCTCCGCCGGTGTCATCGAGGTCGTTGCCGGTGTAAAAAGTCCAAATCACCTTCGCCTGTGGAGAGAAATGCAACCTCGGTGATTCTATGGAGAAGTTGATGAATTGGTCGTACGGCCCGCCCGGGTAAGACAAATTGTACGTACGGCAACCATGTTGCGTTTCCAGCAAACGGGAGAAGATATGCTCCTCCGTGGTGCCCGCTCCGGCTCCGAACGAATCTCCAAGGACTAAGACATCAATCGGCCCGCCTTCCGCGACATTGCGAAATCCGGCTCCATCGGTCCGGAAAATGATGCGCCGTGGCTCTCGGACATTCGCGTCTCCCGCTAGCGCAGCCAGATCCCCGTAGCTCTCCACGTTAAAGTCCAGATGAGGATCCCATCGTCCGACGATCGGCAATGCGGGGAGTTTGTGCGAGGAAATGTTAAAGGGAGTGTAGTGTAATCGATGACTAAAGATCGGGCGCAAGAGAAGGTCGATGCCGGAAATTGTGATACAAATCGCCACCAGAGAGAGCAGGAGATTTTGAAGCAGCTCAGGCGCGCGAGGTGTGAAGAAAAACCACAGGATCGGGACCACCAACACAACCTCGATCCACCCGCTCTTCAACACACCTTCGGCATAGAGGAGGACTGTCGCGAGAATTGCAGTGAGCGTGAGTCCCAGTTTTTCCCTTACCCGACTATGCCAGATTTTCTTCCACCAACTTGCCTGTCGGACCCTCTCATTCTCCTCGTTTAACATTAGTCAACCTTCTGCTCGTCCAAGACACGGCTATGTTCTGCACTCATGATCGCGGGACCCGGCGCTCGTTGAACTACGTTCGATCCCGAGCACCTGCTCCGCGATAAAGTGCGCGAGTGCCTCATGGCCGCGATCACCCAGATGCGTATCATCCCTCCACCACAGCAGCTCGCCCGATGACTCCATCAGCCGGCGGGATTCCTGTATCAGGTATGGCTTCGTATCCAGACAACGCAGGCGCGCCCGTTCACAGGCCGATACCACCGCCTGTACGAAACCAGACGGCTGCGCATCCTCGAGTCGGGGCGCTCGCTGTTCCAAAATCCACCGGTACACCTCCTGCTTCGTCGGTATGATCAGCGCCGTCATTTCCAGCCCTTGCTGTGCGACGGCCTTCCGCATCGCGGCGAGCGTCTGTTCGAGCAAGGAATAGTTCGGATGCTGTTCAACTTGGGCCCGCGACATGGCTCCGAGTTCGTTATTCATGCTGGTAAACAGTACGGGCCGTCCATCCGGCAGTTCCCGCACGATGACATCGACAGAATCGTCGCCCATTTGCCACAGGACCCCTTTGATGATCTGACGAAGCGGCGAACGGGCTCGAAACGTGCGATACCGCTGCACCCAGGCGCCGACGGAACCGGCCCAGGGCAACGATGCCTGATCCCATGTCGCTCTGTATGGCTCAAACAGATCATTCCCGACATAGAGAACCCAGACAACCACTGCGTTCGGCGCAAAGGTTAGACGGGGGGACTCGATCATGAAATTGACATACTCCTCCCAGGGTGACCCGGGAAAGGCTAGGTTATAAGTTCGACGACCGTAGCGGGTCTCCAAGAGCCGCGAGAAAATCTTGTCCTGCGTCGTCCCCCACCCCGCGGCAAACGAATCACCCACCACCAGAAGATCTATGGTGTCATGTTTTTCATTCCGGAATCCGTCTCCGTCGGTGCGAAGCGTGATCTGCCGAGGCTGGCGAAATTTCTCATCACCTGCATGCGCGGCGAGATCCCCATATCCTTCTCCCGTGTAATCGACGTTCGGATCAAATCGTCCGAGGATCGGCAGCTCCGGCAATCGCCGGGTGAAAATGTTGGTCGGGGTGTAGTGGAGTCGTTGGCCGATGAGCGGCCGCAAGATCACATCACAAACCGACACCGTCACGAAAATGGCGATGAGTGAGACCAAGAGATTCTGGAGTACCGAAGCCCTGCGGGGCAAGATAAGAAATCCCCCGATCAGGACTAGAAGTAGTCCCGCGAGCCACCCGTTCGCGAGCCATCCCTCAGCAAACGGAACGGCGGTGGCGACCCCGGCGACCAGCGCAAATCGGAGTTTAGACCGTAGCGCAACCGGCAACGCGACCCTCTCGGCACGCAACGTCCGCTCGTTGGACACGATCATCAAAGCAGGCGATTCATCCTGAGACATCCGAGACGACGCCGATCGAATGACGAAGCCGCTTTCGGAGAACGGGAAGCAGCGCGTCGGCGGCGACCTTGTGGCCCGCGATCGACCAGTGAAAATCGTTTCGAAAATGCAACGACGCTGGGTTTCCTTCCGCTTGAAAAGACGGCAGCAGATCGACGACATCCACCCCGTGAGCTGCGCACCAGGCAAGCAGCAAGCGCTGCGGCTTCTGAAAGTCGTAGCGCTCACGAAGTGCGCCGACGCTGGCAAGGTATTCACTTTGGAGAGCGGAATCAAGCTGAATGTGCTCCGGAATCATCACGATCATCAGAGGAATACCTCGCTCACGAAGGAAGTCGCGGATCGACAGGAGCGCAGCTTGAGTGCGGCTCCAGTGATGCGTGAAGAACGGGCTGCTCTCTCGAAGATAAATATCGCTGCGTTCATAAATGCCCTTCAGATATTGAGTCCGCGACACGAGCGGCGACACCTCATCGGACACCGCGCTCTCCCGCCGCTGGGCGACCCGCCAGAGCTGGCTGGAACCAACCCGGATGAGATAGTTCAGGTTGTGGTAGAGGAACCACCGGTCCAGGCCTACGGTGTCATGGACGAAGTTCCCGTTGCTGTGCACGTAATAGCTTTGCCCGGCGACCACCTTAATCTCCGGCAAATTGAAATCATCCCCCCGTTTGTTCTGGATATCGTTTCCGATAAAAAAATTGAGCATGACGACATCGGGGCTGAATCGGACACCGTACGCCTTTAGAAGGTGGAACTCCTCATGCGGTCCCCATGCAGGGACACCCAAATTGATTATTTCCGCCGCCGGCGCCGATTCGTTCAGGCCTTGTTCCACCAAGGTGACAAACGCTTGGTCATAACTCACTCCGGATCCCCAGGTGAACGAATCTCCGAGCGCCACGATGCGTGCCGCGAACCTGCTCCTTTCAAAAACACGTTCTCGATCGCGGAATCCCTGTGAGTTGGCCACTCCGATCGATCCGAGCACTTTCGTATGAGGCTTCAGGCTGGCCGGCGTATGTTTATCGCCGAACAGGCCGCTTCGCGCGAGCAACGGATCGGCCGCTTGCATCGTCGCTTCCCCCACAAGAACAAACACTACGACATTGATCACGCCGATCTTCAGCCAGGCATACATCCGGCCGCCGAGCGCAGGACCCAGACTTTCGGGATGCAGCGCGAGCCACAGACTCCAGATGAGCGCGAGAACGATTCCGATCAGGAATTTATCGGTGTGATGGGCCTGGGGAGGAATCGGGTAATTGACCAGGAGCACATAGCCGAAGGCCAGGCTCCACAGCAAGATCCATAGCAGCGACCACTGCTCAGCCAACGAACGCTGCCCCGAGGACGATTCTTTCAATCGCCAGGCGGCAACGACAAGCGAGGCGGCCAGAAAGAGGAGAACAGCCACGGAGGCCACCACGTTCCCGGTTCGAGGAGGATTTGCAAGTTTTGACGACGGGAGCGAACTTAAGAACAGGACGAGATCAGCGGCAGCGATCAATGACAATAGAGCTCCGCTGACGCAAAGTACAAGTACAGTCTTATATGCAAGCACGGAAGAAGTATTCAAGACGTCGCTATGTCTCTATCCTGGACTTTGCAGCCGTCACGCGCACGGTAGAGGACGACATATTCTCCCCGATACGCCTACGACAGCCGAAGCTTGAGGATGAGGCCAGACCTATGACGTCCATGTGCGCAACCACCGCGTATAACCTCTCAAACGGAACGGGGCCTTTCCAATCGCATGCGCGTAACAGCCACGCGCTTCGGCCTTATGACCCAAGCGCTCCGCAAATCCGCCCCGGAGCAAAAAATAGTTCGCCCACTCGCGATCGAGCGACGCTCGTTGAGCGGCGGTGAGAGGGCGCCTGTCTTCTAAGCCGCCCAGAAAACGCGCACGACTGTTCAAAATCTTCTCCCGATGGGTCGCTTCGTCGAATGCCATGTCGCGGTATCCGTGTCCTCGCTGAAGTTTCTGCACCAACACGCGATCCACACAGTCAAAGGTCGTCGCCGCATAGAGACGAATGGTCAGATCCGAATCCTCCGACCCATATAATTGTGGATTGAGGGCCCCCACTTTCTCCAGGAGCGCCCGGTTGATCAGCAGCGTCGAGGGCAGGGCCGTGTGGCCGCCGACGAAGGCGCGGACCAGCGGTTCGGGACTGTGCCGAGCATGGACCCGTTCGTGGACAACTCCCATCTCATCGACGACCTCATAGTCCGTATGCACCAGTCCAACCCCCGGCCGCTGATGTACGAGAGCAAGCTGAGCTTCGAGCTTATCCGGCAACCAGATATCGTCACAATCGAGCAATGCAACAAAATCCCCATTGGCGGCTTCAATGCCTCGATTGCGGGATCGAGCTGGCCCGCCGTGGTCTTGTTGAACCCATGTGACGCCCCTGTCGCGCGCAAGGCTCCGCAGCACTTCTTGAGTTCCATCGGTAGAGCCGTCGTCCACCACGATGATTTCAACGTCGCGCACCGTTTGAGCGCGCGCGCTGGCGACCGCCTTGGCGACAAACGGCGCACCATTGAATACGGGAATGACGACACTCACAAGAGGATTAGGCACGGCCCCCCACCGGCTCTTTTAGAGTCAGCAACCGTTCGGCCGCGGCGAACACCTCCTCGACCGAAATAAGCTTCATGCAGTTGCGCTCGCCTCGATCGCACGTCGGATGAAAGCAAGGGCGGCAATCGACTCCCTTGTATATGGTGACGGCCGGTCCTCCGCGAGGTCCCCACTCCGCCGGGTTGGAGGGACCAAACAATGCCACAAGCGGCGTTCCCAACGCCGACGCCATGTGCATCGCGCCGTTGTCATTGCCCACAAAGAGGGTACAGCGCTTCAGCACGGCCGCGAATTGCCCCCAAGTGAGCCGACCTGCCATCAGGATTGGAGCAGATTGAGCGCTTTGCTGAATCGCTCGCGCCATCTCCCGATCGCCGGTTGCTCCGCCGACGAGTATTCGACATCCATGGGTGGTTGCCAATCGATCAGCCAGTGACGCGAACCGCTCCGCGGGCCAGGCTTTAAACCAATATCTGGCTCCGGGGTGGAGCATGACAAGCGGCGATGATACACGATCGGAGATGCCGACCTCCTTTAATATACGAACACCACTGTTTTCATCTTCCGGTGACACATGCAGCACAAGTGGCCCGGCTTTCGGCGAAATTCCAAGCGGACGCAACACGGCCAGGTCTCGATCAATGCGATGCGCCTCCTGTGGCCCTGCCTTCGCAACCGAACTGTAGAGGAGTCCACGCCAACGATTTTCTTCATTGAACCCGATGCGAACCGGCGCGCCGCTGAGCCATCCAAGGAGCGCCGATCGGTCCCCATCAGTGAGATCGATCGCGCAGTCGAACTTCCGGCGCCGCATGGCCGATACAAATCGCGCTTGCGCGGCAAGCGTTCCCTTCTCAACGACAAACACTTCGTCCACGTCCGGATTGCCTTTGAGAATCGCCGCTGTCCCGGCATTGACTGCGACCGTGACTTTAGTAGTAGCGCCGGCCTCTTTGATCGCATGGAACAATGGAGTAGCGAGCAGCACATCACCGATGTAGCGGAGCTTGATGACGAGGATATTTCTATATGGCATGGATATGGCCGGAGGCTCGCACAGCCGACGAGCCCTGTCAAATACAGAACTCCCGGTAGATCGAGAGCGTTTGCTCGGCGGCGCGGTTCCACGTGAATTGCTTCACCCGTTCATAGCCCTTGACCCTCAGCGTTCCGCGCAAACCCTCGTCGTCGAGCATTTTAACCATGGCATCGCCGAGTTCTTCAGTATTCGTAGGATCTACCAGCCATGCAGCATCTCCTGCCACTTCCGGCAGCGCGGAGGTGTTCGACGTAATGGTCGGGGCCCCGCAGGCCATCGCTTCCAAGACCGGCATCCCAAACCCTTCATACAGCGACGGAAAGACAAACAAGTCCGCATGTGAATACAGCAACCGAAGATCGGCTCTTGTGAGACGCCCTGTGCAGACGACCTGCCCGCCCAATCCGAGAGCCCGGATGGTTTCCTGATAATCTCCGAATCGGTGACTCTGATCCCCCACCAACACCAGCATCCGATTGCCGAGCTTGTTTAACCGCTGAGCGGCAGCGTGAAGAAAGGCGCGATGATTCTTGCGAGGATCGGCGCCCCCGACGAACAGAATAAAGGCCCCCGAGCGGATGGACAGGCGGTGCCTCAGTGCCTCCATCGCCTGATGATCCCGGGTCGGAGCGAAGTCCTCTGACACGCCGTTGGGTATCACCGCGATTTGCTGCGAGGGCAGTTCGTAAAGCGCGCTGATCTCCCGCGCAGAGAACTGGGACACGGTGATCACCTTCCGGGCCCGCTCCATCGTGCGCTTGTTTCGCCGGAAAGCGCCCCACTGCCCGAACAGCTTCGGCGAATATTCCGGGCGCCGATCCAGCCACAGATCATGAACCGTCACGATGCCACCGAAGCGTCCCGTCGTGCGCAGGCGAAAATTCGGACCGTGAAACACATCCAACCGATCCCAACTTCCCCGCCAGGGCATCATCACGCGCCCGGCTTGCCTCCAATGAAGACGCGGGTCGCGCATCCAGATCTCTGCACGCTCAGGCTGCATACTACCCGGCCGGACATAACACACGCAGTCGAAGGTTTCTTGTAGATCAACAAGCGCGCGGACCAGATGGTAGGTATGCCACCCGACTCCGCCCCGATCGCCGAGCATTGGATTGGCATCGATCCCGATCCGCATCTTCCTCGTGAGGCGTGAGGCGTTAGGCGTAAGGAGAATCTTCTCGCTTTTCCCAACACCTCACGCCTTACTCCTGACGCCTCACCCTGAGCGATTCCCACGCTTTGGCATACTTGACAAAGGTGTGCATTCCCGCAAACATGGCCACAACGAGCCCGTGGACACCATCCCGGTAGCCCCGCCGCAAGAAGTAGGTGTTTAGAATTGTGCCCAGATGGTGCGTTGCCAGTTCCATCACGGTCACCCGCAAGCCCTTCTTGAGCTTTTCGTGAGCGCCAAGCGTGGTATAGCGGGCCATTTTCCGCACATGGTGGCCGATGCTCGGCATGCTATAGTGATCCATCGGTGACGCGAGCCGCGCGATCCGTCCGGCGAGCACCAATCGTTCGTGCAGTAAGACATCGTCGTACCGTCCGGCATCCCGCCGGAACAGTCGGAGCTGATAATCGGGATAGATACCCCCTCCTTGAATCCAACGGCCGTAAAAGAAATTGCGGCGCGGGATCTCAAACCCTGCGACGTCAGCCGATGAACCCGTGCTTATGCAATGTTGGATCTCTCTTCGGAGCGCATCGGTCACCCGTTCATCCGCATCCACCACGAGCACCCAGTCAGCATCCGTCTGGTCCATTGCGAAATTCTTCTGCGGCCCAAACCCTGCCCAAGGGCGGATGAACACCTTGTCGGTGTATTGCCTGGCAATCTCAACGGTTCGATCGACGCTTTGCGCATCCACCACTATGACTTCGTCTGCCCAGCGGACGGATTGCAGACACCCGTCGAGATTCCGCTCCTCGTTCAGTGTGATGATCACAACCGCAAGACCTAGCGGCTTGCCGTCGGAGGGTTCTCCAGGAATGGTGCCAGTCACCATCGTATCAGCCCACGAAGACGGTCTTATGCCCGTATTTTCGAAAGACGCCCGCGCAGCGAGGGAACTCTCTTTGTAAGCGCATCACCCGCGCCGCTCGCAGCAGGTCGTTGCAATTCGCCAGCAGCGCTCTCTTCATTCCCCTAAAGCGACAGATCAGTCCGTCTCGTTGACAGTCCGCCGTCCACTTTCTCACTTCAATTCGAATGCACGATCTCCAGTACACCATCGTGGTTTTGGCTTTTCGGCGAAAACAATGCTGCGCCTCCCCAAATTCCACAGCCGAATAGAATTCCCGCATGAATTGCCCGTCAGCACACGAACAAAATTGGGCCACTGCCTCCGGCGTCTTCGGCTCAAAGACCAGGAGATCGGAAGAGAGGGCAAACACCAACCATCTGTGATACCAGGTTTCAGGCGGCTCCTTCCCCATGAGGGCCAATCCCTGTTCCAAAAACGGACTTGGAGTCTCAATATACCCGGCGCGTCCCACCCTCATAATCTCCCCGCAGGCTGCTTCAGGGGACAGGACATGCTCCAGCACATGAGAGGCATACACATAATCAAACGAGGCGGACGGAAATGGAAGGGCTATCACGTCGCCGACGATCAGTTTTGCGGATTCCGGCACCACGAGCTGATTGCCGCCCCGCTCACCGCCATGCGATGGATCGATTTCGACGACATGGGTGACGCCTTGGAAGGGATTGTGGCCCGCGCCGATATCGAGGATACGGTCGGCAAAGTATGGCCTTCTCCAAAGAGGCAACCGCTTCATTCAACCTGCTCCATCGTTGTTCTACCCGCGAAACCCTCGCTTGAACAGGGCTCGGTAAAACGCCGGCTTAAGCCAGCGATTCCGTTCTGATTTCAGAACCGGATACCCTCGAATCCGATCGGCCATCACAGCGGGATGAACCCCCGTGAAGTTTTTCATAATATCGTATTCTGCAAATTGGTAGGCGTCTTGCGCCAGCATACGGACCTGCTCGGGACCAGGTTGGTCGCCGTGATGACGGGCGATCTGGTAACGGAACTTATCCAGCAGGACCGTCGGAGACTTGACCCACCCGTAGTGGTAAATCGTCGCACCGGAGGGACGGATCCGATCCTTATGCCGACTCTGAAGGTATCCCTGGTCGGCCTTCAACCAAAACCCGACTGCATCACCGCAGGACTCCACTTGACCGTCATTTCGGATGATCCTCACCGCGCGGTGATAGAACCAGGGATTCAGCGAGCGGTAGTCGCCGTAAAAGTGGTGGTAGCGAAACGTGACGCCCAGGACGGCCGGATCGGCGAGATGCTTGTCGAGGGAAGCGAGAATCGTCCCATGGTCGGCCTCGTGCAGTACTTCGTCGGCTTGGAGATACAAGGCCCAATCGCCTGTGCAGCGCGCCAGCGCGATATTCGTTTGATGGGAAAACAGCAATCCATCCTTCTTCATTCGGTCGTCCCAGAAGGACTCCACGATCTGAACCTTCGCCGACCCAATGGACCGGATGAGCTCCAACGTGCCGTCATCGGATTGTCCGACATTGACGATGAATTCGTCGACGATCGGAAGGGCGGATCGAATGACCTCTACAATCGGGAAATCAAATTTCACCGCATTGCGACAGATCGTGAAGGCGCTGAGTTTCATCGCGCCACCTGCTGCAAGTTAAAAGTAGCAAGGCACAAAGGAAAAGGGTTGTTCATGTTCGTGATCATTTTAGACTTGTATTGTTCAACTTGTTACTTCGCGCTTCGCGCTGAGTTCCCAGAACCGCGCATACTTAATAAAGGTGTAGTAGGCATACAGACCAGCCAAGATGAGTCCCGGAACACCGTCCAGAAATCCCCTCCGCAAGATATACATCTTTAGAAACGTAAAGCATGGATGGGCGAGCAACTGGTATGGATGAAATGCCCGTCCTTGGTCGACCATCCGGCGCGCCATCAGTTCAGAGTATCGATCCTGTTTCATGAGATAGTGGTCGATGTCGCGAAATGGATGCTGCACAGCCGCTTCCGAAAGATAGCTCAACTTTCCCTTTAACTCGAATCCTTCGTGCACCAGATCGTCACGATATCGCATGCGATCCTTCCGGAAAAGTTGCGGCTGGCGATAATCGGGATACCAACCGCAGTGACGGATCCAGCGTCCGAGAAAATAGTTGCGACGCGGAACGAAGTACCCGTCTGCCTGCGGATCGTGCAACACCGAACGGATTTCCTGTTGCAAAGCCGCCGGCGCCCGCTCGTCCGTATCGAGACTGAAGACCCAGTCATGGGAGGCATGGGCTACAGCTTCATTGCGCAATCGCCCGAATCCGTGAAACTCATGCTGGAAGATCTTATCGGTAAATCCCCGACTGATCTTTTCCGTCGCGTCCGTGCTGTATGAATCCACGACGATGATTTCATCGGCCCACTGGAGGCTTTCCAGACAAGCCCGCATATACGGTTCGTCGTTATAGGCAATGACGACGGCCGAAATTTTCGGGTGGCTTACCGTCACGATGTGTCCTCCAGGCCTGCCAGGGCGGCCGATCCGCCTGTGATCAAAGTCACCTGGCCGACGATACGACCAAGGAACGCTCAGGCGTCCAAGACTCTCTGATGCACCTTCTCCAACTCATCCAACATCCGATCGATGGAATAGGACGCTCCGACCAGGGCCCGACCCCGGCTCCCCATCTGTTTACGCAGGACGGCATCATCGAGCAACCGTTGAATCCGATCCGCCAACAACTCGGCATTGCGAGGAGGAACCACAAATCCGGTCTCCCCGTCAAGGATGACATCGGGAATCGACCCGACCGTCGTCGAGACAACGGGCACTTCCATCGCCAGCGCCTGCATCAGAACTTGAGGAATGGTATCCCCTTCAACGGAAGGAATCACGAACAGGTCCAGCGATCGAAATACATTTAAGAGATCAGAACGAAACCCAAGCATGCGTACATGCGGCGCCGCACCCGACGATTGGATCATTCGTTTTATCGCTACTTGCTCCGGCCCTTCCCCTATGATGAGAAATGTGACGTCGCGGCGTTGAGCCAAGACCCGACGGGCGGCTCCGATAAAATACTCGTGTCCCTTGTAGGTCCGAAGATATGAAATAAGGCCGACGAGATGATGCGCGTCCGGCAACCCAAGCTCCCGACGGAGATCGGGATCGGGTGGAGCCGGTCGAAAATAATCCACGTCGAGACCGATAGGAAACGCCGCCACGCGAGCGGCTGGAAGTCCGTCCCGCTCAATCATGGCCCGCCTCGTTCGCTCTCCGCCTGTCACGATGACCAGATCAACTAACCCTCGATAGAGCAGGCGAGTCGTCAGATTCCTATTTAACGGGGTGGAGATATGGCGGACCCGAATCACCTTCGGTCGAGGCGTCACGAGTCTGGCTGCAAGCCCTCCGATCCAACTATCGCGGGAACTGTTGAGCTGAAGAATCGCCGGCCTGTGGCGCGCCATGAGGGCGCGATACGAGCGGATCGCGGCGGGGTATTGCGAGTGTCGCATAGGCACGAGGTCCACCGGCAGTCCCTTTTGCCGGGCCATGTCGCAGATCGGACTGCCTGGTTCCAGGATGAGACGAAGATCATGTCCGCGTTTCAGCAAGCCCTCGGCATGCAGAAGCACCGCCGATTCCTGTCCACCGATCGCTGTACTGGATTCAGAGACGAGAATCTTCACGAACGTCAGTGAGCCAGTTTGACCGCCAGCCTCTCTCGAACCGCCGCCAAGACCTGCTCGGGAGAGATACTCGTCAAGCATTCAAGCTGAGGCATGTTGTGGCACACTCGACTGAAACAGGGACTGCATGGAATTCTGTACATCAAAACGGCATGCCCGGCCCCATAGGGACCGGTGCGGGTAGGACTCGTCGGACCGAACAGGGACACGACCGGCGTGTTGACGGCCGCAGCGATGTGCATAGGCCCCGAGTCGTTGGTCACCAATACCGCCGCCGTTTTGAGAAGCGCCGGAAGGAGACCGACCGGAGTTTGTCCGGTAAGATCAATCGGTTTGGTCACCATAAACTTCTTGACCTCTTCCACATCCCCTTGTTCTTCCGCGCCTCCGATCAAGACCACCGGTCCAGCCCCTTCTCGCTGAAGGTGATCGGCGGGAGCCGCAAACGAGCGCGCGGGCCACCGTTTGGTCGACCAGCGGGCAGACAAGCTCATGGCGATCCACGTAGCCGATGGCGTCAACCCCTGACGGCGCAATAATCGATCCACCTCTTGTTCGTC
>JBQTHT010000194.1:0-13666 GCA_052389595.1 Nitrospiraceae bacterium
CCGCCCAATCCGACCACGGCAAGCTTGTGTCCCTTGCTCACGCCCCAGTGGCGTAACGGGGAATAGGTCGTGATCCCAGCGCAGAGGAGCGGGGCGGCCCCCGCTTGCGAGAGTTTCGGCGACATCCGAAACACGTAGTGTTCGTCCACGACAATCTGATTGGAGTATCCGCCGTATGTCGGCCGGCCGTCTTTCTCTCGACTGTTGTAGGTCCAGGCAATCGCGCCCTCGCAGTATTGTTCAAGCCCTTGGCGGCAGAGGGAACAAGCACGACACGAATCCACCATGCAGCCGACGCCGACGGTTTCGCCGACGTTGAACTTTTTCACTGCCGATCCCACATGGACGACTGAGCCGATGATCTCATGGCCGGGCACCATCGGAAAGATCGCTCCGCCCCACTCGTCCCGCGCTTGATGGATGTCCGAATGGCAGATGCCGCAGTAGCGGATCTTGATGAGCACGTCCTGGGGCCCGACCTCGCGCCGCTCGAACGCGAAGGGTTCCAGCTTGGATCCGGCCTTCATGGCTGCATATCCCCGTGTCGGCAACATAGTCCCCTCCCCTTGTGAACACCACGCGTGACCTTATCAGGAGTCGTACTGGATATGGAACAAAGAAAGATGGAGGCCGGCATTGCCGGCGGGTCTATGCGGATCGACTTGCACTAAGTTTTCTGCGACAAGTGTTGAATCGACAAGCAGCAGGGTCGGCTACGACACCCAGATGACATGAACGGCCAATGCCTCTGCGGCTTCGCGCCGGTTCGTATCCGCCGTCACGAAAGGAATCGCGAGCCCTGAGTCGCGATGGAAGGTCAGTGCGGGGGCGAGGTGGATCGCATCGAGATTCTTAAGCCGATCATCTCGACGGTCATTTTGTGGTTCTTCGTCTAGGATGTATCGGGACAGGAGGTGCGACTCCCGGCTCGCTCTAAGAGGACTATGCACGCTGCTCAAGGTCTTAGCAAATAGCAATAGCAGTAGCCGGTCGCATCCTTTTCTTACAACCGCTCGCTGAACGGACCGGCAGGAATTGATGCGGGCTCAAGAACCGGAGTGGACTCAAGATCCAACGCGGGCTCCTCAAGTTTGCGGACTAGTGCCAGCAAGCCCACGCACAAGAGCGAGCCGTACAGAGCTGCCGCCATGTCGCGCTGTGGATCCCAGACATCACCCTGATGTCCGACCAAGGCCTTTTCAAGATCGGGATGGGCGACCTGCCCGACCCACGCCTCGATGATCTCCCAGAAGGCGCTAAAGCCGAGGATTGTGATGACCACGAGATAGGGCAAGAGCCAGCCTTTTGCGTTGCAGCGGCGACGGAAGATTTCCACTAGCGGGAGCGTCAGAAAAAATCCGAAACTGAAGTGAACGATCCGGTCAAAGTGATTCCGATGGAAATCGAACCACCGTTCGAGCCAAAATCCTAGTGGGACCTGTGGATAGGTGTAGTGGACGGCTACGGTGTGTAACGTGAGCCACACCGTGATCAGGAGATACGACAGGCTTGAGAGCGGGAACGCTTTATGCGTGAGCACCAGCGTGACCACGAATAGGACCGGGAGGACATTGGCTCCCATCCAAATCTTGGGGTCCACGGGGGAAATCGCCATCGCGAGGAAGCAGATCACGTACCACAACAGCAATAGTTTCGCTGCGACCGGTCCGCGCGGCAGGGCTGATTCAGCATTCGAGACGAGCATACCGTGTTTATTACCTCCGTAATCAGGACACCATCAGGCGATGTCGGCATGATTCACCTTACCACACAGACTGTGGGGTCGATACATCTCGGCCCATCCCTTAGGCATTGGCTACAGCCAGTCTGCTCGATTTGGCTGCTGCTCCCTGTCATGCTCTTGGCGGCCTGTGCCAAGCTGCCTCCGGAGTTGACGCTGCCCCGGCTGTCCATCGCGGAACCGGCGTTTCAGAATTCTCTTGCAGCCTTCACCGGGGCCCCCATTATCGGCGACAACAAGGTCGACATCCTCTTGAATGGAGACGAGACCTTTCCGGCATTGGTGGAGGCCATCCGTGCAGCTCGGAAGACGGTGACGTTTGAAACGTATATCTTTCGCAAGAGTCAGGTCGCGGACCGCATCATCGAGGCATTTGCGGAGCGGTGTCATGCAGGAGTTCGCGTGGCCATTCTGTTGGATGCGCATGGCTCCTCGGATCTACCGGTCGAGTATGTCGAGACACTGAGGCATGCCGGATGTCACATCGTGCCGGACTTCCGTCCCTTGCGGCCGTGGAAGCCGAGGCGCTCCAACATGCGCAATCATCGCCGGATCGTGGTCGTCGATGGGCGCATCGGCTTCACGGGTGGCTATGGCGTGGATGAGGCCTGGACCGGGAATGGGCGCACCAAAGGACGGTGGCGGGAGACGAACGTGCGGCTCGAAGGGCCGATCGTGCAGCAGCTCCAGGCTGCCTTTCTGGAACACTGGCGCGAGGCGACCGGCGAGCTGCTGGGCGGAGAAGAATTCTATCCTTATCCGCCAGTGGCGGTGGCGGACGTCCCCGTCCGGGCGCAGATCGTTCGAAGTTCACCCACCCGGGATAACTACGCTCTGTATGACGTGTTCCTGCAATCCATCTCCTCCGCTCAACGGTCGATCCTGATCTCGACTCCGTATCTGTTGCCCGGGGAGCAGATGATCGCTGCATTTGTGCAGGCGGTTCAGCGTGGTGTCTCCGTCCGTGTGCTCGTCCCCAGCGTCATCAAAGGGTCCGGGGTGGAATATGTGACCCAGGAATCGCAGCGAGAGGGCTTCGGGCCTCTGCTGGACGCCGGCATTGAGCTCCACGAGTACTCCCCTGCCCTGCTGCACACTAAAACGATGGTCATCGACGGCGCGTGGGCCACGCTCGGCAGTACGAATTTTGACAACCGCTCAATGGCCATGAACGACGAACTCAATGTGGTCTTCTATAACGAGCAGGTCGCCAAGCGGCTCGAAGGCATCATCATTGAAGATCTCGCTCACTCGCGGAAGGTCGACCGCCGGCAGTTAGAAAACCGGGGGTGGTACAGTCGCTTGCTGGGGATCTTCACCAGCCCTCTCCATGATCAATTCTAATCCTCTCGTTCAAAGGTGGCAGGTTGCTGATGGCCCTGCCGTCAGCGCTTCATCTCGTACATTGGCCTTTACCCTTTTGGGGTCGTCTATGTACAATGCTCTATGCCTCACCGCTATTTCACCAGTATGGATAACCACGCTCTGCCACTCCTTTTGATCCCAGCCATAGAGCAAACCTAGTCTTATGAATCTTCGCATCGCGCTGATTTTCTTCGTCCTCGGCTTCATCGGCTTGCTGCTCGTGATGGGAGCGGCCAGCCTTGCGCGGTGGCTGAAGACCTCCTACCCTCGGCACTTCCGTTGGATTCTCGTCAGTCTCGGACTCTTGATCGCTGTGGCGGGAGTGTGGGCTTATATGGAAAAGGAGCAGCCGACTTTTCATACCGACGATCTCATCACGCTCGAAGAGCCCCTCGTCGCCAAGGTCTTCGCTTCCGACCGCCACTCCCCTACCATCGCATGCATTGTCGATCTCTACGAACACCTGGCGGTGATCGAGGTGGATACCAGAACGCTGACTGCGCGAGTCGAGAGCAACAATACGTCGGGCCAACATTACTGTCCCGTTGGTGCGACGGTCCACTTCGAGCGAAGCTGGCTCCATCGCTTCACCGTCACCCGGAGGTAGGCTCAAGCACTAACAGAAATCCAACCTTCACTCGTTGCTCGGGTGATACTGTCGGACCAGCCGGCAATACAGAAGATCTGCCAAGGGCTGTAGATTCACGCAATCCGCTTCGTTGTAGGCGAGCAACCGTTCACGCGCCGTTTCATCTCGACTATGCCGCCAACGATTCCACAATCGAACGGCATCTCTTCCGTTCAGACCTAGAAGATCGGCCCGCCGCTCAATCCCGACCATGGTTTCTATGGCTTTGAGTCCGCCTCGCAAACCGACGTTCCGGGCAAGACAGCAGAGATCGATATGCGGTTGGTCCATCAAGAGGCGGGGAAAATGCGCGCGGAGCATCGGCACGTCGAAGCTCGTGCCACAGAAGGTGACCAGCAAATCGTACTGCGCGAGTTCCCCGCCGAGTTGACGTTGGGTGAGCGTTTCGCCGCGGATCAGGGACCTCACCTTTCCATTGCCATATAATCCAACGACCGTGATGTCTCCACCGCTGTTGGTTTCAATATCGAGATACACCGTGCGCGGCCGCAGCCATTCATAAAGTCGCCACTGATCCCTGGGCTTGAAGCATCTCGCAAAAAAAACGGGCGTTCTCTCGTTGTCGATTCTCGTGCGCCAGCGCGAGGTCTTGATCATAGACGGCCTTCCTCGCCCCGCTCATACCGGAGATTCCAGCCGCTGCGAGAAAATCCTGCCACATGAGAATGCCACGCCTCCACAGCCTGCGCTCTGTCGTAAGTCCGATTCCTTTGAGAAAACAAAAGATCGATTCCACCATGGAGTTGTTCTCCTGTTCAGCCCTCAACAGGATACGAGCAGATAATCCCACTCAACAACTATCTCCGGTCCTATTGGCTCCCCTGAGACATATCGTCCTGACAGGGACAAGGTATCCTCTTTTTTCTTTGTGATTGACCGAGTATTCCCCCTAAGGCGTCGATTATTAATGCCTTATTATCAGTGACCATCGGTTCACCCCTTGCACAAGTGATAAGCAAACAAGACTCAAACGAAAGAACGCTGGATAAGGAGGCTGATCATGAGTAGCAAAGATCTTGTAAGATTTGTGCTGCTGATCGTGCTGGTGGTCGGGACGAGCGGCTTCTCATTGCTCGCATCTGAGCAGGCCCCGTCCCTGACCGTGAAAGGCGAAGTGGTCATGATTTCAGGAGAGCTGCAGGTGGTTGAAACCCCTGGTGGTAAGCGCCAGGTCGCAACCGTCATCGAAGAGGTAGTCGTGCTTCCAAGCAATGAGACTGGAGCTGTTACCCTGTTCGTAGACACGGCAACCCACCTTCCAGGCGAAGTGAGTATCGGAGATAAAATTGAAGCTGATGTCAATGCTAACGGACGGGCATTCTCAATTCGGAAGGTCTCTTAAGGGCAAGACGACGACTGTAGTCAGTAATGATGTATGGTGGCGCTTGTAGGAAGAGCCATCTGAATTCAACACTCAATTATAAATCACCAATTCACTCTTCTGGAGGTCGGCATGACCGCGTACGTCGACGATGTGCGGCGCTTGATGACCAGCATCCTCTCGCGCTCCCTACCGGGTTCAGTTAGTTTTACCTTGGCGAGATGCCTTCTTTTGCAGAAGTTGGCTACAGTTCTGTGAGACTTCGTTTGGGTGCTGTTCCAGGCACTGCACGATACGCCCCTCGCCACGCTTCACGTTCTGACAGAATTTTTGAATATCCGCTCCGCAGGCCTCTTTCATTCGGTGCATGGCTTTCTTTCGACGTTCTCCTTGAGTCCCTTGTCCTTGCGGCGCAGGAGTACTCTGTGGGGCCGGAGCCTGGGTAGTCGGAGAGGACGGTGAGGTAGGCGGCATATCGGTTGGATCAGCACTTTGAACAGGTGACATACCGAGGTACCCGAGCACTCCAGTAATTACGAACACCCCTGTCAATGTTCCCTTCATCGTTCGTCGCATCGTTATCCTCCCTCGTAGTGATTAGAATGGGCCCCCTACTGGATATTCAATATGGTTCCATACGATCAGCATACGATATGGGGAAGGGCTTAGCTAGGGCTGGTGCTGCGTGGCGTACTGGGGTCGAAAAGAAGCGGAGCATCCGGGGGAACGGCAGCTCAGGCATGGAGTCGTCCAGCAGCAGTTCAAGTTTTGGTATAGGATCGGGCTCAGAAAAGAGCGGCCGTTCAAGAAGGTTGAGGACCCTTCTTTTTTTGTCTTTTTGTTTCATTGGCTATCAATCACTCAATTGCCAAATCACCGATCACTCTTCTGTAGGTACAGTATGAATAACTTGAGTTGCTTACCCCGTCATGCGTCATGCGAAGCACTCCGGGTCAAGCAAGCTTGGTTTGGAGCGGGCGATGGGATTTGAACCCACGACAACTAGCTTGGGAAGCTAGGACTCTACCACTGAGCTACGCCCGCTCTCTGAGGGAAGGACAACTGCGAAATCCTACGTGACACCATCCATCAAGTCAAGGACACCCACTAGAGAGCTTGAACTCCACGGTCGCAAATTTTCTCCGACCGATTCGTATTCGATATTGACGCCCGACCGTCAGCACGAGTGTGTGAGTGGGATCGTTCTGCATGAACTCATCGATTTCAACCCCACCTTGCACGACCAAACGGCGAGCCTCGCTCTTGCTCGATACGAATTCGGTCTTCGCGACCAAGTCCACCAACCCTATCGACGGGATGTCCGCATTTTTCACATCGGCCTTTGTCAGAACAATCCGGACATCCGGCTCCGCCGGAAATTCACGTTTTTGAAATTTTTGCTGAAAATTTGCTCTCGCCTGCCGGCCCAAGTCATTTCCATGATACAGGCTCACGATCCGCTCGGCCAGGGATTGTTTCGCGTCCATCGGATGCTTCGTTTTGACTGCCGCTAAGTCTTCCGTCGTCAGGAGTTCGTAGTACCGCAGCATCAAGGCATCGCTGATGGACATGAGTTTTCCGAACATGTCGTCCGGCTTATCTTCGAGCGCGATGTAGTTCCCCACACTCTTACTCATCTTCCGCACTCCATCCGTGCCTTCGAGCAACGGCATGGTGAGGACGACCTGGGCTTCTTGGCCATAATCGCGCTGAAGATCACGCCCCGCGAGCAGATTGAATTTCTGATCCGTTCCTCCCAGCTCCACATCCGCTTTGAGTGCAACGGAATCGTAGCCTTGAATCAAGGGATACAGAAACTCATGAATGCTGATCGGTTTCTGTTCATGATACCGCTTATGAAAATCCTCCCTCTCCAACATGCGGGCGACGTTATAGTGCGAGCTTAATTCGATCAGTCCGTTTGCCGTCATTGCATTCATCCATCGGCTATTGAACTCGACGGTTGTCTTGTTCGGGTCGAGTATCTTGAAAATCTGCCGTTCGTAGGTCTTGGCATTCTCCCGGACTTTCTCCTTCGTGAGCGCCACCCGTGTCTGCGATACGCCGGTCGGATCGCCGATCATGCCGGTGAAGTCGCCGATGAGAAAGATGACTTGATGGCCCAGATCCTGAAAGTGTTTCAGTTTATGAATGAGGACGGTATGGCCCAGATGCAAATCAGGCGCGGTGGGATCGAATCCTGCTTTCACCCTCAGAGGGCGGTTCTCCTTGATGGACCGGTTGAGCTTCGCTTCCAGCTCATTCTGCTGGATAATTTCAACTGCTCCTCGGAGGATCAAGTCGAGTTGCCGAGTCAATTCGCTCATAAATCGGCTTTGGTCTCTTTAGACATGATCGGTTTCTTTTGCTTCACCATGACGAAGGGCCGGAGCCGTTCCATCTTCTTTTCTCCGATTCCCTTCACCTCAAGTAAATCTTCAACCGTACCGAATGAACCATTTGCTTTCTTATAGTCCAGAATGCGCTTAGCCATGGCTTCACCGATCCCAGGCAGTTGTTGAAGGTCTTCCGCGGTGGCTCGATTAAGGTCCAGTGGTTTCCGATCTCCGGACATGAATCCCTTCTTCGCGGGACGATCCTTCGCCTGACGGGCCGGAGCACGAGGCGTTAGAGCCGGCGCTGCAGTGGGGCTTGCCACCTGCTGCTGCGTGATACCCGTCTTCGGAGTGGAGTTTTCACTCTCTCCTTGATCAGCCGGCTGCGGAACCGACCAGCCAATCCAAAAGATCAGCCCGGCAGTCATGGCCAACATGGCCAACTTGATAAGAAGTGACTTCACCATCCGGCTCACGCCTTACCCCTCACGCCCACCCTTCACGTCTTCTCGCTTTCGTGCCAGATGAATCGCCAACCCCTCCACATCTTCCGCCGCTTCCATCAGCCCTTCGGCCAACGTAGGATGGGCATGGATCATCGTTCCGATTTGCGAAGCCTTTGCTCCCAGCTGCATGGCAAGCGCTGCTTCATGGACGAGATCGGCGGCATGAGCTCCGATGATGTGGACGCCGAGAAGAGCGTCGGTCCCGGCGTCGGCGATGACTTTGAACATTCCGGTACTGTCGCCCGTCGCCTGAGCTTTGCCCAACCCCGCATAACGAAACCGGCCTACTTTGACCGCGGTTTCCGGATTCATGCCGGACGTCCGGCATCGCTCCCGGGCTTGCTGTTCAGTTAATCCAACACGGCCGATCTCCGGTAATGTGAAAATGCCGGCGGGAACGACCCGATAATCGATTTCTCGCGCGTGCCCTAGAATATTCTCAACCGCGATCTTGCCTTGGGCGGAGGCTACATGCGCGAGCATGGCTTTGCCCACAACATCGCCAATGGCGTAGATGCCCTGCACATTAGTCTCCATCCGGTCATTGACCAGTATCTCCCCCCGCGATCCGACCTGGACTCCGGCTTTCTCCAATCCGATGCCGCTGGAATTCAATCCTCTCCCCACCGATACCAGAATCCTTTCGGCTTCCACCACCGAACCGTCTTTTAGCGTCGCTGCGATAGATCGGCTCTGCCGTTCGATTCGCTCGACGGTTGTCCCGCATCTGACCTCCACCTTGCGCTTCTTCAGCTCTCGCGCCATGAACGAGGAGATCTCCTCGTCTTCGAGAGGAAGCACGCGCGGCATTAGCTCCACCATCGTCACTTGCGTTCCCATGCCGCTATAGAGGGACGCGAACTCGCACCCTTCCACCCCCGCTCCGATGATTAGTAACGTTTCAGGCACCGCTTCCAGGTCCAGCGCCTGCTTGCTCGTGATGATCTGCTGTCCGTCGATGGGAAACAGGGGGAGGTTCGGCCAGGACGAGCCGGTCGCTATGATGACGGCGTCGGCCTGGACATTTCGTTCGCTTCCGTCGGGTCCGGTCGCACGCAATGTGCGTTCGTCCCACAGTTCGCCTTTTCCTTCAACATGGTCGATACCCCAAGTCTTGAACAACGTGGCGATGCCCTTGACCAGACCGGCGACCACTTTGTTTTTCCGGGCCACCATGCGAGCTGGGTCGTAGCCGATGGGGCCTTGAAGCTTGAGTCCAAGGTCCTCGGCTTTTTTAGCTTTGTCCCCGAGTTCCACGACCGAGAGGAGCGCTTTACTCGGGATACATCCCCAATTCAGACACACTCCGCCCAATGCTTGATGTTCAATGACCGTCACCTTCGCGCCGAGCTGCGCTGCCCGGATCGCGGCGACATATCCGCCCGGCCCCGCGCCCAGAATGGCGATGTGTTTCATAGGGGAATTGGTGATTTGTCGATCTGATGATCTGATGATTTCTTGATCTGATGATTCGCAAAACCTCAACAGATCATCAGATCATTACCGGATTCACTTCTTCTGTGACGTGAGGAACGCTTCATACTGCGCGGACGTCATCAGGGCGTCGACCTCGGTTTTCTTGGTAAGATTGATGACGGCCATCCAGCCTTTGCCATAAGGATCCGAGTTGACCACCTCGGGATGGTCTTTCAGATCATCGTTCACCTTTGTGATCGTTCCACTGACGGGAGTATAAATGGTCGAGGTAGTTTTCGTGGACTCGACCTCCCCGATTTGGTTGCCCGCGGTGACCGTGATGCCGGTTTTCGGGAGATCGATAAAGACGATGTCGCCTAACGCATCCTGGGCGAAATGGCTGATGCCGATGGTCGCCTGTGTGCCGTTGACACGCACCCATTCATGCTCCTGGTGATAACGAAGGTCGGTCGGAATCATGATCTTCCTTTCAGTCTCAGGCTAGTGCAATGGACTAGGGCTCCGCGCAGAGTTTCAACCTCATGCTCTTGCTTCACGCCCTTCGCCAGCGGAGCCGTGATCGTAAGTGGAGCGGGCCAACCTTGTCAAGGAATGGCGCGGGGCGACGCGACCCGCAGTAACACGTGGATACCTGCCGCCACCAGCTCTTGATCGCGCGGACGGAACCACGATGTTCCATCACTCAAATCGTTCGCCTGAACGTTCGACATTACCCAGAATTGGGCCTGCCCTCCGACCAATTCAATCGTCCGCCGCACAAGCGCCTCGCCTTCTCGCGCAGCCTGTAAGTCGTTTGAAGAGTCCGACAGCGCAATTTCAAATCCCTTGCGCTTGATCTCCAAGAAATCCTCACCGTATTCCTCGAGCGCCGCGACCGGACGCATAACGGCTTCGGGATGCATCATGATCACGACGGGCATCGACGACAGGTGACGTTTCGAAGCCTCCCTCATCCGTTCGAGTAGACGCAAGCGTTCACGAGCCTTCCACCCTACCCACCGCCAGTATTCCACGTTTGCATCATCTTGAAACGCTGTCTGGGATCGGGCAGTTTCTCCAAACAATCGCTCCGGTTCGAGCTTGACGCCCAGGCTGTTTTCAAACTGACGGAGTGAAGCGCCGCTGACCTCCCGAGAAAATCCTTTAGCTTCTCTGACTCGCACCAGCATTCCGTCAATTCCGGTTTGCGCCAAATCCGTCATAAGACCGATCAGATAATCTTGAACAGCCGGATTCAGCAGATCCAGGGTCGATGAGGGACGAAATTGTCGCGCAGCAAACTCATATTCCATCGTTCTCCATTCAGGCTGAGCACCGAGTCGTGCCATCTCTTGCAGCGTGATGAATCCGAAAAGAGCCATACCCACTTGGTGTGCCAGCGGAATCATCTGCCCGAACAGGTCATCCACCACGCGCGCTTTGTCAGTTTGAAAATAGACGCCCGGCGCCGATTCAGGCGATCCCGGTCCCGCTTCCACGTCGAGCACCAGCGTCGTCACCCCGCGGCTCACCAGCATCCGCATCCAGGATTCCAGATCGGGCTTCGGTGGGAGCTGGCGCGGCGACAAGGCCAGCGCGACGCGAGTCCGTGACAACCCATACTCGGCTGGCTCTTGACGAAGCTCGTTCAGACGACGGAGGGCATGTTCCTGATAGCCTATCGTGTCGGCCGTCATAGGGATGGTTGTGACAAGCGAGCGATACTCCGTTCGGGCGGCAGGAAAGTCTCCCATTTTTTCATACGCCTGCGCCAACGACCAACGCGCTTCAGGCAGTTGGGAAGATTGCGGATAGGTGTCAATGAATCGTTTCAGGAGACGAGCGGCGACCGAATAGCGGCCTTCATCCGATGCTGTCTTCGCAGCCCGCAATACTCTGACTTGCGCTTCGAGACCGGGATCGACCCGGGGAGGAATGCCGGGAGAAGACGGTGGATGAGCAGTTCCGCACCCGGTCGACACGAAGAGGATGAAGACGATACACACGCGACAGGCACGAACGGAGCGGCACGTCCATCCATGCCGGCTGAGCACTGATCGGAGCGGAGGCTTCACAGGCGTGAGTGCCAAGATTCGCGATCGGCGCGAATGTCGATCACTCCTTGGCGAGATCCATCTCAGGAAAGAAAAATCCTATCTCAAACCGAGCGGTATCCGGGGAATCCGAGCCGTGGACGGCATTGAACTCAATGTTCGTTCCGTGTGCGGCGCGGATAGTGTTTTTGTCTGCCTTGGCAGGGTCCGTCGCTCCCATGAGGTCGCGGTTCGACTTGATCGCATTCGCCCCTGCGAGGACCAGCACCACCACAGGCCCCGAGCACATGAAGGTGCATAGGCTGTCGAAGAAAGGTCGCTGGCTGTGGACGGCATAGAATCCTTTCGCCGTCTCTTTCGACATCTGCATCATTTTCATCGCAATCGGCTTGAGCCCGGCCTTTTCGTATCGGCTGAGAATGTCCCCGATCACGTTTTTCTTCACCGCATCCGGTTTAATAATGGCGAGCGTACGTTCACCCATGAAACTGTCACCTCCAGTATGGTTTGGTCATGTGTGTCTGGAATAGCGGGCACAGAGCCGACTCAACCAATTCAGACATGGTCCGTTCCCCGCCTGACCGCTTCCTTCTTCAGTTTCATCATTACGGAGTCATCAATGTTGAGCGTAGTTTTCATGTGGCAAACCATACGGTACGTATGGCTAGGTGTCAAGGAGACAAGTGGGGGCGCGGCGATCTCCTTACTGCAAGGTACTAAGCGAGAAACTCTAGAAAATCAGGCGGAGGTTCAGCGAGCCGATGTGGAAGGTCGTCTTGTAGATGCCATCGATCACGCCCGGAATGGCGACGGGATTCACTGCGCCGCTGACGGTTCTCTTCTCATACAATATGGCTTGATAGGCGAGATCGAGCCCGATCGCTTTCGGCAGAAATCTCTTTGTTTCTCCTCGCCCGCACGGCAGAACGCCGAGGAATTTTCCACGATCTTTGCACAGAAATCCGGCGCCCAAGGACACCGCGTGTTTATCGGCATCGGCAGGCAGTGTTGGATTATACGACTGATCGGGGGCAGGAGTTTGCGCGAACAGATATCCGGAACGGAAGGCGATCTCCCAGTCAGGCAACGGGGTAGGCCGCAACCACTTATATTCAGTTCCCACCATTACCATAAACGTGCTCTGAAAATTCTGGGGAAAAGGAATCGTGGCGCCGTTGGCTTGATGCACATCTAAATTACGGAACGACTTCCACCCGGTGTAATCCACATCCAACTCCAACTTCCATTCCCGTTCCCGATCGCGAGTGGGCCAGATCGCTACGCCACCGGTCAGGATTTGAGGCAGCACCAACGTCGTGGTCGTGTTTTGTACAACTGCGCCGTTTGCCGTCAGCGAGCCGTCCAGATGCAGCGTGGCCTGGCTCCGATAAATCAGCCCGATGTTGGCGATTGGCTTGCCATCGACATTCCGCAACGGCGTATAGAGCATGCTCACATTGAAGCCCGCCGCCGTGTCCTTGCCGTTGATCTCCATTCTCGTACCGGGCGGAGGAAGACCCGGCCCACCGGAAGAGAGAAATTGCACCTCCGCTTGACCTTCGCCCCAAAACGGCAAGAACGTATAAATGTCCGCTCCCAGACCGAACGACAACTGATCGGACAATTTGTAGGCGATGGTCGGCTTGATGTCGGTGAGTTCCAGCGACATGCGGGTTGTGGCAGTGGCAAAGGGCGCGCTATCCGGATATTTATATTTGGTTCCGAACGGTGAGAGCAGCGCGAGACCCAGGGTGGTATCACCCAACGCTTGGAAGCCTAAATCTTTCAAATTGGCCGTGAGATAAAAGTTGGTCGGCGGGGGAAGCGCCACAGCTCCACCGAAGTTACCCGTCGTGCTCGCCCCCGCCGCGTTGGTGAATTTCGTACTCCCCCCGACAAACAAACCTCCGGTATAGATCTGCACACCCGACAATTGAGTCATGCCGGCAGGATTGTAATAGATGGCCGAAGGATCATCCGCCTGCGCGGTCACTGCATTACCCTGCCCCACCCCTGATGCGCCTTGATCCAAAATGCGAAAAGCGGAAGCTAGACTTTGATCAGGAAGGAGAAGGACACAGAAAGCAAGGCTGTAAGAGAAGATCCGTGAAATGACCGGCAAGAGACCTCCGTCTATAGGTGAACTACTCACTATGCGCGAACACGCCGCCCGCCGTTGTATGCTTTCGTGTGGACGATTGCAAGAGCTTACTCATCAGCGAAACAGGGAATTCCAAGCCCGCTGGTGACGGTCAGCACCATTAATTCTGTCATTTTT
>JBQTHT010000195.1:0-35477 GCA_052389595.1 Nitrospiraceae bacterium
AGTGCGATGAAGAAAGGCCGCTCACGCTGACGGTCACGGGCGGACGATATGAAGTCCGGCTGGCGGATGGCGTACCCAGTCTAAAAATGTGCCTTCGGCGCCACCGCGGAGTCTTTGTCGCAGACGACCTGGTCAGTCGCCAGGTGTTGTATCGAATCGAACGCGAGCGAGGGTACGAGCATGCCGAAAATTTGGTCAGTCCCGGATATTTTACGGCTCAGTTGTCGGCAGGCCATTCGATTGCGTTTGTGGCCAGTACCGAGCCATGGGAACTACTGGAATTCGATACGGCCTCCATTTTCGAAGCGGAAGCGGAGCGTCTGCACAAGTTATTGCCGCATCTGGATGAAGGCGATCCTGACGAATTCCAGACATCGCTGGCATTGGCGGCCGACCAATTCATCGTGTTTCCCGGGAGCCGCCTTGAAGAACATGTGTTGGCGCGCGCGTCGGGAGACGAAGCGCGAACCGTGATTGCGGGGTACCACTGGTTCACCGACTGGGGGCGTGACACGATGATCAGTCTGGAAGGTCTGGCGATTTGCACCGGGCGCTATCGAGAAGCCAAAGCGATTCTTCGGACCTTTTCCCATTACATCAAAGACGGGTTGCTGCCTAATCTTTTTCCCGAGGGCCAGCGGACGGCGCTGTACCACACGGTAGACGCGACACTCTGGTACTTCCACGCGTTGGATCGTTACTACGAAGCCACCAAGGATCGAGATACGTTGATGATGCTGTATCCGATCCTAAAGTCGGTGGTCGAACATCATGCCAAGGGCACACATTTCGGAATTGGGGTAGACCCCAAGGATGGACTGCTCCATGCCGGAGCGGAAGGCTATCAATTGACATGGATGGACGCCAAAGTCGATGGGTGGGTCGTCACGCCGCGTCGCGGCAAGCCTGTAGAAATTCAGGCGCTCTGGTACAACGCGTTGCGCTTGATGGCGCAATGGGCGGAGAGTCTCGGAGAGCGGCCGGATACGTGGCTGGGTATGGCCAAGCAAGCGCAGGATTCGTTCAACCATCGGTATTGGTACGACGCGAAAGAACATCTCTATGACCTGATCGATGGCGAACGGGGCGACGATGCCAGCCTACGCCCCAATCAAATTTTGGCCATCTCCTTGCGCTTTCCCATCCTCGCCAGTGAACGGTGGAGATCGGTGGTGGATGTGGTGACCGAAAGACTGTTGACGCCGGTCGGACTCAGAACCTTGGCGCCCAGCCACCAGGATTACAAACCGATGTATTTCGGGGACCTCCGGTCGCGGGATGCGGCCTATCATCAAGGAACGGTATGGGCCTGGTTGATCGGCCATTTTATAGAGGCCTGGCTCAAGGTCTACGGCGATAAGCCACAAGCACGCGCGATGTTGGATGGATTTAAGGCGCACTTGCGGGAATCCGGCATCGGTACGATCAGCGAGATTTTCGACGCGGAACCACCCTACCACCCACGGGGCTGTATTGCGCAGGCATGGAGCGTGGCGGAAGTCTTACGCGCATACCGGATGACGCGCAGAACCAAGGACTAAGGACTAAGTGCTGAGGACTGAGCCTCAGGAGAGGTTGAGCCGCAGGAGAGGCTGAGAATGAGTCAACTAATTCTTTCAGCTCAGTCCTCAGTCCGCAGCGCTCAATCCTCCCAATGCGCGGCGCGCATCGGGACATCCGGTTGGCATTACACACATTGGCGCGGGCCCTACTACCCGCCGGACTTACGTTCCCGAGATATGCTGCATTTCTACGTGCAGGATTTCGATTCAGTGGAAATCAATAACAGCTTCTACCAGTTACCCGCTCAAAACGCGTTTGAGACCTGGCGGGCCATGTCACCGCCGAATTTCTGCTTTTCCGTGAAAGCCAGCCGGTACATCACGCATCGAAAAAAACTCCTCGATCCGGAGCCGGCTCTGGAGAGGTTCCTTCCCCTTGCGGAGTTCCTGGGACCCAAGCTCGGACCGATTCTTTTCCAGCTGCCGCCAAGATGGTCCTGCAACGTCGGCCGGCTCAACGCGTTTCTTGAAGCGCTGCCTACCGCGCATCGTTACTGTTTTGAGTTGCGCGATCCCAGTTGGCACGACCCGGCCGTGTACCGCGTGCTGCGCCGCTACAATGCGGCCTTTTGCATCTATGAGTTAGGCGGGTTTCACTCGCCGATTGAAATCACCGCCGACTTCGCCTATGTGCGATTGCACGGTCCAGGAGGCAAATACCGAGGGAATTATCCAAAACGTACATTACACGCATGGGCACGTCGCATCAGGCAATGGCAAACCAGTCTCTCCGGTATCTATTTCTATTTCGATAATGATCAAGCGGGCTATGCGGTGAAGAATGCCGGAGAATTAAAACAGATGTTGGAACATGAGGAGGTGCACCTATGAAAACGCCGGCCAGTGTCCACGGACATCCCATGCATCCGATGTTGGTCGCAGTTCCCATCGGACTTTGGATCTTCTCGTTGGTGTGTGACCTGATCTACAGTTTCGGGTGGGGCGGGGTCATTTGGAACACCATGGCCTTGTACTCAATGATGGGCGGCGTCCTAGGGGCGCTGGGCGCCGCCGTGCCGGGGTACTTGGATTTTCGTTCGTTGATCGATCCACGCGTGGTTCGCGTGGGGAAGATGCACATGCTCATCAATCTTACGGTAGTGGGGCTGTATGCCGTCAATATCTGGCTTCGTATGGTCAGCGACCCAGGCGCCATGATACCGCTCCTTCTCTCAATTCTCACTGTCAGCTTATTGGGAGTATCGGGATGGCTTGGCGGTGAATTGGTCTTTGCACATGGAGTAGGGGTCGACACGCGTGAACGATCCTCAGCATCAGTAATGAAGAAGCGCGTTCAGGTCGCTTAGCAGTCGTGAAGCGTGAATCGTGAAGCGTTTTTCTTATCCAGATTCGAGCGACGCGATACGGAGACGACCATGGCCAAAACAGTTGCCGATTTATTGGTGGAGCGGTTGATCGATTGGAAGATCGACCGCGTGTTCGGCCTCCCCGGAGACGGGATCAACGGTCTCTATGAAGCGTTCAGGACACGACAACAGGCCATCACAATCGTGCAGGTCCGGCATGAGGAATCGGCGGCATTTGCGGCCTGCGCTTACGCGAAATTTTCCCGCCGGATCGGCGTCTGTTTGGCGACCTCCGGACCGGGCGGGATTCATATGTTGAATGGATTATATGACGCAAAATTCGACGGACAGCCCGTTCTGGCCATTACAGGACATACGTTTCACGATTTGATCGGAACGCATTACCAGCAGGACGTCGATCTGGCGAAGCTCTTTGCAGATGTCGCGGCCTATAGCGAGCGCGTGATGGGACCGGCCCATGTGTGCAATGTGGTCGACGAAGCCATTAAGACGGCGATCTCCCGCCGGACTGTCGCACATCTGACGATTCCCAAAGATATCCAAGACTGGCCGGCAGAGGGGCAACGGTCCAAGGCGAATATTCCGCAGCATAGCGGCGACCTGTATAGCGATGCGCTTCCACTACCTTCCAAAGCCGATTTGGAGAGGGCTGCGGAGATCATCAATGCCGGGAACAAGGTCGCGATTCTTGCCGGCCGAGGATGTCTCAAGGCCCGTGAGGAAGTCTTAACACTGGCTGAAAAATTGAAGGCGCCTATCGTCAAGCCTCTTTTGGGCAAAGCGGTGGTGCCTGACGACAGTCCCTATACGACTGGTGGCATCGGCTTGCTGGGCACGGCGCCTTCCCAGGAGGTGATGGAGGAGTGCGACACCTTGATCATTGCGGGCAGCAGCTTTCCGTATCTTGAGTTCTATCCGAAACCAGGGCAAGCCAAGGCCGTGCAGATCGATATCGACCCGGCGCGCATCGGTCTGCGCTATCCGGTAGGTGTCGGGCTGGTCGGCCAATGTTGGGATGTATTGCGTGCCTTACTCCCGATGCTTCATGTCAAGGCGGATCGCGGCTTCCTTCAAAGTGCGCAAATGAGAATGAAGAAATGGAATGAGTTGATGGAAGAGCGCGGGACACGGATGGACATGCCCTTGAAGCCACAGGTTGTGGCGCGTCAGCTCAACCACGTCTTGCATGACGACGCGATTATCTGTTGCGATACGGGAACCATCACGACCTGGGCGGCGCGTCATATCACGATACGGGGGACGATGTTGTTCTCGGCCTCCGGCACCTTGGCTTCTATGGCTAACGGCCTGCCTTACTGTATCGGGGCAGCGACGGCCTATCCAGGTCGGCAGGTCGTATGTTTTACAGGCGACGGCGGCTTCACCATGTTAATGGGAGAACTGGCCACGATCGTCAAATACAACCTGCCCGTGAAAATCATCGTCATCAAGAACAATGTCCTCGGCATGATCAAGTGGGAACAACTCGCCTTCGAGGGCAACCCGCAATATGGCGTACAATTGCAGCCGATCGATTTTGCCGCCTTCGCACGCGCCTGCGGTGCGGCAGGTTATACGGTCGATGATCCCAAATTGGTCGAGAGCGTGCTGCGGGATGCCTTCTCGCATCCCGGTCCTGCGGTCATAGAAGCAGTAGTCGATCCCAATGAGCCGCCCTTGCCCGGAAAAATCACGACCGACCAAGCCTGGCAGTTCGCAAAAGCATTGGCCCGTGGCCAGAAAGACGGATGGGACATCATCAAGACGCTGGTGGAGAACAAGGTTCGGGAGGTCGTCTAGGGATGAGGGAGTGTCATAAGCACCATCATCATAATTGATGCGGCAAGAAGGCACGGAAGGAGCGACACCGTTGTCGTTTTTTTTCCGGTCTTTTCAACTAACCGATTCCAGGGTCAAAGCAATGGTGATTACAACAGACTATAGGAGTGAAGATACCATAGTATGGTCTTGACCCAAGCCGGTGGAAGTGGCGGAGGATCTTCTAGAGGAGACATGTCTGGGGGGAGTTATCGAAAAGCGAATGGGAGGAGGCAGATGAAGACAGTTCGGTATGGGATTGTTGGACTGGGCCATATTGCGCAAGTGGCCATTCTGCCGGCCTTTGCTCATGCCAAGAAAAATTCACAAGTAACCGCCTTGGTTTCCGGGGATGCCCGCAAATTGAAACAACTCAGCGCCAGATACAAGGCGCCGTACAGGTATTCATATCGCGAGTATGACCGGTGCCTGGCAGAGGGGCATGTCGATGCCCTGTATATTGCGCTGCCGAACAGCATGCATTGTGACTATGCCGTGCGTGCCGCTCGGGCAGGTCTCCATGTGCTCTGCGAAAAGCCGATGGCGGTGACAGAGCGTGAGTGCCGGAAGATGATCCGGGCTGTCGAGCGCGCCGGCACCAAACTGATGATCGCGTACCGGCTGCATCTGGAGCGGGCCAACATGGAGACGGTCGCGCAAGCACAGTCCGGCAAATTGGGCCGGCTCCGGTTGTTTAATTCGGTTTTTACGATGCAGGTGCGCGAAGGCGACATCCGTACGCAACGCAAGCTCGGTGGAGGCACTCTCTATGACATCGGCATCTATTGTCTCAACGCTGCGCGGTATCTATTTCGCGACAATCCGATCGAGGTGAGCGCATTTACCGTGACCGGCACTGAGCGTCGATTTCGCGAAGTGGACGAAATGACGGGCGTCCTCTTGCGTTTTCCTAAAGACCGGATAGCCTCGTTTATCTGTAGCTTCGGGACGATGGACGTGTCCGCCTACGAGATTGTCGGCGCCGAAGGACGAGCCCGGCTCGAACCGGCCTATGAGTATGTCGGAAAGCTGAAACAGGAATTGACGATAGAAGGAAAGACCCGGTCACGCGAATTTCCGAGCAGCGATCAATTCGCTTCTGAATTGCTCTATTTTTCGGACTGTGTGTTGAAGGACAAGCGTCCTGAGCCGTCGGGCCTTGAAGGTCTCATCGATGTGCGGGTGATCGAGGCATTGTATCGCTCCGCAAGGACCGGCCGGTCAGTGAAAATCAAGCCGCTCGTCAAGACACAGTGGTCGGGACCTGAGCTGGTGACCAGCCGGCCGCCCGTGAAAAAACCAAAACTCCTCCATGTGAAGTCGCCGTCGTTGTAATGCGTATCTCGTATCTCGTCGTTCGTATCTCGCATTTCGTCTCATTTTGCGAGATACGCCTCACGATTCCCGCTTCACGTCTTCACGATTTGAGCTTGCCGGATGAACATCAGTGAGATTCTCTTATGGGGATTGCTGGCGACCGGCCTGCTGACTACCATTATGCGCGCGAGTCAAGCGCTCCATCTTACTCGGATTGACGTCCCGTTTCTTCTTGGTACGATGCTGTCTCCGAATCGAGACCGTGCAAAGATTATCGGGTTTGTTATTCATTTTCTAAACGGATGGTGGATGGCGTTTCTGTATGCGGCATTCTTTCATACTCTGGGGTTTTCCGCCTGGTGGCTCGGGGGTGTGATGGGCTTGGCCCATGCGGCGTTTGTCCTCATCGTCGTGCTGCCTTTGCTTCCGGGCTTGCATCCACACATGGCCTCGGAGTTCCAAGGACCCGAGCTCACCCGTCTGTTGGAGCCACCAGGATTTCTCGCCCTCAATTACGGATACCAGACTCCGGTGGTCACCGTCGTCGCGCACATTGCCTATGGCATGATCCTTGGCGGGTTTTACAAGATCTAGCCGCAATCCAGCCGTATCTCGTTGTTCGTATTTCGTTTAGCGAGATACGCTTCACGATTCACGCTTCACGTCTGCTAGACGCAGCGCCGCTCCGATGTGCGCCAAGTGGGTCAAGGCTTGAGGGAAATTGCCGAGCATGCGACCGGACGGATCCATCTCTTCCGAATACAGGCCCACATCGTTAGAGCGAGTCTGAAGTTGCTCAAAGAGGGCCGCCGCCTCGTCTCGGCGACCGGCGGATACAAGCGCTTCTACCAGCCAAAAACTGCAGGCAAGGAAAGCGCCTTCTTCACCGGGAAGGCCGTCGTCCATGCGATAGCGATAGACAAGATCTCCCTGCATGAGGTGCTTGTAGATCGCCCCAATCGTGGTTGAGACGCGCGGATCGGCCGGTTCAATAAAGCCCACGAGCGGAAAGAGCAGCGCCGTCGCATCGATGTCGTGTCCCGCCAGCCGCTGGACGAAGCTCTCCAAAGTGGAAGAATAGCCGGTGGTCGAAACCGTCCGGCGAATAGATTCGCGCGCCTGCTGCCAAGCGGTCAGATCAGCCCGGATTCCCAGTTTTCGAGCGATCCGCTCGGCTCGATCGAGGGCGACCCAGCACATGACTTTCGAATGAACGTAGTGATGAGGACCGTTCGGGATCTCCCAGAATCCATGGTCGGGACTCCTCCACTGGTGCATGACTAGTTGCGCGATAGCAAGCAATCGCCGGCGCATCTCGTGATCCAAGTCGTGGCCTGCCTCTACATAGAGAAGCACGCTATCCAACACCTCGCCGTACACATCGAGTTGCGTCTGCCCGTAGGCTTGGTTTCCAATGCGAACAGGCTGAGAGCCTCTGTACCCGGACATCCACGGAAGTTCTCTTTGCGGGAGACGCGCTTGTCCATAGACATCGTAAACAATTTGAAAGGCCGGATAGGTCAGCGTCGTGGAGTGCAGAAGCCAATGAATGAATGCCGCAGCTTCGTCTCGATAGCCGAGTCGGAAAAATACACTTGCCGTGGACGAGGCGTCGCGGAGCCAGCAATAACGATAATCCCAATTACGCGTGCCTCCGATTGTTTCCGGCAGCGAAGTGGTAGGCGCGGCGACGATAGCTCCCGAAGGGGCAAAGGTCAGCAACCGAAGAGTCAAGGCACTCCGAATGACCGCGGCACGGTAGGGACCCTGATAGCCACAGCGGGCAGCCCAGCCCTTCCAATAAGCGGAAGTGTCCTCAATCGCCGTCTCTTCGAACCCTAATGGAGGATATACCGCTGGGGCATCTTCAGAGTACGCAAACCAGACGGCGACCTGCTGACCTGCTTGCAGCATCACTGTTCCTGTAATCTCTCCCATACCGATCGTCAGGGGCACCGCAGTCATGACATGGAGAAGACGATCGCCGAGGTCTGAGAAATACCCTGCTGCTCCTCGAACATGAAACGGTGGAATTGTGCGTCCGTCATCCGGCCGTGGTTTGAACAGGATCTCCACTTCGACGCACCCTTCGATCCCTTCAATCCGTCGCAACAAACACCATGATGGAAGCAGCCGCGTGTTTTTCTTCTCTTGAGAGAGCGCTGGAACACAATCAGTGAGACAAATCGTCCCGTTTGGGGTCTGATATTCAGTCACTAAAATTGCCGTGGATTCCACATACCAGCGACGGATCGTAGAGACATCTCCTTTTGGTCTGATTGTGAAGTGGCCGCCTCGACTGTGATCGAGCAGACGGTTGAAAAGCGACGGACCATCAAAGCGAGGGAGGCAGAGCCAGTCGATTGATCCTTGCTTGGAAATCAAGCAGGCCGTTCTCGCATCGCCGGTAATGGCATAGTCGGCAATCTCGGAGCAGGGGGTCACGGGCTGAGCGAGCATAGGTTGATGGAAACTCCTTTGAACAGGCTAGCGTCTTGGGCAGGGATCTTCAACCGACGGAGTCGATTTTCTCGTCAGGACAAGTCGTTCCACGCTTGACAAGTTGCTCCATCTCCAGAGGGCGACCGACCATAAACCTTAGGTATCCTTCCACGGCGCCGCGAATTATATTGGCTCTCACCCACCCAGGAATGGCGCTTAAATTGCACCTTGCTGGACGTCACCCTATGACATGAGAGGAGGAAACCATGAAGCATTCAACTCATCCAATCTGGACTGCGATCTGCATGTCGGTACTGTCCTTGCTGTTTTCCGCCTGCACGCTCAGAGGGACTACCGAATCAGTGTCGGATACCACGCAGAATACTACGGTGAGCACTTCGGGACGGTCCTGGGTGACGGTAGACGGCATGATTCGATCAGATCAGCGGGCTATTGCGCTGGCGACCACTGAATTTGAGAACCTACAGGAAGATATGGCGAGAGGGCGGGGAGAATACTTGGCGTCGCTGGGATCGCTTCTCGGCGTCACCACGGAGAGGCAGGAGGACTTTTTCCGGCTGACTAAAGAGACATACCCCGCTCTGATTGCGAGCGGAAGCATGACTCCCGATGCAATGCTCGCGGTCTTTCATACAGTAACGGCCAATCCCATGGTAGCCGGCAGTTCTCCGGCGAAGTAGGTCCTCGGTTATAGCGCTCGATACGCTTCACGTGACAGCCTTTATTCGTGTGCAGACCTATCCCATGAGGCAGCGCGCTGGTGTTTATTCATTCGGGATTGTGTGCCTTCTTTTCGTAGTCTTAAGTCAGCCTCACATGGTGCAAGCCGAGTGGTATGTGGCGGGCCAAGTGGGGGCGAACTTCGCCGATCGACTAAAGGACATAGAAGGAACCGGCAGCCTCGCCGGATTGCGGGCCCCAAGTTTTGATCTGCAAAACTCCCTCACCTACGGGGGCAAGGTCGGATACTTCCCCGGTCACGGTTGGGTCGGTATAGAGTTGGATGCATTCCACAGCACGCCTCACGTTAAGAACTTAGACAATGTGCCGGGGATTCATTTTCGCGTCACGAATGTGGGCATCAATTTCATCGTCCGTTACCCGGGGGAGACTCTGCAGCCATATGTAGGATTCGGCGCCGCCGCGATGATCGGCCACATCAGCAGTTCCCCCACGACGCAGAGCCAAACGGATGTCGCTTCAGGTCCTGTGTTGCTCGCTGGGCTTCGAACATTTATCACTCCCTATGTGGCCTTGTTCACTGAATATAAATTTACCCGAGCCACATTCCAATTCGATCAGGCGTTTGGGCCGGTCGCGGGCTTTGTCGGAGACTATCAGGCGCAACATGTGGTTGTCGGAGTGTCCTATCACTTTTAACGTACCTCTCGGCCCTTTGCATCGCGGCCTGTGGGGCGACAGGCGCGTCTGGGCCTGTCCGGGGCTGAGAAGATGTTCGGCCTTTTTGAATATGAGGCGAGGAGCACTCGGACCGTCACATGCCTGCCGCCGCGCCGGCTTAACGGGTGCGTTATTTCTGGTGATGATATTTTCTGCTTGCGCGAAGTCGGCGCATCAATCAGGGCGGGACCTGCTGGATCAAGTGCTTCCGCCGGACCTTCAAAACCAGGTGGACATGACTGTCGGATTTTCCGATCTCAAAGGGACGCCGAGTAATTACATCGGACGCGTCGTCATGGTGAGCGTAATTGTGCTCAAGTACAAAAAAGCCAGGGACCACACGGAAATTGAAATTCTCCAATTGCCGGCGAATCAAGCCGGCGTGCCGACCCAAAATCGCCGGCGCTCGGAAGGCCGTTTTCTGGCGGTTCAGGAGGGGCTCGATCCCGCTACGATCGAAGCAGGCACACCGGTAACGGTGGTCGGAGAGGTGAAAGGTTCCACCACGAAACCGTTGGATGAGGGTGAATATGTCTATCCTGTGTTGGCGATCAAGCACATCGTGGATTGGGATCAGGTACTCGCATCGGGGGCCGGCAGTTCGACCTATTATGGATCAGGACTGCACGGAGGCTATTACCCCTATATGGGCATGTACGGACCCTATGGTTATCCGTACTACTACGGTCCGTTCTATCCCTACCGATTCTATGGAGGATTCTCCAGCCCGCCGCCGGCGCCCCCGCCGCGCGGGTCGGTGCCACCCCAATTCGAGAAAGGGCAATAGTCTCAGCAGCCGACAGCGATTGGGAAAATCCGAACCCGTGCGCGGCCATTATGGAGGCATATGAAACTCAACGATGATCATGGTTGGCTGCGCACGGAGGAACGTCCGTTCCGCGTGCTGATTATCTCCGGTTCCGACCGGCGGCAATACAATTGTCCCGGCGTCGATTCCAAGTCTCGTAGCCTCATGCTCCGCATGGCTGATCGTTTGCCGGCGGAATGGGAAGTAGACTATGAAGATCTCGGCAACGTCTACGGGCGCGCGCGCATTCAGAGCTGTAACGCTTGCGTGTCAACGTCGATGGCGCTTTGCGTCTGGCCGTGCAACTGTTACGAGCCGGCGAACAAAGCCGAGCCTGATTTGATGTGGGATCTCAGTCTATACGCCCGTCTGGATCTAGCCGATGCGTGGGCCATCATCGGCCCCGTCAACTGGTATGCGCCGACGAGCAATCTGAAATTGATGTTCGATCGGCTGGTCTGTATGAACGGCGGCAATCCCTGCGAAGACTTGATCGAACACAAGAACCCGGAACTGGCGCGCACGTTGGAGCATTCGCAGCTTTGGACAGAGTTGAGCCGTAACCATCTTGAAGGCCGTAGCGCCGGCTTCCTGTGCTATGGCGACGGCGGCGGCGACGAACTCGACGCATCAGGTCGACCGAAACTCCTGCGGCAGCCGGCATATTTCGATCCGGAGCATGAACCGTTCAAAGACATGCGAGACACGCACGCACCACTCGTCTGGCAATGCCGCTACAGCGGAATCGAGGTGCCGGATGCGCTTTGGCGGTACCTTGAATTCGGTTATGGGAAACAATACAGCGAGAATCAGAGCGAGGAGATGGTGGCAGAGCCGGAGGTGATGCGAGCCTTCGATGAGTGGACGGACGCCTTCACGCAGTTCGTTCGACGCAAGGGTAAAGTCGAGCCGGGGAAGTTTCGCGCCTTCGGGTACCGCGCGCCGGATCACAAGTTGGCCGACCTAAAACTGAAATGGCGAGAATTACGATTAAGTCTCGGTTATCCGCCGGCCGATTCGTCGCCGAAACGACAGGAGCAACTGAACCTCAACCGGGATGCAACATTGACACCGAAACGGAGCGAGGGTGAAAAGTTACGAGGAAAGGTCGGTAGGGCTTCAAGCTGACAGAGGGTGACCTCAATATCGTCGGCGAATCGTCCACAGTTTAAACTCGTTGGGCCTTGGTCATCTAAGCGCAAGGAGTATCATCATGGAACGTCTGAAGAAGTTCGAGTTGAGTCTCATCTGCATCGTTATCCTGTTCGCCTCAATGGGGTTGTTCGAGGAGGGACCTTTCGCCCAGAAAAGCGGAAACAAAGCGAGCTCGAGTAAAGAACGGACACAGCAAACCGATCCATCCATCAACGAGACTAAACAAAAAGGCTTCGACGGAGTGGATTTTTCTTACGATCTGTTCGGCGCCCCGCCCGGACAGGACCCGCAGAAGATTGCCGAACAAGTGGCAGCCAAGGACCGCGCCGAGAAGCCCAAAGTCATGGCCAAGCAGAAACAACTCCTGAGTGAACGCTACCAGGTGACGTGTAAGGCACAACCGGGGGTGACGATGACCAAAGGAAAGCCTCAGCCGATCGGTCCAGCCGTGCTGCTCAAGAATGGATTGACATGGGATAAGCTGGGGCAGACAGATACCGAGGAGATTAAGGATAAGAAATTATTTCCAGCCGGGTTTCACCGGTTACCTCATGTCAAACATGAAGTCGGCGGACAAGTCTTTCCGCTGGTCCAAATTGAGCAGTTTCCCCGGCTTGAGCGGATCGACGTGGATTTCGATCTGCCGGATTGTTTCCTGCCCGAATTTCCTCCGCCGATCTTTCTGACGACGCATCCCGAGTTGGGCGATGTATCCCAAGGCGAAGCGCTCAGCGCCGACAATTTCGATCGTCTGTTCAGGGGCCTCGTGACGCCGGTTCAATTGGATGGACTTCGGTTGCTCGTCACGCAATTCCCTCAAGAGGAGTTCAACCTCACGCCCGATCGCAAATCCGCTAAACCCAGCCTCGGTGTCACGTGTCTCGATTGCCACGTGAACTTTCATACGACCGGGCAATTTCATTTGAATCCCGATACGAGGCCGCAGAAGGACAGACTACGTCTGGATACGGTCAGCTTGCGAGGCGTGTATAACCAGCAGATTCACGGCTCCAAACGGAGTCTTCGGTCGGTAGAAGACTTCACGGAGTTCGAACAGCGGACCGCCTACTTCAACGGGGACCCGATTCGCGCGATGAAGAAGGGCATGATGGTCTTCGATCGTTTGCTGGTGCCGCATATGGCGCAAATGCAAAACATGATCGACTTTCCTCCGGCGCCAAAGCTCAATCCGGATGGACGGTTGAATCGGCGGAGGGCATCGGAACAGGAAATTCGAGGCGAAGAGCTGTTCTTCGGCAAGGCTCGTTGCGTGTCGTGCCATCAGCCTCCCGCCTATACCGATCATCACATGCATGACTTGCATTTGGAGCGGTTCGGGGCTGAAGCCGATGGACCCATCAAATCCTTCGTGTTGCGCGGGGTTAAAGATTCTCCGCCCTATTTGCACGACGGCCGTCTACCGACGCTGGAGGATACGGTGGAATTTTTTAATTTGGTCTCGGAAGTGAAACTGAATCAAGAGGAGAAGGTCGCTCTCGTCGCGTTTCTGCGGGCGTTGTAAGTCAGTCGGGTGAGATAAGGAAATTTCAGTCTGGGGGGAAATTACGAAGCCTTCCGGAGAGATTCCCGGTTTGGACTCAGCCGCTTAGGATTCTGAGACATGTTCGGAGAACAGAGTCGATAGCACCAAGGAACCAACAGCGCGGTGGCGACAGCAGTTCCTATCTGGATGCCTGCAATGACAAGAAGACTTCTGGTCGGCGGGTATTTATCCGCGCTCCAGCCGATGATCGTCATGCCCAGCATGGCCAATGCCATCGTACCGGTATTGAACACGCTGAACACTCGAGCCAGGAGCTTGTGCGGCGTCAATTCTTGAAGAGAAGCGGAGACGACCGGCAGCACAAGTCCTGAACCGCCGCCGATCAGGATAATCAACCCGGCAATCAACACAAGAGACATCGTCCACGTGACAGCAAAGATTGAAAGGCCTCCGACCAAGGCGGCGCCGACGATGATCCAAAATCGCCGACATAGCTCCACCGGTTTCATGGACGCCAGCCATCCGGTCGCGATCATGATTCCCACGCTCAAAGCGGACCACAGCCATCCCAAGTGCACGGAGTCGATGTTCCACACGCGGTCTCCGAGGACCGGCAAGAGATAGACGAAAGCGGTCGACCCCATCGTAAACAGTGCGGCGCTGATCATCAGCGGCAGCAGCAAGCGCTGTCGGACAAACACAAAACGAAACCCTTCGGAGAGCTCGTGGAAGATCGGTCTCACCGCGAGTGGAGAGCGACGAGTCGCGGTGTGATACGGAATCCTGATCGGAAGCATACAGAGCGCCGATATGATAAAGGCCAGGGCATTCACATAGAGCACGTTCTGAGAACCGATCAGGGCAATGAGGAGGCCGCTTAGGGCCGGCCCTAATAACTGACCGATGGTCATGCTGCTTTGCATGACCGCATTAGCGCGGGTCAGTTGCGTTTTCTGAACAAGCAACGGAATGGCCGCGTTCAGCGCAGGGCCAAAGGCCATGGCAAAAAGCGCCACGATAAACACCAACATGTATAGCCACGGCAGCGTCAACCAACCGATGGCGTACAGCACGGGGATTGTTATGAGCAAGCCGGCGCGAACTAGATCGATGACGATCATCACCGCACGTTTCGGAAGTCGGTCGATATACACACCGGCGAAGGGACCCAAAAACAGGGGTGGGATCGTCTGGAGCACTCCGATGACGGTCATCTTGAGTGCTGAACCCGTCAGTTCGTAGACGAAAAACAAAAGAGCAACTTTAGAGAGGCCATCTCCGACTTGGGACACGACTTGACCGGCCCACAGCCAGCCGATGTTTCGGGTTTTCAGCAACTGGCTCCAGGCGGGAGCGCGTCCGGCAATCATCCGATATTGAGGTGCCATAGGGATTGGACGATGTGATAAATTCGGAATAACAATGTGCAAATTACAGACCGCAATCTCAAGCAGCGATCATCCTTCAACAGCGTCCTCGGTTGCAGGTTTGGGGTAAAAATCATTCCGCAATCACGATGGGCGGTACAAATAGTCTCAAGCGGAATAGTTTGGGTGTCCGAGTTTTCCTTCAAATGGGAACGTCGAAGAGGTCAACAGGCTAACCCACGGAGAACAAAAGAATGTTTTAAACGATTCTGCGATCTGAATGCGATGGATTGAGGAGTGCCTTTGGCGAGTCCAGTTAGACTCCTCAATTGTGAGAGGAATCGTTTTCAAAACACAAAGGAGGCATGTCATGAAAAGGGTAGGTAGGCTTTCACTCACGGTGGGATTGATAGGTTCGCTGGTGTTTGGAACTGCTTTGACTCTGTGGGCGGACGAGCATCAGACGCCTCAGAAACGTTTTGAACAGCAGATGGGCAAAGGGGGCAATGAACTGGGTGTGCCTGAGCCAGGCTCGGTGTCAGACCAGGAAAGCACCGACAAGACGCGAGACACCAGCAAGGTAAAACCGTTTGATCCAGGTTTCCAGTCGGTGCTCGGAGATCGACCCTATTTATTTGAAGGCGAGGTGCTCAAGATCGATGGCGAACATTTCACGATCAAGAGAGAGGGCGGAGAGGAAGTGCGTCTGATCGTGAATAAGGATACAAATTTGGATTGCGCGGCGGCGGGCGCCACCCAGGAGAATAAGGGTGAGGCGATGAAGGCCGACCGAATCCCTGCGGAGAAGCAAGCTCCGGAAGCCAATGAGCAGCAAGAAGCTCAAGGGCAACGCAAAGATGAAACGGCGCGAGGCGCCGGGTTCCAAATCGGTCAATGCAATTTCCAACCAGGAGATCGGGTCAAGGCGGAAGCGGATGACAAGGGTCAAGCCACGACACTCAAGTACTTGTCCTCGCACAAGTGAAAAGGGAGAGAAAGCAGATCCGACCTCGACGGAGGTCGGATCTGCGCTATGGTCGGCTCAAGCCACGGAGGAGCGTGCGGGCGAGGCTTTCCGCCAGAGGGCGATGCCGCCGGCCAAGCCGTTCAGGTTCGATACGATCGTGACCTTGGGCGGCAACGTACCGATATCGACAAACCTCGCATTGCCCCCCCCGATATAGAGACGATCGTAATGAAACATGCCTTCCAATTTCATGACCGCTTTCAACAACCGTCTGTTCCATCGCGCCTTTCCTACTTGCTTCAATTGCTTCTTGCTCAATTTGTCGCTGCCGAATTCCAGATTGGGTACCAGCGTTCCATCGACAAAAAGAGCCGAACCTACGCCGGTGCCTAGCGTAAGCACCAATTCAACGCCGCTACCCGATATCGCGCCGAATCCTTGGATGTCGGCATCGTTGGCGGCGCGGACAGGCTTCCCCAGGCGCGCGGCAAGCGTGCGGCCGAGATTAAAATCCTGCCAGCCTGGACCAAGATTTGGCGCATCTCTCGTCATACCTTTGGTCACCACTGCGGGCACGCCGATCGATATCCGGTCAAACTCTGGAAAGTTTTCGGCCAGTCCGGTGATGGCGTCCAACACCGCGTTGGGTTTTGCCGGAACCGGCGTTTTAAAGCGAAGACGCTCCGTCACCAGCTCACCAAGCTCATTGAGAACGACCGCTTTGATCTTGGTCCCCCCGACGTCGATGGCCAGGGTGCGCATAGGTTTGGGCAGCGCGGAGGGTACGGCTCCGGATCGATCCCGGGATCGTCGATGGCTCTGGCGTTGCGCGACTGTCATGCAGCTTCAGATCTGCTCTGCTCAGCTTTCTTCTGTTGCATTCTCGCCCCCAGTTCTTCGAGATCCAGCTTCGCTTGCGCAGCCGGGAAAATGACTGCTTCCTCTTCCGACACATGATCCATGACACTTTCTCTCAACTCCTCAAACTGTTCGTCATACTCGGGACTCCCGACATCGAGCTTTCTTAAGCGTTCAATGATCACCTTCACGGTCTGGTGGTCCTGGTACGCCCTGTCGATGGCATCCTCATCGCTTTCTTCATCATCCTCCAGCTCATCTTCTTCCATCAAGGAACCGGTCGGATCGTCAGCGCTTTCCTTGTCCAGATCCTCACTATCCAGATCAAGGTCTTCACCTTCAGACAAGCCGGTGAATGTATGTGAATCGATGTGATCGCGTATAGCGGGGTAGAAAATATCCTCTTCTATGCGGCCATGTGCTTCTAGTTGATTGTAGATCTCTTTGGCCAGACTCACTCGTTCATCTCGGCCGGCCGAATCGAATTGTTGGAAGAGGGCTCGAACCTTGGCATGATCGACCTTGAGCATCTCGATTGCATCCTGCTTTCCGCGCGTCCTAGGCATGACAACCTCCGTCATATTAGGTGGTCAGTTCGATCCGCTAAGAGCGAGTGCAAGACATACACCTGTCGAGATGGCTGCAACCTATTGATCATTCACCCTTGTGCGGTCCTTGAAACTTTCCGAGCGGACAGCCTGTCTGAGAAAGGACAAGATTGCCTGTGAGCCCGCGGCCGATATCAAAGCTGAAGGTCTAACGCCCAAATAGCGGACAACAGCAGGAGATGCTGACCCCCTACTAGGCGGGGTTGTCCGGCCGTCATCCCATTCTTGAAAAATCCTCCGTCCTCACCGGTAGAATGATCGTAACGGTGTTCCAGGCGAACTACGGTCATCTGCGGACCGAAGTGTCTCCGATATTCCAAGGTGCTGGTGTTGGCCCAGATGACCTGTTGCAAATGAGTCATGCGGCCATTACGGTCCCAATAGAACTCAGGCCTGATCGCAAGATGCCACGGACCTGTGATGTTCCATTGAGTAAAAAGCGCGGAGCCCATCCAGAAAGCCCGAGGCGCTCCAGGTTGTTCCGCTACGTCCTCGGTTCCGATATCGTAGGACAGTGCAAAGACCCACTCCTGTTCATGCCATTCCACTGTGGAGTCGGAAAACAGCCGCCAGAATTTCAAGTCAGTACGCTGCTGATCGGGGCCGTAGTATAAGTTTTCATAGAGCGTGACATGTTTCGAGGTCCGCCATTCTGAGACTGCCACGTAACTGGGCAGATTGTTTGCGTGAGAGAGATACTGATATTCATTGACCGCATCATCCATTCGCTGGTCGTTGCATTGCCCCCGGCGTGATTCACCGATGGGAATGCTAAGGTACAGACCATTACGAGAGCCATGCCGGCTGCCGTCAGTGTCATGGCTGAACGTCTGCTTTGTTGATGACCTTTCTCACACCATTGATGCCGCGGGCTATCCGGCCCGCAACGGCCTTACTCTCGCTCGAATCGGCTTCGCCGCTCAAATACACGGCGCCGCGTTCCGCGCTGACATCAATGTGGCTGAGGTTGAGCTGTTGAGATTCCAGGAGGGCATCCCGGACTCGTTGCGAAAGCGCATCATCGCTGATCCTGGTTGCAGGATCCGGGTGGCGCACATAGTCGCAGCCTGGCACGGTCAGGGTGAGCGCGAGGATGAGACAATATCTCAGGCGACGCATCGCGCGTTCTTCCTATTTGGGAATGATCGAAATGCCGCCGCTCACCTCCAACACGGCGTACTTGATTTGATCCATTCGTTCCAGACCCTGTTGAGTTCGCGCAGCAGCCATGACGTCGTCCTGATCCACGCGGGACCATCTCATCCGGTCCTTCAGCGCGCGGCCATTCTCAACGATAATCATCGGCATCCCGTCCAACCATCGTTCCAGCCATGACCACCTGGCCTTGCCGAGCGACAGCACAATGTCCGTCATGACGAGCGTGAGGATGACGAGAATGCCGTTAGTGACGGAGAAATCGTTCCCGAGCAATGCATTTTGCGTCGCTTCACTGATCAGCAAGAGCAGGACGAAGTCGAAGCTGGTCAGCTCGGCCATGGTTCTTCGACCCGCAATCCGAAAGACGAAAAGCAGCACGATATAGATCGCGAAGGCTCGAAAAACGGCGTCCATTGTTGACCTCTCTCGGCGGATCTTTCGCCCGTTGCAGATGATGATGTGTTTACGGGTAAATGAAGTGTTGTATCCTCAGGGAAACCGGTTCGGCCGTGCCGATGTGCCCGGATACCCGCCCGCTCTGTAGCATCTTCATGTGAAAAGTGACGGTCACGAGTTGGCTTGGCGCTGCCGCCTGGAAGACAAAGCCCACTCGCTCGGAGGTGGTCAGTCCCGCCTCCGGTTCCGGCACGACTCGCTCGAGTTGGACATGGGCCAAGTACTCTTGATCGAACCACACGTGGACCCGGCCATCTTCCGAAGAACGTGCATGGACGCGCAGGACCATCGGTGATTCAATGCGACCGAAACGTTCATAGTCCACCGATGTCGTCCCCCCCGCATCGCCGACCGTCGTCCGGCTGAGCAATCCGGCCCCCATCACTCCAAGCATTGCCGCAAGCAGGATCAGCGCGATGAAAGCCCAGCCCATGCGCTGAACTTTCCACGTACGTCGCTGAAAATCCATGTCATCATTTAAGTCGATATCGCGCATTTTCCCGCTGTCCCTCCTCATGGGGAGTTCCTGTTATTTCAATGTCATGACGATGTCCTGGTGCAAATTGCACTCCATTAGCATCTGTCGTGTCAGTGGATAATCTTCCCTGCTTCTGTACGATATTTTGCCGGTTTCGCCGAAGGCATTGTGATGGATACCTCGCCGGTAATCGTTTATTTGGACACAATGTCTCCAGTCGGACACTTTAATCCGCGGCGCCCCCGGTGAAACGCTTGTCAGGTTAAAGTTTTATGTGAGTGGCCAACGTTATTGCGACTGTGACGTAGGACGGATCACTGGGCACTTCCTTTGCACATGCCTCCAGACTGAGTCATCTGTGTCGTTCGGGTTTGTTCCCGCAAAGAGGCAGAGCAAAAACACCCGGCCTCATCCAAACGGAGGTGAAGAAATGCAAATGCATCAACAGGCCGCGAGAGATTCGGAGCGAGGCGGCAAACGGGTATACGCTGATGGTCGTGTTGAAAGTTTGAAAGCCACCAAGGCACGCAAGGCACGAGCAGGAGGAATCCGCTCTCGCAACAAGCAGAATGTGAAAGGTGGGAAGGAACAGGTGAACCCAGAGCAAAACCTCAACTACTCGCAGCGTGCAGTCGGGTTTTGGAGGAACGATCGACGCAGATCGACGAGGATCGGAGGACTCCAAAGAGGCGCCGGGGTCCATCGAAAAGGCGCTTACCCTACGGCATCGCCTCAAGAACATCAATAAGACCGACAACCGACCACGAGATCTCACACAACTACACCCGACAATCGTTTAGGAGGTGAAATGATGCGAACCGTCAGCCACATGCCCCATGCGAGAAAGTCTCATCGAACCGCTCGGCGCTTTTCAGAGCCGGTGGCCGATAATGTGGGAAAGCAAGAAGCTGCTACGCTGCGTCGTGTCCTGTATGAACGGCGACAGGAAACCCAAAAGGAGATCGATAATCTCATATTGCGTCGTGTAGAGGATCAAGCTCGTTTGCGTGAAGACGCCGTGTCCGATTCCGGTGATTTGTCGATTCGAGATAATGCGGGAGATGAACAATTATCCGTCTTGCAGGTGTGGAGCGGCATGCGCGACCAACTCGATGCAGCGCTACACAGGCTGGACGAGGGAAGCTATGGTGTGTGTGAGGATTGCGAAGAGGCAATTAGTGCGCAGCGGCTGAAGGCGATTCCTTTCGCCAAACGTTGCGTGGCCTGCCAAGAAAAAGTAGAGTTGTTTGAACGGATCGCTCGGGAGGTGGATCGGGAGGAAATCTGAATGAGTTTGGTGACTCTGGCAGCGCACGATCAGCGAGGAGCCGTTAATCCTGAGTCTATACCTGGCATCATGACGGTCCTGATTAACTGCTCCAGGTCTTGATGCATCAGATGAATCGTCGCTTCCAGCATATCGAGCATTTGGGCCCGCACGATGAGATCGTGCACACTGTACAAGCCGCCCTCGTTCAGCATGAGTGTCGTGCGATCCTCCGCCTCCTTTGTCCCCGGTCCTCCAAGCCTTCCCTCTTGACGCCAGCCCGCGATGAGTTCTTCACGAAAGGTACGCGACCCTGATTCGGCCTTCATCGGGCCGTTTAAGAACTTCCAGACCGATTGGGGAAAGAGAGCTGAATCCTGAGGCCCATCCCATAATTCACGTAACAAATTCGCAGGAGTGTCATACTCTTGCCGAGGATCATCGTAGAGAGCGGCAACACCGAACGAGCCGCCCAGCACGCCTCCGCTGACAGCGGCTATGTTGACCGCCGTGGAGGCTGCAAGAGCCAATCCCAACGCGCCCGTAACGATATTGGTCAGTCCGCCTATCACGACGGCGATCAGGGTTTGTTGCCTGATCCGAGCCCCTTGCGCCTTCTGTAAGCGATCCGCGAGTTGGTGGGCACGCTCTTCTTCACAGCCGGCTTGGGCGGCAATGCTGTCCACCTCGCTTCCCGCCAGCATGAGCCGTCCAAGAAGTTGGACTCGAAAGCTCAAGAGTTGGACGGTATCGTAGTCTCTCTGTGAGTCGGACACGGCATGCTTAAGGAGCGGAAGTATGCCGACTACCTTTGCGGTTTGCAGCGCGCGCCATGAGACCGTGTTGGTCAGCTCTTTGTCTTCCAAATAATCGTCCGGTGGATCCGGCGAAGCATCCGATGGTGTCACTGCCCGAAGCTCCGCTAGAGGAGGGGAGCACCGGTGTTCAACACTGGCAGTAGTACGAATCTCAGACACTCCGGTTGTGAAAGAACAGCCGGGCCAACTGACGATCAGAACGCAAGCCCATCGGATGAGGGCACGTGGCATAGCATCTTCACAGGACCGGGGCGCTGGAACTACGCGTCCGACCGGCGGCAAGGACTTCTACGCGGCCCTGCGTCGCTTGGCGCCCTTGGCAGTGGATTCTTGAGACATGAGTCGATCCTTTCGTTTCTCTGCTTGGCAGCGCCGTCGCACGGTTGCGCGTTTTCCCCTGGCGGCTCATGCACCCAAGCGGATGACCCAGATGCGCTAAGTGCTCCTTGACGTGCCAAGAAGTTGGCGATAGGCGAACAGCAGAAGAATGGCTCCCGCCAGCGCCATCAAGAAACCAACGGGGTCACCTTCGTGGTACCAGCCCAAGCCGCGACCGATATAACCGCCGACCAAGGCACCGGCGATCCCGATCAGAATCGTAACGACCATACCTCCCGGGTCTGGTCCCGGCATGAGGAACTTGGCTACCACTCCAACGATTAATCCAAATACGATCCATCCGATTACAGTCATGGCTCACCTCCCGCTTCCGGAGCCGCTTCCACCCATGTCGGAGGGAATCCGACTCGCGATGTTGAATCGAAGCAGCACTTCTGTGTGCGACCTGAGGCTGCAAAATGCAGACCGCTATATGAGAAGATGAAGCCCAGACCTCGGAAAGGTTTTCAGGAGAATTTCAAAGCATATTGGAGAGGTTGCGGAAACTTTTGTGATAGATAAAGAGGTTATTAGAATCTTGAATGCGACAGATTGTCCTTGCCAAGACAACTCTTCCTTATTTATTCGACCGAGAACACTGTAATTTTCAAGCCGGCTTGTGAGACTGCTCATCGGCATTTCACTTGCACGGACTGAGGGGCGAGGCAATGTGAGGTAAGTAAACAATCGGTATGCCGAAAACCACCAACAGGATAAGCGGAAGAGTCATTGACCAAGGGGTGCCAAGAGCAGAGCCTGCGTCGATGACCGAATGCATTCTGAATGAAGGTCGAAATTGTTGGCGCATTGCACCTGCGACGCGCGTGGGCTTCCTCGTCGACGGCGCCTCTTACTACCAAGCCTTTCGGGAAGCGGCGATGCAGGCGCACCACTCGCTATTGATCCTGGCGTGGGATTTCGACAGCCGTGTCTCATTGGTCGGTGACGGAAAGCCGGACGGGTTTCCTGCGTCGATGGGCGAATTTCTTCACGAGCTATTGGCGCGGCGGCGAAGCCTCCATATCTATGTCCTCACGTGGGATTACCATTTCATCTATGCTCTCGAGCGCGAATGGTGGCCATTATCCCGACTCGGCCTTCACCGGCGAATGCATTTGCACAAAGACGGCAATCATCCCCTCGGCGCGTCTCAGCATCAAAAGGTGGTCGTGATCGATGACGCCGTGGCATTTGCCGGAGGCTTGGACTTTGCGCAATGCCGTTGGGATACTACGGAGCACCGCGCCAATCATCCGGCGCGTCGATTTCCGGACGGCCGTCATTGTCGTCCGTTTCATGACGTACAAATGCTTGTCGAGGGAGCCGCCGCCCAGTCGCTGGGGGAACTTGCCCGCGCCCGATGGCGACGAGCAACGGGACGGCGTTTATCGAGACCAAAAGGTTCAGGCGAGCGTGAAATCTGGCCGGCTTCGGTGAAGCCGGATATGGAGAAAGTCCAAGTGGCGATCGCGCGAACCGAGCCGGAGCATGCAGGGCGTCCAGAGGTACGGGAAGTCGAACGCCTATTTTTAGACTCAATTCAGTCCGCGCAGCATTCCATCTATATAGAAACACAGTATCTGACATCGGAGGTGATTTGTTGCGCCCTCGCTGTTCGTCTTGAACAGCCGCGAGGTCCCGAGGTAATCGTGGTTCTCCATCCGAGCAGCGATGGGTGGTTGGAGCAACACACGATGGACGTGCTGCGCGGGCGCATACTCAAACGGCTTCGCGCAGCCGACCGATATCAGCGGTTGGGTCTCTATTGCCCCCATCTCCCGGGACTGATCGACCAATGCATCAGCATGCATAGCAAGGTATTCATCGTGGACGACGATTTCGTTCGGGTCGGGTCGGCAAACCTCAGCAACCGGTCCATGGGATTCGACACGGAATGCGATCTGGCGGTGGTCGCGGGAGGGGACTCGAAGATCCGTCAATGCATCGCCGGGTTTCGCAATCGACTGTTGGGCGAGCACTTGGATGTAGCCCCTGGGACTGTCGCGCGAAGCCATGCGGATGAACGCTCCTTGATTGCGGCAGTGGAGCAACTACGCGGCCGCAAGCGGACGTTGAATGGTTTTGATCGCCAAATTCCGTCTGATGTGGACTCCTGGATTCCGGATGCCGATGTCATCGATCCCTCGCGGCCGATCCCGGACGTGATGTCTCAGCAATTTATCTCCAACGAAGAACGCCCCCCGGCGCGTCGCCAGATCATCATGGGCGTGTCCGTGCTGGCGGCGCTGGTCGTCATGGCTGCCGCCTGGCGCTGGACACCGTTGGGTCAATGGCTCGATCTGCCTTCTCTTGTGGCGTACGTCGCCGGCTTTCAGCACAGTCCGAGCGCGCCGTTCATCACGATCGCGGGTTTCGTCATTGGAGGGCTCGCCGTTGTCCCCGTCACGATTCTCATCGCGGCCACCGTTTTGGCGTTCGGACCCTTGTGGGGATTCGCCTATTCCTTCGTCGGCATGACGTTAAGCGCGCTTACCACGTTTTGGATCGGCCATTTGATTGGAAGCCAGATCATCCAACGGCTGACAGGCTCTCGAATACACAAATTGAGTCGCCGCTTGGCACAAAGAGGAGTCCTGGCGGTGATAGCGGTGCGCGCCCTTCCGGTAGCCCCCTTTACTATCGTCAATATGGTGGCCGGCGCGTCTCACATTCGGTTGCGAGAATTTTTTATCGGAACGGTGATCGGGGAACTCCCCGGACTGATAGGCCTCGCACTGTTTGTCGACCAAATCTCTACGACGATTCATGAACCCGGCATCGGAAGTTTCTTCCTGCTGACGGGGGTGGTGGCTGCGATCGTGTTGGCCTCCATCGGTTTACATCGATGGTTGGGCAAGGAAGCGCCTGATCCATCTTCAAGCGGAGCGACAAAGACCGATGCGCATTCGCCTCGCCACGTATAACATTCATCATTGCACGGGTTGGGACGGCCGTGATGACCCACAGCGAATCTTCCGAGTCTTGCAGGAGTTGGACGCCGATGTCATCGCGCTACAGGAAGTCAGTTCGCACGAGCAGCGGGGATTGGAATTACTGCAGTGGCTGGCAGAAGAAACCAAACTCCGGGCGGTGGCAGGACCCACGCTCATTCGACAAACCGGACAATATGGAAATGCAATTCTCACCCGCTACGAGATCCTCAAGACACGCCGGCTTGATCTCAGCCTTCCTCACCGGGAACCTCGAGGTGCGATTGATGTGGATATGTCCTGCGGAGGGACGGAGCTGCAACTCATCGTGACCCATTTGGGATTGCTTCCCGCTGAACGACGCATTCAAACTCAGCGCCTGCTCGAGCGAGTAAACAATCAGCATTGTATTCTCATGGGAGACCTCAACGAATGGTTTCTCTGGGGACGTACACTTCGGTGGATTCACGGCATTTTCGGTCATACACCGGCGCCGCCGACCTTCCCGGCCTTTTGCCCATTCTTTGCGCTCGATCGCATTTGGATACGCCCCAGAGCCGCACTGATCGACCTGTCCGTCCACAAAACTCCGCTGGCTTCGCGAGCTTCCGATCATCTTCCCCTGAGGGCTGAAATCGAATATTGAGTTTCCGGTGAACTCTGTCTCTCGACTCAGGAAATGACGCCGAGCTGATACGGCGTTTTGGCGAGCCGTTCGTCGACGGCGTGCCAATCGACATTGCTGAAAAAGGCCTCGATATAGGCGGCTCGCTCAGACGGTGGGTAGTCGTACAGAAATGCATGCTCCCATACGTCCATCACCAACAAGGGCACGAATCCGGAGACGTTCCCGATCTCATGGAGCGTAATCCAATGATTGGAGATGAGGCCGTTGCTCGGATTTTGATAACACACAGCCCATCCGACACCTCTCATCTTGCCGACGCCCATGAAATCCGCTTTCCACAGATCGTACGTGTTGTAAGTTTCCTCCAAGGCTCCGCGAAACGCCGAGTTCTGTCCCGGCTCGCCAGACCCGCTGCGTTTCAGGTTTCCAAAATAGTATTCGTGCAGCACCATGCCGTTGTATTCAAATCCCAGCCGACGTGTCAGCTCGGAATAGGCGGGCATCTCTTCCTGGTCGACTTTACCGTCTCTAAGAAATTCACGATGCAGCTCGGAGAGGCGGTTCGTCTCTTTAACGTAGCCCTCGTAGAGTTTCAAATGCATGTTGATGGTGCGATCGGAGATGCCGTTCAAGCCATGGAGGTCAAAAGAAGTGGGTGTGTAGGAGGTACTGCGTTTCATCGTGTAGGCTCCGTAAAGGATGTTGAGGTTAGGGCCCCGGTTTTTCCAATTCTTTCGTCCCGAGTTCCGCGACCGGCACGTCGATCACTTTCGCCGCGCGGCCTTGCTCATCCAGTTGAATCGACACTCGCTCTCCGACGGACCGATTCTTGAACAATTCAGGTTTTGTCACCTCAAAGAAGATCGGCTTACCCAAGTCCGTTTTGAGCAACCCTTTCATGCGCGTTAAATCCAGCTCCTGCAAGATACCTGTCACCACGTGAGTCTTCTGCGCATCGGCGTTGGGCCTCGGAGCTTCTTCTGGGACGGCAGGGAAGGGCGTCCAGAAAATAGCGCCGGCCCAAACAATGATCAGCAATGTTCTCTTCATGATGAGGTCTCCCTCCACTCGCGGCAACCTTGACTAGCAGGGCCGGCTTTGAACAAGGCGTCGTTTGTCTTCAAAACGGCGGTGCTCATTGAACTCTGCAACTTCATGAGCCAGATTATCTTGAGTGTCCAAGATGTTCAGTCGTTTCTTACGGAGAGCGGCCTTAGCATTCCTGCGCCGATGAATCACTCTTTTCATACGCTCCTCCTATGTCGTTTCAGTCCTACCGAGGCGGAACCGGTTGCGGCGGCGTCGGGTCCGTGGGACCAGGACCGCCCGGCCCGGGGGCCGGGCTCGGAGAAGGAGACGGTGATGGGTGCGTCGGCCCAGGTCCGGGAGTGGGATTCGGGGTAGGGCGGGGCTGTGCCAGCGCCGACTCCGAGAGCCACAGGGATACGACGAGTGCCGCACAGAGTGATAAAGTGTTCATTCTGTCCTCGATGGATTATCGCATTTCGGAATCGCAATGCTGGTTTCAATACCTGTAATACCTATTATGGTTAGGCTGCGGCGACGCCTGCCATCTCTCGACAGAGGTCCGCGCAGCGGCGACATTCCTTCGCGCAGGGACCGCATAAAGCATGATGAGGCGCGTGCCGTTCGCACGTTTCAGCGCAGGTGTCACAGATTTCCGCACAAAGCCGGCAGGCCCGTTCCGCTACCGGTGACACCCGGCTCATCCACGCTGCGGACAACGAACAGATATCGGCGCATTCCCGGCACAGCCTGATGCAACGTTCCATGAGTCGCATGTCGCCTTTATGCTCCATACCGATCATGTCATCGCTGCAGGTATTGCAGATTTCGGCGCAGGCAGCGCAGGCGGCGATACAATCTTTATAATGTTGCGTCATCGATCGGTCATCGGTGTGCATACAGGTAATCTCCTTTCTTAAAATTCGTTCAGCGGTCGTCCGCGATGTCCGCGCCATGACGGGTGAAAATTTTGTTCACCATCTTGAGACGGCCTCCCGTGCGCGCCGTGACAAGTACGCGGCCTTCGCGCACCGCGGTATCGACTCGTTGTGCCTCGGTATCCGAAATCTCCATTTCTATTAATCCCCCCATGAGGCCTCCGGCGGCGGCGCCGATACCGGTTCCCGCCACTATTGATGCACCGGTCACGCCCAGAGCCGAGGCGATGACGCCTCCGGCAAGCAACGGGCCTAATCCGGGGACCGCAACGATCCCCGCAGCGGTGAGAAGGCCGGTCAGCCCTCCTAACAACCCACCGCCCATCGCCCCGGTGGCGACATCCTCCTCGGCTCTGGTTGAGGCAGGATCCGGTTCAATGGGAGACGGAGATCGCACGGCCAGTCCGATGTCTGCTTCCGTGAACCCGGCTGCGTATAACTCCGCGATCGCCTCCTTGGCCGACGTGAGATCAGGAAATAAGCCGACGGCATGGCGTTGACCGGCTCGGATGGAAGGTAGAGGTATGTTTGCCATCGTGAAGTCTTTTGAGCTACGAAAGGCGCCGCACCGAGGACTTACGAGCCGAATCCTTTCTTGTGACGTGCACCATCGACAAGGCCTGACCGCTCCGGATAATCTTCTGACGAAGCAGGATTGAGTTCCCACCGTTCCTGATCGCGCTTCTCAAGCTTCTCGACCGGCCTCAACGATTCTCGGTCATCGTATCTGAGACCCACTGCGTCGCCGAGTTCCTCGACCACATCTTGATCCGGTGTGGCAGTCGATCCGCCCACGGTCTCGTCACCCACAGCAGCCTGGTCCCATGCGGCATCCACATCGCCACCCGAGAGCACCGCATCTTTTGGCACGCGAGTATGCTGCGAAGCCTGGTCATACCAGTTCTCACCATGACCGAATACATCCAACTCTTCCGCCTCCTCTCGAGGTTCATCGGATTCAATGTAATAACGGATGACATCATCCGCGTCTTTCACATAACTTGCTTTTTGTCGCGTTTTTGCCATGACCAAGGGCCTCCTTGTAAGCCTGAGGAAGACCGACTCTAAGGTTAACGCAAGCAAATCACAGACCGCCTCCTATGAAACTGCGAATTCCTGGGAAAATCTCTAAAGAAGCGAATTCGGCATGAAAAACAGGGCTAGGCAGAGGTCAGCGAACTTGAGGGTCTAGCTTCGACAGTACAACTTGTTCTGGCTCAGACATTCTGTCCAAGGGAAACTAGCGTATTACCCAAGACGTTTGAACAAACGGTACAGATAGATCAGAGACGGGAACAATAGCAGTCCACCAAGAATCAGAGACCACAACAGGAGTTGCAGCGTGGCGACAGGAGCCGCCGCGTTATACAACGTGAGATGCGGCTCAACGAGGTAAGGAAATTGGGCCGCAGCCCAGCCCCATAGAATCAGCGTGACATGGCCGGCTGCGCTGATGCGAGCCCAGTGGAATCGACCGATCCATAAACAGTACAGGGCCGCGGCTCCCAGGAAGGCGGCAGCACAGACGGCGAGGCGACCCCACAGGTTGCCGGCCAGTCCGTCCCAGATTGCGGGCGCGCCTGCTATGGACAGAACGAGAACGCCGATCGCCAACACAGCGCCGGCGAAGCCGGCTCCTATCGCTCTTTTCCTAAAGTCCTCTCGCAGATCCTCCCGGTCCGTTTCCAGGATTAAGTACACCGCTGCCAGATAGGCAAACAGGACAAGCGCAAAGAGCCCCACCAAAATCGGAAACGGGGCCAGCCAAGGATTGACGAACGTTTCCAGAAAGGTCCCCCGGATCCCGAGGCGACCTGATGCAACGGCGCCGAGTGTCACCCCCAGCATGATCGGTGTCAGGAGACTGGACCAGGCGAACATCCCCTCCCACATCCTCACGCTTTGATCATGTGCGGGATGTCCTGCGACATCGTTGGTGCGAAACGCGAAGGCCGACCCTCGTAAGACGATGCCGATCAGCATAAGGGAGAGGGGAATATGAAGGGCGGTGGACACCAACGAGAACGCCTTCGGAAAGGCCGTAAACAATATCGTGACGACCAGGATCAACCAGACATGATTGGCTTCCCAGATCGGCGCAATGGCTTCCGCAATCAAGTGACGTTGGTCCGGCGCACGTGGTCCACTGGAACACAAGCTCCAGACTCCTGCCCCAAAATCGGCGCCTGCCAAGAGGACGTAAAATGTGAGGGAGACAAGAACGGCTCCGGCCAGCAGAATTTCCAGAGACATAGGTCACGCCGACTCTGAAGTAGCCATGACGTGCCGCCACATCAGCCAGATGACGACCACAGCGAGTAAGACGTAGAGCGTGCTGAAGACCATCAGCGGCACGCTCAGACCCGGCATTGATGTCAGGGCGTGAGACGTTCGCAATACTCCATAGATGATCCAAGGCTGCCTGCCGACCTCCGTGACGGTCCATCCGGATTCGATGGCCAAAAACCCTAAGGGTGCAGCGACGGCCAAGCAGCGTAACAGACCTATCTGATGCGCCAATGTCCGGTATCGGCGCCATAGCCATCCTGCCCACAGGGCAAGCCCGGCCTGGATGATTCCGATGATCACCATGATCTGAAACGCGATATGGACGACTGCGACAGGAGGCCATTCATCGCGCGGAAAGCGATCGAGGCCGGCTACCGTCGCGTCCGGGTCCAAATAAAGGAGCAGACTCAATCCCTTGGGGATGTGGACGGCGTAGTTCACCTCCTGGGTGTGGACATTCGGAATGCCGCCGAGGCGGAAAGCGGCGCCCTGTTCCGTCTGAAACAACGCTTCGATAGCGGCCAGCTTGGCCGGTTGATGGTCGGCGACGGCTTTGGCAAGGAGATCTCCACTGATCGGTTGGAACAGTGCCGGAATGCCGCCTACCAGCAATGCGATGGTCAGCGCGTGCTGATGCAGGAGACTGCGTCGATCGCGCAAGAGGAGCGTTGCATGAATTCCCGCTACCGCGAAGCCGGTGGCGGCGAAGGCGGCGAGTATCATGTGGAGAGTTTCATGCAAGGCGTGGGGATTCTGCATGACCGCTAACGGGTCGATGTGAGTGAGCCGTCCCTCCGATAGCTCAAATCCGGTGGGGGTGTTCATCCAAGCGTTGGCAATCACCACCGCAATAGCCGAGGCCACACCGCTGATGGCGACAATGAAGCCGGCCGTGAGGTGCGCCCATGGGGGGAGTCGAGACCAACCATGCAGATAGATCCCAAGAAAGATCGCTTCGGTAAAGAAGGCAAAGCCCTCCAAGGCAAAGAGGGGTCCTATGGCAGGACCGGCCTCCTCCATGAAACGGGGCCACAGGAGGCCAAGTTCGAACGAGAGGACAGTGCCGGAGACGGCGCCCACGGCGAACAAGATTGCCGTGCCTTTCGCCCAACGTTTCGTCAGGATGAGATAGGCCTCCTGCTTCGTGCGAAGCCATTGCCATTCCGCGATCGCCATCATGAGCGGCATGGCGATGCCGATTGCGGCGAAGACAATGTGAAACCCCAACGACACGGCCATCTGCGATCGCGCCGCGATCAGATCAGTCATAACAATTTAGTGATGTGGCAATCCGACGACGTGGTGATTCGGCCGGGGTGAAAGGAATGCGTTCATCAAAAACCTCTTTGGTTCTAAGCGCCGACTTGCAGGCGGTTAACGGATTCTTTCTACTCTGCGTGCTCGTCGCCAGATCGAAGCCAATAAAAAGCCGACTCCGAGCCATGCAATCCATTCCCGATGGATATTGAGCCATAACTGCATGCTGGAGCTTCGAGCGCCCTCGTCAAAGCCGCCATGCGCGCCGTGGTCGCCTGCAACGGGGTCGTATAGATTGTGGGGGCGATTCGGATCGATGGGAACAGCAGTTTGCTGAGAGTCGTATCCCATTCCGGCGAGGTAGTGATCCAATAACCCCGGGATGAACTTATCCCCGATGATCGCCTTCACGGTGGGAAGGCCGACGCTGAGCTCTCGACGATGATGCGCGGCAGCCCAGACGATGGCATCCGCAATGACTTCCGGTTGATAGATCGGCGGAACCGGTTGGGGATGGCGCGGCATCCTGGATTTGATCCAACTGAATTGCGGGGTGTTGACCGCGGGGAGGTGAACCGTCGTGACCCGCACATGGCTGCCGTCATGAATGAGCTCGGAGCGGAGCGATTCGGTAAAGCCTTGAACGGCGTGCTTGGCGCCGCAATAGGCGGACTGAAGCGGGATCGCACGATAGGCGAGGGCGGAACCGACTTGCACGATCACTCCCCGGTCCCGCGGCGCCATGCGCCGAAGCGCGGCCAATGTTCCATACACATAGCCCAGGTACGTCACGTCGGTGACGCGGCGATACTCCGCAGGGGTGGTTTCTTTCACCGGCGAAAGCACCGACACCATCGCGTTATTCACCCAGATGTCGATGGGTCCCAATTCACGTTCCACCGCTTCGGCGGCGGCTTCCACTTGATCCGAATCCGATACGTCGGTGGGCAGCGCAAGCGCTCTGCCTCCATGGTCTTCCACTTCCTGCCGGGCGGCTTCCAAGCCATCACGTCCTCTGGCTAACAATCCTATCGAAGCCCCTTGTCGCGCAAAGGCGCGCACGGTCGCCCGCCCGACTCCGGCAGATGCGCCGGTGATCACTACAACATTCTGATGTTGCCCTGATCCATTGGTATGCATTGGTAACCAATTTAGAATGTAGAGTTAAGAGTTGTTCCGAGGATCCTGATCAACCTCTACACTCAAGACTCTAACTTAATGTTCCTCTGCCCAGCGGTGCAGTCGGGGCCAGGCGAATTCTTGCAGCAGAATCTTCATGCAGGCGGCAAGGGGAATTGCCAGGATCATCCCGGACAGCCCACCGACCAGTCCGCCGACCAACACTGCAACGACGATCGTGACGGCGCTCATATCGCTTTCGTAACTCTGAATCCAGGGCGTCAGCATCCAACTCTCTACGAATTGGACGAACAAATAGGACAGGCTCGGCCAGACCGTGATGGCCACCCAATCCAACGTCCCTGCTCCAGATGCCGTCATCCCATCCAAATATTTAAACAGAACTGCCAGAGGCCAACCGATGACGGAGACATAAGGAATGATCGAAAGCAGGCCTGTGCCCACTCCCAACAAGAACCAATAGGGCACATCGGTGATGACCCACCCGATGGCGTACATCGCCCCGGTTATCACGGCGATGAGGAATCGTCCTCGAAAGAACCCACTGACGGCCACGTCCATGCGCCGTAGAATCTCCAAGGTGCGATCTCGTCGACGGGCAGGGATGAGATGAGCGATTCGATCGCCCATGCGGTCGAAGCTCCAGGATAAGAGGAAAAAGTAAAAAGGAATGAGGAAGACCCAGAGCGCCATTTCCATCGTCGCACCGATGACCGTGCCGATGACACCGAACGCATGCGAGGTCCCCGAAAACACCTGTTGTAACGCGGAAATTGGATCCTGCTTTGCGGCTTCGCTCAATCCATCCATCTGATCAGGGAGGTTGAGAAAGGGGAGGTTATACCGTTCGCTAAGGCTGCGTAAGTAGTCCGGAGTTTTTTGCGTCAACCGTTGCGCCTGAGCGGAGACAGTCGGGCCGAGCCAGGCGATCAATCCTGCGCACATGATGGTGACGATGACGAGGACACACGTGATGGTGACAGGACGTGGAACGTGCCAGCGTCGTTCGGCGGCTCTCACGAGTGGATTCACCAGATAAGCGAGTATCAATGCGATAAGAAGCGGTTCAAGAATTCCACGAAGTAGATAACCGATCCAGAGCGTGCTCGCCGCCATGGCGATCCCGAGGACGTCGCGCAGAGCGGTGATCTCCCATAGGTGACGATCCGCCACGGGTTTCGTGGAGGGTGAAGGGGGCTGTGCCATGTGCCGCCGTTTTTGAAGAACGGCCGGAGCTTCGAGTGGTTTCATCGCCCTCACCGAGGATGTTCCGGCGTGGGATCATAGCCATGATAAGTTTCTTGAATCAAGCCGGCTGCGACGGCCACAACGAAAATCAGCAAGAACAGATAGAATGCGAACCGGAACGCTTCGAGATAGGGAGAGCTTACTATGCCGAAGCCGTAGACCGCGGCTACGATGACGAGCACGAACAAAATGACCTCCAAGGTAATCATGGCAATCCCTCATGTTTCCCATACGGTGAATGAATGGTGAATTCAGCGCTGAGCATCAACTCCATTGCGACTCATCGTTGAATTCCCCGCTAACTTTTAGCGGCTGCTCCTTGCCTGGTTCTTTCCTCGACGGTTCTTTGCGTGGAGGATCTTTCCGAGGAAGTTTCTTTTTAGGAGGTTCTTTCACAGGATACTTCTTTAAGAAGAGACATAAAGAATGTGAATCCACAATGGCCGAACTTCTTCCTAACGTTCCATCCTGCATTCGTCACTCAGAAGGGTTCATTTTCGCGCAACAATACACTCCATCCGCCCCCGAAATGTTGCGTGACGGCTTCTCCTCTGCTTGCGCAGATCATGACTAAGAATCCCGTGAGAGCGCTGGTCCACATGGCAGGCCCTCCAATATTTAATAGCCAAGGAGAAATAAGCAACCAAGCTCCCAACGGCGCATTCATCCAGCGAATCGGCCGCAACACTTGCCACAGAGACACAAAGGCGATGCTGGCAATGATCGGTCCCACAATGTAATGATTCGTGGCGCCCGGGCCTGTATAATTCAGCAGAGCCGGCGACACCACCAGCCAGACTCCAAGTGCCGTATTAAACGCCTGAGCCCACACTGTTTGCCCAACAAAAACCCATCATTCAGTATTCGACATCATCATTGACTTATATTCCCCAAAACGCGCGCCACACCGATCGCCCGGCGGTAGATTCCCTTTTCAGGTGTTGCAGGCTGGCCAAGACTTCGTCCATGGCCGGGCCGATCATGGGAATCGCGATGGAGGCTGAGAGGAGACAGAGGGTACACCAATGCTTCAGCAGCACCGGCTGGATGATGACCAGTAACAGACTGACTGCTCCAAGCGGTCCGACCGCCAATCCAAATAGAACGACCATCCAGGGCATGGTCCGCCAACGGAAACGACCGCCGACGGCTCCGCTGATGGCGTCGAGGGCATATCCGAATGCGCCCAAGGCCGCGTCAGGGATAGGCAACAAGTGTGAAATCGAGGAGTTCAAGACGAGCCGGCTTCCCTCGCCGAAGAAGGGTTCCCAGACATCCTGTACGATTCCGACCTGGAATAAGGCCAGATACGTGGCGGTAGCGAATCCCGCCAGCGCGAGTCCAATGATCGGAATTCGCTCTCCCCCCCGTGACGGGTTATAGTCCCATCCCGGAGGAATCTCAGATGTTTCCTCTGGGGCTACTTGCTGTTGTGCAAGATAGGAGAGGGTTCTAGTTTGTGCTCCCTGTACCATCCGATTGAGTCGTCCTTCAGCGCCGACACCATTTTTGGCAAGGTGTCTCGTAAAGAGCGTTTTGGCTCCCACCCCAAGAGGGCCCGAGCACGGTCAATATTCAGCGCATAATGATCATCGGCAAAATCGATCATCCATGGCTTGATGAACGGGTCTTCTCCAACCGGCAGCATGTCTTGAATCCAGGCGCCGGTCTTGGCCACTGCCTTGGGGATCTGGCTCGTTTCCCATTCTTCGTCATGAATGAGTCTGCCGAACTGATGTTGGAGCTCATCGTACGACAGCGGTTCCGGCTCGCCGACAAGCAGCGTCGTCTCTTGCGGCAAACCGGCGCGGCGATCGACTGCCCGAGCGACGGCCTCCGTCAAATCTTCCAGATGAATGAAAGATTGACCGTGCGAGATATGTCCCGGAAACACCCGACTCGTCAGAGCGCGCTCGTGAATACGCTGCATCTGACGGGCGAGAGGAATGGAATGACAGCGATCATCGTACACGCCGGCGAGGCGGAGGATGACCGTGGGAATCGAGTTGCGCTCTTCGTGAATCAGACGTTCGGTTCGGACTTTGGATTCAGGATAAGGCCATCGCGGGTCGAGTGGCCAGTCTTCGCTGATTGATTCCCCCGGCTCACAAGGAGCGTGCACCAGCATGGTGCTGGAAAACACGAACTGCTCCACCTGAAACATCTGAAGACCACGCAGCAAACGACGGGTCCCGGAAACGGTGACCTCTTCGTACAAGGGATTCGGTTCACCCGAAAAATCAAAAAAAGCCGACAGATGAATTTCCGAAGCCAGACGGGATCCGTGTCGCTCGCGCATCGTCCGTAATA
>JBQTHT010000196.1:0-4924 GCA_052389595.1 Nitrospiraceae bacterium
TCACCGGCGAAGACACCGCCTCCGGGCAATCGTGGGAAACCTGGGTCGCGAAGAAGGAATCGGACCGTCGCGCCGAAGCTCAGCGGGTGGCGGAGGCGGCGCAAGCTCGCGGGCACCTTTAGAAGGACATTGAAAAAGGCCGCCAGCGTCGATGCCGACACCCGTGAATCGTGAAGCGTATCTCGTGAACATACCGCAGCCGGTCCTGCAACGAGAGACGAACGACGCTTCACGAACGACGGACGAATGAAGAGGAAGACCTTTTTGAACATCCTGCCGGGCGTTTTTATGGTCGGAGTAATCGGCGGCGAGTGATGGTGATGAGTGACGCGACAGACGCCACGATGCGATAGACACAGCGGACGCAATGGACATCGGCAGACCCTTCCGCAGCATGTGATGCTTCATCGGTTCAAGAGCCTCCCTCCAGCCGGAATCAGTTGATCTTGTTGGCTCTTCGCCTTCCGTTCCACCCACTCGCAGACTGATTGACAAAGAACCATAGCTATGTTAGAAGAATCGGCCTCAAAATCGGGCGTGCCCAGTGTTCATGAGGCTTTTCGTTGCTTGAGACTGCCGTGAATGCTCGACAACGGAAAGGGCATCGACACAGGGCGATGGGTCGGTATGGTTGGAGAAGGGCAGTCGAAGGCCTGTGTTGGTGGATAGGGGCAAGCACCGCCTGTTGTGGGGCAGCGCTCCTCTTTTTCCCTTCCCTGTCGTCGGCCACGCACGAAGCGGATCACCGGTTCACGGTCGAAGGGTTTGTGTGTGGACCGGATGGCAAGGCCAGTACGGATATCCAGGTGCTGGTCAAGGATACGCGGCTCTCATATGGTCAGACGATTCCGACGGAAAGCGATGGGTATTATAAGGTTACGTTCCATCTTCACAACGACAACTTGGGCGATCCATTGCTTGTTGAGGCCAGAGGCGAAGAGAAGCATCTCAAGGTCGAGTTCGATCCCAAGGATCTTGAAACCGAGCGAAAGGTTCAGGTTAATTTCGGCGCCGGGTGCGAGCACGATCGTGGCAGTCCTCCTCGCTGGGTGTTCTATGGAATCGGGGGCGTTGCCGTGGCGACGGTTGGGTTGATTGGTGTGAACTACTTTCGGAAGTTGCGCAAGCAGGCTCGGAAACACGAGAAACGGCAGGGAAAGCGAAAGAAGTCATAAGTGAGAAGCGGTCCGTGGGGAAATGCTCATACCTCGCCGGATCGAGAGATTAGAAGGCGAGGGAAGGGCTTCGTGACCTTGACATGGCGGAACGATTGGCGCTTTTGCGGGGAGCTGACGGCAGCTCCGGCAAAGGCGTCTTTTTTCATGGGCGAAAAAGCGATGAGGGAGTCGATTTATTCCTGGCGTCGTGGATAGAAGAAAGGAATAGGTGATTTTCTATGAAGCGCAGCAGCGTAATGGACTTGGCGCTCTTCGTGGGTATCGTAGGAATGGCCATGGTGAGTTTTGGCTGCGAAGCCGGCGAGGGACCGATTGTGGCGCCGCCGCCTCCACCGGTGGAATACGCCGACAAACATATGCCGGCCGGATGGTGGGCTGATGAGAAGATCATCGAGGAAGGGCGCCAGATCTTCATTGGCGCCAAAAATATTGACGTGAACTGTGCAAGTTGCCACGGCAAGGATGGGAAGCCGGTCAAGGCGGGAGCGCGTGATTTCCGCAACACCGAACGCATGAAGCTCTATTCGGACTCGGTCTGGTTCTGGCGGATCTCCGAAGGCGTACCGAACACCAAGATGAAGCCTTGGAAGAGCAAGTTGCCTGAGGAGGACCGATGGAAGGTTATGGCTTATGAACGGACCTTCGCGCTGAAGGGCAAGGAATATGATGTTGCCAAGAAAGAATGGGTGCCGATCGGGGGCGCGGCGGGAGGTGGTGTCCCGGCTGCCACAGGGGATATGAAAGATGGAGCAGGAACACCGGCGGGTGGTGCTGCCGCCCCGGCGACTCCGGCCAAGCCGACCGCTGGTGGAAAGTGAGTTGTTTGTATTCCATGTAAAGAGGGCGGCGAGACATCATGAAAACATGGCAACGTAGTCTTCTGATCATGCTCGGTCTGGTGGCGGCGTTCGGAACGGCGGCCTATGCTCAGGTTCCGAACACGCCGGTCGCCGAGTTTCCCTACACCGGGAATCGGACGGCGGTCTGGATCGTCGCCCAACTCCATATCCTTTTTGCCGCCTTTATTCTGGGGGCGCCGATCTTTGTCGTCATCTCCGAATGGCTGGGGTATCGAAAACAGGACCCGCGATACGACCGCCTCGCCAAGGAAGTGACCAAGGTCACGGTGATTCTTTACAGCATGACTGCCTTAACCGGCGGGCTGTTCATCTTCGTGCTGCTGGCCACCTATCCCCAGTTCACCACCTGGTTGATCAACCACTTTTTCCTGATCTTTGCGGTCATCTATCCTCTCCTCTTCATCGCGGAGACGATTGTCCTGTACCTGTATTTCTATACGTGGGATGCGTGGAAAGGGGACAAGAAGGGACGCCACATCGCGCTGGGAGTGTTGTTGAACCTGATCGGGACGGTCACGCTGTTCGTGATTGATGGCCCCACCTCGTTCATGAATTCCCCGTCCAAAGCGGTCGAAGGACTTTCGCTGGTGGATTACATCCAGACCGCGTCGCTCTGGGACAAGGTGTACAACTTTACCTGGATGCCATTGAACCTGCACCGACTGGTGGGGAATGTGACCTTCGGCGGCTTCATTGCCGGTTTGATCGCCGCCTCTATGTACATGGGCGCGAAGAACGATGAAGAGCGTTCCTATTACGACTGGTTGGGCTTCGTGGGAAATCTGATCGGGGTCGGGGCGCTCCTGTTCCTGCCCTTCATGGGCTACGTGCTGTCGTACGAGCTCTGTGATTACGATGCCTCAATCTGTCCGTACATGATGGCGGACCAGCTCTCGATGTTTTTTGAAATGCAAGGAGCCATGATCGGACTGATCTTTCTGGCGAGCAACTATTACATCTGGCTCAGCATGAAGCGCATTGAGGGGGTCGAGCGAGTCCGGATGTCCGCCTTGACGGTGCTGGTCATGGTCGCGATTCCATTCGTGATGACTTACGTCTGGACGGTTTTCCCGGTGCCCGATCCCATGTCTCTCGCCGTGCTAGCGCCGTTGACGCTGGCGCCTCTGATCCTGGGAAAGGTCATTCCGCCGCTGGGCCGAATCACTGTGTCCTCGCGGACCTGCATCAAGGTTGGATTCCTCATGGTGGTGGTCGGGAACGCGATCTGGATGAGCACGCACGGGTTCGTCTCCACTCAAGCACTGGCGACGGAACAGCTGGAGCTACCCTCGGACTGGGGCTTCCTCGCACTTATGCCAGCCAAGAATTCGGCTGCCTTTACCCTGATTTTCGTGACGGTGGTGAACTACATCCTCTATAACCGGGCGATCAGGCAGGGCACGATTGTGTGGGGAAAAATTGATTTCGCATCCCAGTTCGTGCTGATTTTCCTGGCCTTCAGCGCGATCTGGACGATGGGACTCATGGGTGCGGTCCGGTCGCTGCTGCGCAAATACTTCCACACCTATAACCTGATGCCGGACTTCACCGCCGAGTCGTTTACCCCGACGCTGTCCTATTCCGCCTGGTGGATCACTGGCATCACGCTGGCCTTCTATATTGTGGTGAGCTTTGCGATTGTGGTGACCTTGCGGGTGTCTGAGGCCAAGGCCCCTGCGCCCGGGGGTAAACCGGTTCCAGCCGGGGCAAAATGAAGGGGGGGACGGGGTGGCCGGGCAGACGCCCATGCTCGCGCACCGCGCACGATCGGAATGTGCTCGGTGGACGCCCGCAGTAGGACGTCGTCCACCCGACCACCCCCTCTGGAGAGAGATGGTGGGGCAGACTGAGGAGAGAAACGCATGGCTGAGCAGCCGGGACTGATCAAGAGCATCATGAAGAAGGGCGTCGTCGGCGTGGTGGTCGGAGCGATCCTGGTTGGGGTCGCCAAGGCTCTGGCGTTTCCACCTGTGTTTCAAGTCATGTTCTTCGCCTACGCCATGCTGGGAGTTGCCGTCTTCGTTCTCTTGGATGCGCCTCCGGTCAAGCCTATCAGCGGGCTGAAGGCGCTGGTCGTGCTGCTGGTGTTTTACATCGTGCTCTCCGGCGTCTATATCGGCGGCGCCTCGCTGTGGCCCCAGTATGATCCCGAGGACGAGAAGGGCAAGATCGAGAAATTGCTGAAGGCAAAGCGTGCGGCGACGGAACAAGGAAAGGCGGAAGAATTGCTGGCCCGGGCCAAGGCTCTGTCGGAAAAGGCCGACGCGATCATGCAGCGGCTGCAGGCCGTTGGGGGCAGCCCTGTTGCAGGGGGTGCAGAAGGGAGCGACAGCGCCAAGCCGTCCGGCCCGTCGGCGGCTGCCGGTGATCTGGTTGCTCTTGGCAAGGAGCAGTGGGACCTCCAGGAATGCTACAACTGCCACAAGCTGGAGGGCAAAGGCGGGAAGAAGCGGGGGCCGGAAATGGACAATATCGGGAATGTAATGAAACCTGAGGAGATGAAAGAGAAAGTCCTGGACCCGAAGAGCTGGATGGCGGAGGGATTTGAGAAGGAATATGAGAAGAAGAAGATGCCGGACAAGTACAAGGAACTGATGGAAGACAAAGAGGTGGACGCGCTCGTCACCTTTCTCTCGACGCTGAAAAATACTTCGGTGAATACGCCCAAGGCGATCAAAAAGAAATAACGTGCAACCCAAGCTCAGATCCAAGGTCAGATGCACCGACCGAGAGGTCGGGGAAGTCACGAGGGTCATCGTCGATCCCTTGTCGTGTGAGGTCAGCCACATCGTGGTGGGACGGAACGGCGCCGGCGTGGTCGAGCGCCAGATCCCCGCGTCCACGATTCAGGCCGTGACGGACGACACGGTCGAGCTGCGGACCCCC
>JBQTHT010000197.1:0-32835 GCA_052389595.1 Nitrospiraceae bacterium
GCGCTTTAAGACTGCTCGACTTGTGTTTGCCCGCCAAGCTCGCTGGGCCTCTAATTAACAAACAGTTAACACATTTTTAACAGTTAGGTTCCCAAACGTATTTACAACGGTTGTAACCTCGTTCTTCTGACTTTTCTGTGAGATATGAAACAAGTCGTTCAAAATTATCGCACCGGCATCTTGAAGGTCGATGATGTCCCTTCCCCTTCCTTGCAGGAAGCAGGACTGCTGGTTGCCAACAGCGCTTCCTTGATCAGTCCGGGCACAGAAAAGTCCACAGTCCATGTCGCTCAAAAAAGCCTGTTAGGAAAGGCCATCGATCGTCCGGATATGGTGAAAAAAGTTCTAACCAGTGTTCAAAAAGACGGCTTACTCGCCACCGTGAAACGAGTGTTTGATCGTCTCGACACCCCGGCGGCCCTGGGCTATAGCTGTGCCGGTACCGTGATTGAAGTGGGACAGAAGGTTGCCGGTTTCTCTGTGGGAGACCGTGTGGCATGCGCAGGCCAAAACTATGCCTCCCATGCGGAAGTGGTCTATGTCCCCCAAAATCTTTGCGCCAAAATTCCTTCAGGTGTCGAGTACGAAGATGCTTCGTTCGTCACTCTCGGCGCTATTGCGCTACAGGGTGTCCGTCAGGCTGAGCCTCGCCTCGGCGATCGCGTCGCAGTCATTGGCCTTGGTCTGCTCGGGCAGTTGACGGTGCAAATTCTCAAAGCTTCAGGGTGCCACGTGATCGGGTCCGACTTGGACCCGATGAAACTTCAGTTGGCACAAGAACTGGGCGCTGACCTGATCGCTTCGCCAGCGGATTTGATCCACGCATCGATGGCTTTCACTGCCGGACAGGGAGTCGATGCTGTTTTGATTACAGCCAGCACCAAGGAGAATGGACCCATCGAGGTCGCGGGCGAAGTTGCCAGAAAGAAAGGGCGCGTGGTCGTGGTTGGTGCAGTCGGCATGACGATTCCCCGCGAGTCTTATTACAAGAAAGAGCTGGAGCTGCGTTTATCCACCTCCTATGGACCTGGTCGTTACGACAGTGCCTATGAGGAAAACGGCCATGATTACCCCTATGGGTATGTCCGATGGACTGAAAACCGGAACATGCAAGCGTTCCTCGACCTGATTCACCAGAAGAAGGTGAACGTGAAACGGCTCGTGACTCACCGGTACTCGATCGAGGAAGCCGAAGAGGCCTATCTGCTTATGACAGAGAATCGAGAGCCGTATTTGGGCTTGGTTATCACTTATCCATCAACCGAAAAGCCGAATGTTACTCCGGTGATTCATTTTACCGATGGCCGACTCGTTGGTCCCGTTACACTAGGTCTGATTGGGGCGGGTCACCATGTGAAGGATATGCTCCTTCCCGTTCTACAGAGCTTGGATCATATCTCCATCCGAGCCGTCTGTAGCGCCACTGGAATTACAGCCAAATCTCTTGGTGACAAGATCAAGGCCGCATACTGCGCCAGCGATTATCGGGCTCTTCTCGAGGATGACTCCATCAATGCCGTGGTCATCGGAACGCGCCATGATACCCATGCATCGTTAGTCATTGCAGCGCTTCAAGCAGACAAGCATGTGTTTGTAGAGAAGCCCCTATGCCTCACCCTAGAGGAATTGGAGCACATCGGTGCAACCTATAAAGACAAGTCTTGGAAAGGACTTCATCTATGCGTGGGATTCAATCGACGGTTTTCTGATCACGCCGCAAAAGCACGCGCGTTTTTTAAGGGCCGGACTGATCCATTAATCATGCTCTACCGAGTGAACGCCGGCGCTATTTCTTCTGAACACTGGATCCATGATCTTGAGGTCGGTGGAGGCCGAATCGTCGGAGAAGCATGCCATTTCGTGGATTATATGCAGGCCCTCTGTGGAGCGCCTCCCACTTCCATCCATGCTAGACCGATTGCACACCACACCTCCGGCATCACTGATGATCAATGTGTGCTGTCCTTAATGTTTGGAGATGGGTCAGTTGGTACAGTCATCTATACGGCAGGAGGAGACACCTCGCTTGCTAAAGAGCGGTTCGAGGCCTACGGAAACGGAAGGTCCTTAACGATGGATGATTTCGTGCAATCCGACTTCTATGCAAACGGCAAGAAGACGACGTTCAAAACGGGCAAGCGCGACAAAGGATTTCGCCAAGAAATGACGCAGTTTGTCGAGGCGGTGGAGAAGGGACAATCGCCGTTGCTCACATTTCCTGAAGCATACGCCGTAACACGAGCTTGCCTGTTAGCGGTGCAGAGCCTGCGATCGGGAGCGGTCTACAATGTCTAACGCTCTGACAACATCGCTTACACATAAACGCATGGCGCTTCAGTGGAATTGGACCTGGTACAGCAAGCGCTTGAGCGTCATGAGTCCAGGCGAAATTGTGCATCGGGTTGTAGAACATTGCGCGATCAAAACCATGCATCTCCAGCACCGGCTCGGCTGGCCATCTCTCGACCGGGACTTTGCAAACTTCACGCAATTTGCCTTTTGTTCGGCGACGACCCGGCAGCTCCCAAATCTGCGATGGTCCTTCTCATTCGATCAGACAGCAACGGAAGCTCTACTGGATGGACGACTGAACAGGCTTGGCCACGAATGGCGGTGGAGAACTGATCCCTCAGTGTGGCGCCAGGCGCCGGACACCGGCAGGCATTGGCCTCCTATTTTTTTTGCGCTGATTCCTTATCGAGAGGGGAACCCCTACGGCGACGTTCGCGTCGCGTGGGAGCCTTCTCGTCTGCAACACCTTGTGACCTTGGCATTACTCGCCAATGCGACGACTGACGACGCGATTCGTCGGCGAGCGATCACGTTGATGGAAACACAATTTCTTTCGTGGATCGACAGCAACCCCTCGTTGACCGGCATCCATTACATCTCGGTCATGGAATGTGGGTTGCGCATTCTCGCTATGTGTTTCGCACTGGATCTGGTCCGAGAATCGGTCGCATTTCCTGAACGCACATGGCCGGCTTTGCTCAATCTCGTGCACAGTCACGCAGACCTTATCTATAAACGTCTTTCAAGACACTCTTCAGCAGGAAATCACACCATCGCAGAAGCGGCCGCGCTCATCTATGCGGGGACGTTGTTCCCGGAAATGGAAAGCGCAAGCCGATGGCGTCGATACGGGCTGAAGGTCTTGGAAGAAGAAGTGCCGCGTCAAATTCTTCCAGATGGAGGAGGAACCGAACAGGGTTTGTGGTACCACCGCTTTGTCACAGACCTTTACTCCATGGTGGTCGCTTTACTCACGCACAAGAATGAGTCGGTTCCAGCGCCTATTGTTGACGCTGCAGCCAGAAGCGCCGCCTTTGTCGGACTGCTTACCGACTCCTCAAACCAACTTCCGCCGATCGGCGACGGAGATGACGGATACGCACTCTCATCATTCCTTGCCATGTCCCAGGAGATGCCGACTCTGGGCGCAGGGCTGACGACCTTTAAGGATACAGGTTACTCGCTCGTCAGAGGAGAAGAAGCATTACCGATCAGGTTGATCTTCGATCACGGGCCGCTCGGAATGAGTCCTTGCTATGGGCATGGCCATGCCGATGCCCTTTCGATCACCCTTCAACAAGGCCGACAGGATGTGTTGATCGACACTGGAACTTATACTTATACAGGAGATCCGATCTGGAGGAATTACTTTCGAGGAACCCGCGCTCACAACACGGTGGTCGTCGATGGTCTCGACCAGGCTCTACAAGAAACGGCCTTTCTCTGGTCGCGGCCGTTCAACAGCTATCTCCACGTCTCCACTCAACGGGCAGACGGTCGGATCACGCTAGTGGCCTGGCATGATGGATACCAAGGCCGATGTGGGGTCACTCATTGGCGTGCGCTGTGTTATCAACCTTTCGGTTTCATTCTGGTTCTGGATTCGTTAGCCGGTCCTGGGGACCACCAACTCGAATTGAACTGGCATTTTGGAACTACTCCATTACAGGGAGTGGACGGGTTATTCTTTCCCGAACTAAGCCAGGCCTTGAAGATGACGATAGACGGGGGAGAACGCACACACCATCGCGGCGACGTAGAGAGAAAAGCGGGATGGCGATCACGACAGTACGGCCTGAAAGAACCGATTACGACTGTGCGGACAAAGTATACGGGAGCGCTTCCTCATGAATTTGTGACGTCCATTTGGCTGACAGATGATCAGGCGCAGGCCAAGGCCATGTCGAGTGTCCTCTCGTATTTGAAAGCCCTTGTGTATGACACCCAGACGCATTGAAATTTTAGGAGTTCCTGTTGATTGTGTCACGATGGAGCAAGCCCTGGAATGGGCTGAATCCAGCCTCTCATGTCGTAAAGCGCAAGGCATTATTGCAGTCAATCCGGAGAAGGTAATGCGAGCCCGTAGAGATCCGGCCTTGCTGTCTCAGCTTCACCGGGCAGGGTTGTTGATTCCGGACGGTATTGGAGTCGTCTTCGCTGCGCGTCTGTTGGGAATGGGGCCTCTGCAGAGGGTGCCGGGCTCAGAACTGATGCCGAGGCTGTGCGAACGAGCAGCACGCAGGGGGTATACCGTGTTCCTTTTCGGCGCTGACCCGGCAGTCAATAAGCGAGTAAGGATCGCGCTGCACGAACGCTATCCCGGCATTAGGATCGTGGGCTCTCAGCATGGCTACGTAAAAGAGGGGGACTTGCCCGAAGTCATTGAACAAATCAATGCCGTGCAGCCCGACATTCTGTTTGTCGCGTTGGGAAGTCCCAGACAGGAAATCTGGATAGACCGCTGTCTCCCGCAATTGAACGTCAAACTTTGCCAGGGCGTAGGCGGTACATTCGACGTCCTCGCTGGCTCCGTGAAACGCGCCCCGGAATACCTTCGCGCGATCCATCTCGAGTGGTTTTACCGTTTAGCGACCAATCCTCAGCGAGCCATTCGCCAGACCGCTCTACCGCTTTTTGCTTGGCGAGTCTTGATGAAACGGGTGATGGGATGAATGCCTCCGACACTTTTACAGGTAAGAATGATCGGCCTTCTGCGTCGATGAGGCCCAGCTATCTTGCCCCCACCATTTGGCCAGGTTGGCATTGGTGCTTATCCATGCTTTGTTCGATTGTCATTTTGGGGTTTGTGTACTTCGACGCGTTGGCTTTCATGGTGGACATTTGGTTGACGGATGACAATTACGGACATGGATTCTTCGTCCCGTTGATCAGTGGATACCTTATCTGGCGCCGAAGTTTCCTCCTCGCTGCCGGGGTTCATCCCTCGTGGTGGGGATTGCCTGTTCTCCTCATCGGAATGCTTCTTTATTTTATTGGCGAACTCACCACCCTGTACGTTTTAGAGCATGTATCTTTCTGGCTGGTGTTGGTGGCGTTGACTTCGAGCACGATCGGTTTGTCTGGAGTGAAACAGATCAGTTTCCCATTGCTTTACTTGTTGACCATGATACCGCTTCCACAGTTCATTCATCAGAGCCTCTCGAGCCAGCTCCAACTCATTTCCTCCGCCTTAGGAGTGGGTTGTCTTCAACTGATTGGCGTCACGGCGTTTCGAGAAGGCAACGTCATCGACCTGGGTCCGATTCAACTTCAAGTTGTAGAAGCCTGCAGCGGATTGCGGTATCTCTTCCCTCTGACATCTCTCGGCCTACTTTGTGCCTATCTGTTCCAAGACCGTATGTGGAAACGTGTTCTGCTGTTTCTATCCAGCATACCCGTTTCCATTGTCCTGAACGGGCTCCGAATCGGCATCATTGGTATTCTCGTCGAACTGTACGGAACGTCCGCCGCGGAAGGATTCTCTCACCTGTTCGAAGGGTGGGTCCTGTTCGTTGTAAGTTTGGGGTTGTTGTTCCTGACGATGTGGGGGTTGTCTCGTGTAGAGGCAACCGGCCGGAGAAAAACGTTATCGGCCTTGATCAGCTTTGCACCAAATGCCTCATCCGCTCCTCGCTCGGATGTGTTCGAGCCCCATCGCATGTGGTCATCTTCTCCGTCTCCAGCGTTCATATGCTGTGTGGGCCTGCTGGGTGTCATGGCAGTTGCGTCCACACAAGTCGTTTCTCGTGAAGAAATCAGACCAGCGCGTCAGGCCTTCGTCGATTTTCCCATGCAGGTCGGATTATGGCAGGGCACGACTCTAGCACTCGAAAAAGTCTACATCGACGTGCTGCGCTTTGACGATTATCTCTTGGCCGATTACCAGGCGCCTGATCACAATCCAGTTAATTTTTACGTCGCCTATTATGGTTCCCAGCGCAAAGGTCAGTCTGCTCACTCTCCCAGAACGTGCATCCCCGGCGGCGGATGGGAGATTACTTCGTTGCGAAACGTGGAAGTGACGCCGCAATCACCGCATGCGCCGCATTTTCAAGCGAACCGTGCTGTCATTCAAAAGGGAGAGCAGAAGCAGATTGTGCTCTACTGGTTTAAGCACCGCGAGCGTTTCATTCCGAATGAATACCTGGTTAAATTCTTTCTCTTCTGGGACGCCTTAACCAAATCGCGGACAGACGGCGCTCTCGTTCGACTCGTGGCGACGGTGGAGCCAGGGGAAGACGAGTCGACCACGGATAGGCGACTTCTGGATTTTGCTGAGCTAGCAAGCCCTTTGCTTGCCCGGTACGTGCCGGATTGAACACACTATTATTGAGGTGGAAATAGTTTCATGTCGGGAGCATTGTTCTTCAGCTTCGTAGGATCGTTGATTATCTGCATGGCGTTAATTCCGCCGTTGATGGCGACTGCCGGACGCCTGCACTTTCTTGATCTGCCCAATGAACGCAAAGTCCATTCGGGGCCGGTCGCGAAAGTAGGGGGCCTCGCCTTCGCTGCCGGCACTTTTATCGCAATCCTCGTGTGGGCTCCGCGGGATGAGATTCTTGTGTCGAGTTTAATAGGGGGAGCCATCATCTTAGCGTTCGGCGCCTGGGACGACAAAGTCGGACTCAACTACAAGATCAAGTTCCTCGGTCAGCTCGTCGCCGCTGGTGTCGTCATATGGCTGGGTGGGGTTCGTCTCACGAGCCTCCCGCTTCTTCCTGATGGTGTCTTGCCTGAATGGCTCAGTTTCACCTTGACGATTGTAATGATCGTCGGTGTTACAAACGCCATAAATCTGGCCGATGGATTGGATGGGCTTGCCGGAGGGCTCTCCATGTTGAGTTTCGCGGGAATGGCCTATCTCGCCTATCTTTCCGGAGATACGATCGTCATGCTCATGGTGGTGTCCGTACTCGGAGGCTTACTCGGCTTCTTGCGGTTCAACACCTATCCTGCGCGCATCTTTATGGGGGATGCCGGAAGCCAATTCCTCGGCTTTTATTTGGCGATCTTTGCAATTGTTTCCACCGATTCGACGCGTGGCCCTTACAGTCCTGCCCTCATTCCCTTTATTTTAGGTTTGCCCATTCTGGACACTTTGGGCGTGATTTGCCAGCGGTTGAAGGAGGGCCGTTCTCCCTTCGTAGCAGACCAAAACCATATCCATCACAAATTGCTCGCGACCGGCCTCTCGCATCACGAGGCTGTCCTGATCATCTATTTCCTGCAAGCGGGCATGGTTAGCTTGGCCTACCTTCTACGCTGGGAGCCGGACATGATTGTGCTTGCCATCTATGTCGTGCTCGCTGTTGCCATCGTGTCGCTATTCATAGCAGCGGGACATTTTCATCTCAAGTTTGTCAACAGGCCGGGGGAACAGCTATTGTTCGGAACTTCCCTGAACCGGATTGTTCCGGGACCGTGGCTGACCAAATCTCCGATCCGCCTTTTAGGCATGACCGTCCCTGTGTTTCTTGTCCTTAGCATCTTTTTGCCTCGGCGCGTGCCGGAGGATATGGGGTATACCGCCATAATCTTGTTCGGCATCATCCTGACCGGGCTGTTGAGTATCCCTAAGGCTGCACCACTCCTAGTTAGGGGCGGGCTCTATGTCGGCAGCACCTTCGTCATGTACCTGACCGAACAGTCAGCGATTCGGGCCGACTGGAACGTCCATACACTGCTCAATGTCTTTTTCATGCTGCTCGCGATGCTGGTCATGCTGACCATTCGCTTTAGCGTCGGGCATCGGTTTCAGACGACGCCCCTCGATTACCTGATGGTGTTCTTGGCGCTGATCATTCCCATCTTGCCCGAGATGCGCGTGGGCGACATCAATCTGAGCCTATTGACGGCTAAGCTGATCGTCCTCTTCTTCGCCTTCGAATTATTGTTGCATGCCTTTTCTGAACGGCTGACCCAGCTGGGTCTGGTTTCCTTGTGGCTATTGTTTGGACTCGGGATCAGGGCGTGGTGGTAAGCCATCTTGAGTCAGAGGAGAATCTCATGAAGTTCCCCAAGATACAGTTGCTGCTGATCGTGTCAATCTTGATTATCACTGTCGGTTGCGGCGGCCCTGAAGAACGAAAGGCTAAATACCGCGCTCGCGCTCAAGATTACATCCAGCAGGGAAATTTTCCAAAGGCCCGGGTGGCGTTGCGCAACGTACTCAAGATCGATCCGAAAGACCCTGAAGCCTACTACCTGTTCGCCGAAGTAGAAGAGAAAGAAAAGAATTGGCGAAATGCCTTCGCGAACTATCAACGTGTCGTCGAGCTGGTCCCCGATCATGACCGGGCGCTCATCAAGCTCGGTAAGTTTTACCTTGAGGCCCGCGCAACGGATAAGGTGCTGGAAACCGCGAATAAGGTGTTGATGCAACAGCCCGGTCATGCGCAGGCCGAAGCTCTGAAGATCGCCGTGCAGGCCATTAACGGCAAGCTTAATGAGGCCACGATACAAGCCGAGGCACTCTATAAGAACCATTCCACTGAGGTGGATGCTGCATTGTTACTCGTCACCCTGTATTCGGCTCAACAGCGTCTCGACGAAGTCGAACCGATCCTGCGGCGAGCGATCGACGGGCATCCGCAAGACCTTGCCCTCTTGAATAGTCTCGCTATGCACTATTCTAAGGTAGGCGACATCCCGCGTGCAGAACAGACCTTCAAACAGATCGTAGAAGCCGAGCCAAAGACGTTCGACCACCGCATGAGGCTTGCCGGGTTTTATGACCAACAAAAGGATTATGACAAGGCTGAAGCCGTGCTGAGAGAGGCGATTCGCTCAGATCCTGATAATGCACAGCGCCGGCTGGCTTTAGCGGATTATCTACTTAACCGCCGCGGCGTCCAAGCTGCTGAAGCCGCGTTGCTCGACGCCGTACGGAGCCTACCGCGAGCCACGACGATTCAGTTCGCGTTGGGGGCGCTGTACGAAAGAAGCAGCCAACTCCCAATGGCGAGGCAAATCTACGAGGCGGTGAAAGAGGAAAATCGATCAAAACCGGTCGCTCTAGAAGCCAAAGTGAAATTGGCCGCCCTTGATTTGGCGGAAGGCAAACAGGCAGACGCTGAACGCCAACTGCATGAAATTCTAAGAGATAATCCGCGATCGGCCGATGCGTTGATCCTGCAGGGGAAACTCGCGATGACACGAGGAGACGGCAAGGAAGCCACTCAGGCCTTCCGCACGGTTCTGAAAGATCAGCCGGAGTCGGCCGAAGCGCATGCCTTGCTGGGCCAGGCTCACTTGGTGCTGGGTGAAACCAACCTCGCTCGCGAGAACCTCGAACGAGCCTTGGCCCTCAACCCCGGTCTCACCGATGTACAGGTGGCGCTGGCCAACCTTGATTCATCAACCGGACGGATCAAGGAAGCTCGTCTTCGCCTTGAAGAAGCTTTTAAGCAGGACCCTACCAATCTCGGCACGCTCGGTCTCCTCTTGAACATGCAGGCAGCTGATCGTGATTGGGGAGCGACCGAGCAAACCATGTCGAGGTTGCGCGCGGCCGGCGCAAACCAAGCCGTTACCGATTTAACCGAAGGATACCTGTATCAAGCCCGCCAAGATTGGGACAAGGCCATCGCCGCTTTCGAACGAGCACTGGCAGTCAATCCCGACGCGGCTGAACCTTTGTTTGCGCTTGTGCGAATCGAGACTCGGCTAGGCAAGCTCGCCCAAGCACAGAGCCGACTGGACGCGACTCTAAGACGCAATCCCAAGCATCCCTACGCGCATGGGCTCTTGGGCGAGCTTCATCTTCTCAAAGGAGATCGATCAGCAGCCGAAACGAGTTTTCAAATGGCTACTCTGCTGGAGCCAAAGTGGAGCACGCCTTGGCTGAATTTGGCGACAATGAAGTTTTCGCTTAAACAAACGGCTGAAGCACGGAGCATTCTGACCAAAGCCATCGCAGCGAACCCCCAGAGCGAAGAACTTCGCATGTTGCTCGCCTCAAGTCTGGGGGACGCCGGCCAGGTGGATCAAGCCATTAAGGAATACGATTCAATTCTCCGAGCGAACCCGCGCGCGATGCTGGCGGCCAATAATCTGGCGGCTTTGCTGATCGATCAAAAGGGCGACCCGCAAAGCCTCGAGCGCGCGCTGACGCTCAGCCGGGATTTTGAGAAGACGGCCCCGAATCCGTTTTTTCTCGACACGCTCGGGTGGGTTCATCTAAATGGGACATCGCGACGAGGCCTTGCGGGTGATGAAAGAGGCGATCGCCAAAGCCCCGGATCATCCCGTGTTGAACTATCACCTCGGGATCGCCTATCACAAGGCCGGTCATGCCAAGGAAGCCAAAGCGTTTCTTGAAAAAGCGGTCGCGTCCGGGCATGCATTTCCCGGCGTTGAGGACGCCAGAACCGTTCTTGCTGAACTCAAAGGTTGATGGTTATTGACAGATGCGGAACCAAGATATGCACGCGTTGACGAATAGGGCCCTTGTGTTTCTGTTCCTCTCTATTTTGACCATCGCGGCAATGATCCCTGCGGGATCTGTTTGGGGGGCGCTCAACGGGTCATCTCCTGTTGATTCAGGCTACCTGCTGGGCCCGGAAGATATATTGGAGATTTCAGTTTGGAAAGATGAGGCCTTAAAACGCGAGGTGGTGGTTCGGCCTGATGGCATGATCTCCTTCCCATTGATCGGAGACGTGAACGCTGCAGGTAAAACGGTAGAAGAACTTAAATTGGAAATGGTCAAACGTTTGACGAAATATATCCCAAATCCTCATATCTCGGTGGCAGTGATGAAAGTCCTCAGTTACAAAGTCTACGTGCTCGGCAGGGTCAACAAGCCCGGCGAATATCTGGTTGGGCACTATACCGATGTGTTGCAGGCGCTCAGCTTGGCCGGCGGCCTGACCCCGTTCGCTTCCGAGAACGACATCAAAATTATCCGGCGTGACAACGGACAGCAACAGGTCTTCCATTTTCGCTATGGTGACGCACAAAAAGGAAAAGATTTAAAGCAGAACATACTTCTGCAACGGGGCGATGTGGTGATGGTGCCCTGAAAGGGCTAACACGTGCCCTGTCCCTTGCGGCTGGCGGCACTTACTAACCATGCTGCTGTCGCATAAACGGCTCGTCATCGTCCTTATTCTGGGATTCATGATGTTGACAAGCAATTTAATCCAGGCTGCGGAATGGTCGGTTGAACCATCCGTCAGTGTCAAAGGGGAATACAACAGTAACTTGACATTGAGCATCATACCCGGCGAAGTCTTGGGGCACTGGGTTTCCCCAGGAATGAAGTTTGCGGGAGCCACGGAACAATTAGAAATCAGCGGGAAGGCGATGGCGGACTTTGTTCGATACTATGGTGATCAAAACAGGGCTTTGACCAATGCGTTTTTCCCGCTGTCAATGCGCTATAAGTCGGAACAGGACACCTGGGGGTTTGAGGGAGGATTCACGCGGGACAATACCCTGATGGGAGAACTGGCACAGACTGGCGTTGTCCTGGCTTTTACCCAGCGTAATCTTTGGACAGCCAATCCCACGTGGACGCATTCGCTAACCGAAAAGCTTTCGCTCCTGGGTGGTTATCAGTTTTCCGATGCCAAGTATGAAGATGGATTGCGACTGAATCTCTTCGATTATCAGGTCCAAGGAGGAAACGCTGGCTTTTCGTATGAATTGACGGAAAGTGACCAGGTCCAGCTAACGGGGCAGTATGTAAATTTCCATGTTCCGGACGTACAGCTGCGTTCACAATATTACGGCGCCCAATTGTCCTTGACCCATGCGTTTTCTGAAACACTCACAGGAACAGTGACAGGTGGTCCACGATTTATTTCTACCACCCAACGTGTCCCGCCACTCAATCTCACGGACAGTCAGACCGTATGGGTGTTTAGCGCCAGCCTGCGCAAGAAATTTTATGATACGCTATTTCAGATCGACGCGAGTCGGGACGTGTTTCCAAGCGGGTTCGGCCTTCTTCTCCAGACAGACCGTTTGGGTTTTTCCGTCTTCAAGGATATCACGGAGACTGTCACTGCCTCCGTAGATGCCAGTGTGTATCTGGCGACGGGAATTGCCACGACGTCGGCAGCATTCCTTTTTCCTGAGAACCGCTATGTTACCGCTTCTCCGAAACTATCCTGGAGGCTTACGGACTGGTGGTCTCTTCAGGTTGCATATACTTATTCGCGTCGCGACGTGGAAAGTCTTAACGAACGCAATGTCGGCAACTCAACGTTTATCATGGCGACGTATAGCGGGCACAAACTTTCCATGTCTCGCTAATTCAGCAACTGCGCCGGTCGAAAGTTAGGACAGGATGGCTCAAGAATCACTCGCACCAACGGACAAGGACTTACGAGACCTGCTCGGCATTTTGCATCGGCGGAAGATTCCCATGTTGATCGGGGCGGGAATCATCCTTAGCTTCGCCGTCACCGTGGCTTTCATGCTGCCGGCTGTTTATCGTTCAACAGCGACTATTTTGATTGAAGAGCAAGAAATTCCGCCCGACTTAGTGCGCTCCGCCATCACGACCTATGCCGATCAACGGATTGAAACCATTAAGCAACAGGTGATGACCCGATCCACTTTATGGAAAATCGTCGAGCAGTATGGATTGTATATCGGACTTCGCAAAAGGAGCCCGACCGAGGAAATCTTGGACCGCTTTGCGAAAGACATTCATATCGAAGTCATCAATGCCAAGGTAGTAGACAAGCGGACCCAGAATCCGACTCAAGCCACCATCGCCTTTACCCTGGCCTATGACGGCGAGTCTCCAGAATTATCCCAGAAAGTGGCCAACGAGCTGACGAGCCTCTTTCTCGGTGAAAACCTCAGGACAAGAGAACGCCATGCACAAGAAACGACTTCGTTTCTCAAGCAGGAAGCTCAGAATCTCGGTCGTCATATCGAAGAGCTCGAACAAAAGATCGCGACCGTGAAGCAACAGGCAGAAGGCGCCTTGCCGGAGCTTACCCAATTGAACATGCAACTCCTAAATCAGGCCGACCGAGAGTTGATGGATATCGATCGTGAAATTCGCGTGCAAGAGGATCGCAAAAGCTACCTGGAAGGGGAGTTAGCGAGCATTAAACCCAATACGCCCATCATTGCCGCGAGCGGCGAGCGGATATTAGACTCTGGCGAGCGACTTAAGGCCTTACGCGCGCAATATGCCAGTAGTGCCTCATATTTGTCGTCGGAACATCCGGACATCATCAAAATGAAGCAAGAGATCGAAGCACTGGAGAAAGAGACCGGCTCTTCCGCGAATGTAGAGGAAGTCGCAAAACGACTTTCCGGTGAGCGAGGAAATCTCGCTAGTCTTCGTGACCGGTACGGTAACGATCATCCGGATGTGATCCGATCCCGTCAGATGATTGCCTCACTCGAACACGAGCTGCGACAGCACGCCGAACATCCTATGAAAACGGCTGTCGTGAAACCCGAGAATCCGGCTTTCATCAACCTTCAGGCGCAGCTTTCTTCCACCCGGGCTTCGTTACAAGCCTTAAAGGCGACGCGCGTCGGCTTGAAAAAGCGCGGAGAAGAATATTCCCGACGTCTCGAAAAGACCCCGCAGGTTGAACCCAACTATCTGGACCTGACACGTGACCGCGATGGTTCTGCATTGAAGTATCAGGAAATTAGATCCAGGCTTCTTGAAGCGCAAGTGTCTGAGGGTTTGGAAATTCAGCGAAAAGGCGAACGATTCTCCCTGATCGATCCCCCTGATCTGCCTGAAAAACCGGAAAAACCAAATCGGCTCGGCATTGTATTTCTGGGAATTATACTGGCCATCGCTGGCGGAATCGGCGGAGGGGCTGCTGTCGAAACCCTAGATCATTCGGTCCGCACTGCTGAACAGCTCAGCCAACTGACTCATGCGTTCCCATTGGCTGTGATCCCCTATATTCCCAATGAGGCCGACCTCAGCCGATTGATCAAGCGACGAACGACCATGCGTTGGGGAAGCCTAGGAATTGTGGTGGTTCTAGTCTTGCTCAGCCACTTCTACTGGTGGCCACTCGATGTGGTTTGGTATAGCACACTACGAAAGTTAGGTCTCACTTAGTCGCGAAGGATGCTTGCCGTTATGGAACGTCTTCAAAGTGCTCTCGAACAATTCAAGAAGCAGCAACGGCCATCGCACTCTCCTTCACGAGGTATACTGTCCCCTGCGATGCAGCAGGTTCCACCCCCCATTGTCTATACGCGCACACGCTCTGTGGAAATTTCAGACCCGGTGTTACGCGAACGGCGTCTCCTTGCAGGTTTCGAAAAGGGACCGCTCGTGGATGCCTATAAGATTCTTCGCACCCAAGTGATGCACCGGCTGCGAGAGAACAAATGGAACGTCCTCGCCGTGACCAGTCCAGGAGCGAGGGAGGGGAAGACCCTGACCGCGGTCAATCTGGCGATCAGCCTGGCTATGGAGACGACCCAAACGGTGCTTTTGGTCGATGCCGATCTGCGGCGACCGAGTGTTCATGAAGCCTTTGGGATGGAGGATTGCCGAGGGCTGGCGGATTACTTGTTGGACGATGTTCCGGTCGAAGATCTGTTGGTCCATCCCGGCATCGGCCGTTTCGTCCTCCTACCCGGGGGAAGGCCCATGCAACACTCGACTGAAACGCTGACATCGCCCAAAATGATCGGCCTCGTTGACGAATTCAAGCATCGCTATCCTTCTCGGGTCGTCATCTTCGATCTCCCTCCGCTCTTGCATACGGCCGACGTGTTGGCCTTCTCGCCGTATGTGGATGCTTTGCTTTTAGTAGTTGAAGAAGGACGGACGACGACCCAAGATATCCAACGTGCCCTTGCTCTCGTGAAAGGAGCCACGCCGGTCCTCGGAACTGTGTTAAATAAGGCCGGACAGACGAGCGCCTCAATGACTACGATGCGACAAGATCGAGCCAAATAATCTTTATTGACCCGGAGCAATAAAAAAACAGCATGTACGAATTCTATTACGGACTTCGCGAAAAACCGTTTTCGTTGCTTCCGGATCCCGATTTCCTGTATCTCGGAGCCAAACACAAGATCGCACTGAGCGTGCTGGAATACGGACTTTTAAATCAGGCCGGCTTCATCGTCATTACAGGTGAACCAGGCACTGGGAAGACCACGCTGCTGCATAAGATCTTGGAGCAATCAAAAGAGGATCTCACCATCGGCGTTCTCTCCAATACCCAGGAGACTCTGGGGTCCCTCATGCCTTGGATCCTGATGGTATTTGGTCTGAACGGCAAAGGGAAAGACTCCGTCGAGCTGTTTTATGATTTTTCTGAGTTTCTTCTCCGGGAACACGCGCGCAGACATCGGGTCCTCCTGGTCGTCGATGAAGCTCAGAACCTCAGCTCGGTCATGCTTGAAGAGCTTCGACTTCTTTCGAATGCCAATGACGGAAAGCATCGGACTCTCCAAATTATCCTCGCGGGACAACCGCCGCTGCGGGTCTTGCTAAAACGTTCAGAACAGTTGGCTCAGCGCGTCGCCGTTGATTACCACTTGGACCCGATGGATGAAGAAGACACAAAGGAATATATCCGTCACCGCATCCAGGTCGCCGGAGGAACACACCTCTTATTCACTGATGAGGCGTGCAAGTGGGTCTATCGGATTACCAGTGGTGTGCCGCGGCTTATCAATCAAGTCTGCGATACGGCGCTCGCCTACGGTTTTGCTGAGCAATCCCGCTGGATTACCATCAAGATATTAAGTCAGGCTGCCCAAGACCGCAGCCAAGGAGGGGTTCTTCCTCTTGCCGAACGTCCTGATCTGTCTGGTTGTTCTAAGGAACAAGAGGAAGCGGAACGGAAACAAATGATTCCGAATATCGTGTCGGCGGTCTTGCCGCCGGAAGATGTCCCGCCGTTGCATCAGGCCGCTTTCCACAAAGAACCTCCCGTGACAGTGCCTCCTGCAACGATGGCTGTTTCCAGACAGCCGGAGCCTCCTCGTCCAACCATAGACGTGGCGCAACAGTTTCAGCGTGGTCTGGCATTGAAGAAGGTTGCCCGGCACAAAGAAGCGATCAAACATTTTGAACGCGCTTCGCTCGACCCCGCCTATGCGCAAAAAGCTCTGGCTCAGATCGGTCTCTGTCTCAAGACGTGCGGGCGCTTGGACCATGCGATCGGGGCGTTTGAACAGGCTTTAAAGGCTCCTGCTTCCTCATCGCACGAAATGATTCAAGTGCGATACATGCTTGGACGAACTTTGGAGACCCAAGGTCGGAATTCGGAGGCTCGGGAGGCGTATCGTCTGATTAGTCAAGAAGACCCTGCGTATCGCGACGTGACTGATCGGCTTAACCGGCTCGGCTTCAAGCGGTCTCAGAACGGCAAGAAACCATCCGTGAACAGACGACCGGCAACACACGGCTCGTGGGTCAGCCATGTGCTCGATAGTTGGAACCAGTTGATACGTCGATAGTGCCTGTCCCTCCCCTCTCCTTCTCTCCCCCTTCCCGACCCCTCTCTTTATCATTGTTCTACGCACTTTCCTGATGGGTGATTCGCGCCTCGAACGTGCTGACTCACCTGTCGGGGAAGTTAACTTACTGTCTACACTGTCTTAATCCGCCTGTAATCCGCATTCCCTATCTTCAGCACCGGCATATCGACCGATGGTCCAATCAGTGCCGGAGGCTGAATGAAATCACCTTGTTCGTCGTGGGGATGGCTAATTTACGGACTCGCATGCGGATTGGTTGTAGGAAGCGGTTCAGCGTGGGCCGGGCAACTGGAGGATCTGCTGCTCCAGAAAAAAGAAATTACTATCGATGAATGGGTGCAGCTCAAAGCCGAAGAAGAGAAACGCCAAGGCAAGGCTTTAGAAGAGAGTCGCGGTGTAGGGGACGCGCCGGTCAGCGAACGCTGGTATGAAAAGATCAGCATCCGCGGGTACGCCCAATTTCGCTACAACAAGAACATCAATAATCCCTTTTTGATCAATGAGCAGGGAGATCGGGCAATTGGGGACAATGCCTTCTCCCTCAGACGCGCGCGGGTCATTATCAGTGGCCAGCCGCATGATCGGGTCTTCGTATACCTCCAGCCGGAATTTGCCTCTGCCGTCGGCGGCGCCGAGAACGTCGCTCAGATTCGAGACTGGTATGCGGATCTATTTCTCACGGAGAACAAGGAATGGCGTATCCGGGCAGGCCAGTCTAAAGTTCCATTTGGCTTCGAAAACATGCAATCCAGCCAAAACCGCTTAGGCCTGGATCGAGATGACGCCATCAATAGCGCAGCGGCAAACGAGCGAGACCTAGGGGTGTTTTTGTATTACGCGCCGACCTCTGTACGCGAACGTTTCAGGCGGCTCGTTGAAAGCGGCCTGAAAGGCTCCGGCGACTACGGCATGCTCGGTATCGGTGTCTATAACGGACAGACCGCGAATCGATCAGACCGCAATGGCAACAAGCATGTGGTATTCCATTCTATGTATCCGCATGAGTTTGCGAACGGACAAATACTTGAAGTCGGTATGGACGCCTATACAGGTCAATTTGTAGTTTCGACCGCTCCGGTCATGCCTCGCAATCCGTCGAACGCGACTCCTGCTCAGAACGCGGCCGTGTCTCCGCTAGTCAGGAATAATGGGAATTATGTGGACGAGCGGGTCGCCTGGCACTTTGTCCTGTATCCACAGCCGTTCGGACTTCAAGGAGAATACACCGTCGGACGAGGACCGGAATTGAATGCGGCTCGCACGGAAATTGTGACGGGCAGTCTACGTGGCGGCTATCTACAGCTTTTCTATAACTATAAGTGCGATACCTGGTGCCTCAACATCTTTCCCTTCATTCGCCATCAAGAATATTATGGGGGAAAAAAGCATGAGGATAATGCTCCGCGCCACACTGTTCGGGAAACGGAAGTCGGGTTGGAATACCAATTCAGCAAAAACGTTGAACTTACCGTCATGTACACCTGGACGCAACGCACTTCCGCGGAAGCGGACACCATTCCGGTTACCTGTCTAAGTCCTAATTTTTCAGGCATTCCATGCACGCAAACGCCGTATCAACTCCAGACCGGTAACCTTCTTCGATTTCAATTGCAATGGAGTTTCTAGCTGCTCGGAGAGGCTCTCCGTAATCAGGAAAGCCGCGTCTCAGTTCGCTGGGGGAGCAGGGGACGGGAAGAGCGGTCTTGGCGTGAGCTTGCGAAAGAGGATAATGATTTCCCTCTGATCCCAGTAGAACACCCGCCGGACTCCTGCGGGGACGGAGGATACATGTGCCTCTTGAGGTTCAAATCCCAGCCTTCCCTTCTGAGGAGCCAGGGGTTTCATCGGAGTCATCCGGTCGTCGGTCGTTTCGGCCACACCGATATCAGCTATAAAGTGGGTGGGAGAACGATAGTTGCTCAAAATGAAATGCAGTTGCTCACCTTGTACGAATAACCCTCCTGAGGTGACCTCGCGACGGATTGCGGACAGATCGCGGGTCCGATAGAACGTGATCACCTCCTCCGGTGTTGCCATGCCTAAGGCATGGGCCAGGAGAGGAGCGAATACTTGAATGTCCGACTCGTTGAACGCAGGATGATACCGTTGCTTACTGATCTCGTCCAGGACGGGAATCTTGGCGACAGGTTCGTCAACCCGCACGCCAGCCAATACGGCAGCCATTTGATCTGCTGTGACCTGGATTGGATGGCTATGTCCCTCCCCGGACTTGAGAGTTCGATCCAGTTCCAGACGGACAAACGCCTGCGGACTCTCATAAATGGTGGTCGTCGTAAATTCTGGGGTGCTGCAGGCGACGCACATCCCTAGTGCAAGCGAAGAGACCATGCTGGGTAGGCGTGGTCCAACTACTCCCATGGCGGGTCTCCTGCGAAAGGGATCAACCGTAGAACGGCCGGGACGTGGAAGGTGAGGACATGCTGGGTGTTCCGAGGCCTGTGCTAATCTCGCAGGATAGTCGAACCTGTCGAGGCCGCTTTCAGCGATGCGGACCACTGTGCCGCATGTCGAGCCAGCTCAACCGTGGATAATGGAAAGTACCCCTGTTTCAAGACCACTTCTTGCCCCTGCGCACTTAACGCATATTTCACAAATTCCGCCACTGCCGGCGGTATAGGAACCTTGGGCTGCTTGTTGACATAGAAATACAGAGTTCGGCGCAGCGGGTACGAGCCATCCATGACGGTTTGAAATGTAGGCTCCACGAATCGACCGCCTTTGACCCCCGCCAGAGGAACCGGTTTGACTGTAGAGGTTCGATAGCCGATCCCGCTAAATCCGATTCCGAAACGATCCTTCATGACATCCACGATAGTGGACGCAGCCCCGGCGCTTTTCTTGAGAGATGGCTTGAAATCCGCCCCCTGGGAGACGTGTTCTCGAAAGAAGACCGCTGTTCCGGAGAGTTCATCGCGCCCATAGAGTGTGACCGAAGCAGTGGCCCAATCGCCATTCAAGCCAAGTTGTCCCCAGCGCTCGATGCTCTTGTGTCCTCGCCGCCGTTCTAGAGAAAATACGGCGTCGAGTTCCGGCAACGATATGCCGGTAATGGGATTGTCTCGATGGACAAACACCGCCAGAGCGTCCGTCGCGACCGGCACTTCAGTTGGTTCGTACCCGTATTGATTCATAAAATCGCCGATCTCTTGTGCGGTCATCCGACGGGACATTGCTGCAACGTTCGCCTTCCCCTCAAGTAGGGCGCGAAGTCCTGTCTGAGACCCTTGGCCCTGGACATCGATCGTCAGCCCGGAATACAGCCTTTTGAGTTCACTTGCCCACAACTCAGTGAGAGGCTTCATTGTTTCAGAGCCCAAAATAGAAAGCCGTCCTTCAACGCCACTGACAGGTATATAGTCTGGAATCTTTGGGTCTAAATCAGGTTTCAACTGGGCCATAGCCTGCGACGGCCCCGTGCAGAAGACAGTTGCACCAAGCGCCAGGGCCAGTAAGTAGTACGATCCTCGCATCATTCTTTCTCCTTGATTGTCCATAACACTACGTCGCACGCGTATCGATACCCACTGTAAACACCAGCACTTCGTTACGGCGCCACAACGACGACCTGTTGTCCACCGCACCACGCTCCCTTGTTACCGTGATACCGCTCAATCCATATGTCCATATCTAGAAAACCCGGGTTTCATCGATATCACAGGTTCGTTACATTAAGGTTAACTCTGGTCGCCGTGTGAGTGTCTTGGTCATTGCCACCCCCTGACATGACCTACCCCACTATGCTAAGGTCGTCGAAAAGAGGTTCATGATGGAATGTATTCTGTTCAGGCACGGCATCGCAATTGATCGGGTTGAATGGACGGGGGAGGAACCCGACCGTCCCCTCTCGGAGAAGGGCGCCGCTAAGACCAAGCAAGGAGTGGGAGGCCTGTTGCGGCTCGACATCGCACCGACTCACATACTGTCGAGTCCGTTGACTCGCGCACAGGACACGGCCAAAATTCTTCAAGAGTCGCTCCAGGCCCGGGTGCCAATCCGCTTGTGCGATGAACTCGTTCCCGATGCTCATCCGGACAAGCTCGTTTCGCTCCTCCATACGCTTCCTCCGGAAGCCTGTGTCGTGTGTGTCGGCCATGAACCGCATCTCGGAGATGTCGCGGGACTGATGCTTTTCGGCAAATCGGCCCCCGGTCTTTCCCTGAAGAAAGCCGGCGCCTGCTCTATCTATTTCGAGGACTCGCCCAAGGCAGCGGAAGGCGTCCTTCATTGGTGGCTGACGCCCGGTCAATTGCGGAGCCTCCGGAAAAAATAATCCGCTTAGGATGATGCGCCGCTCGGCTCCGCCTCGACGATCGCGGAGTTTTGGGACGAGGGTCGTTGTTGTGGCCGCGTCAGCAATGAGAAGATCTTCGTCCGCAATTCGTCCTGGATATCATCAGGGGGCTCCCTCGCATCGATGACTTCGAAATGAAACTCTTCGGCCATTTTGTCGAATTCTTCGATCAGCAACCCCTGGTATTTCTTAAAGCTGTCATAGAGGTCTCCGCTGAGCCGAAGATCCATCCCTGATTCCCAATAATTCATTCCCTTGCTCTCAATCACCCGAAGCGCCAATGTATCCACATCGATTCTCAAGTAACACACGAGGTCGGGAACAAGAGCAAACCCAAACACATCTCGAATCCAATCCCGGTCGCCGCTCCGGACGAAGTCCCTGGCAAATGCCGTATAGATATACCGATCAGCCAGCACGATAAATCCGGAGCGCAAGGCCGGAATAATTTGATGTTCCAAGCGGTCGGCGAAGTCGGTCGCATAAAGCAAACTGAAAGACCAGCGATCGACGATGTTTCCTTGTTTGGCTACTTCGATCGTTTTGGACATGAGACTCGACCGTGTCCAGCCGGTTGTGACGACCCCATAGCCTTGCACCTCCAGCCATTCCTGCAGCAACTCGAGATGGGTCGACCGGCCGACGCCGTCGGTGCCTTCGATCGCAATCAGCTTGCCTTTCAGATCACTCGGATTTAGGTTCGTCAAACCGTCGCCAAAATAACGTCCGTCTCCCATGCGTGCCTCGCTTTGGCTTGTAGTCCTCCAGCGCTTTCGCCACGACTTGGCGCATTGCATTTTGCTGCGGCTCGATTTCTTGGGTCGCATCCATGGTAGTCAGTCCGAACTCCTTCACAATCTTTTCATACTCGGCCAAGATACGAGACTGAAAGATCCTGAAGCTTTCCGCGACGTCGGGACTGAGCCCCATATCCATGCCGGCCTCATAATACTTGAGTTGCGCCCTCGTCCCGCCCAGAAGGCGATCGATCGCCACATCGATCGGCACCCGGAAATAAAACGCCAGATCGGGGCAGATGGCAAAACTGTACAATTTTCTCACCCAGGCAGGGGACACGCCCCGCACCACATCGCGGGCAAACGCGGTGTACATATAGCGATCGGCCAGCACCAGCATGCCGGCCTTCAAGGGCGGCATAATTTCATGATACAGCCTGTTCGCAAAGTCCGTGGCGTGGAGCAAGCTGAATGTCGTCGGCGTGAGGGTCTTGGTTTTCTTCCCGCGCTTGGTCGTTTCGCGTACAAGATCCGAGGAGTTCCACTCGGTGAAGAACACATTGTAGCCCTTGGATTCCAACCATTTCTGTAGAAGAAGCAGTTGGGTGCTTTTCCCCGACCCATCAAGCCCCTCGACAATAATCAGTTTGCCGGGGTAGGGGTGGGGGGGATGGCTATCAAGTAGCGGACTTGTCATGCCACATCTCCTTCCGGTGGAACGACCACGAGTTGCACACGCCGGCGATACACTCGCTCGAACAGATCCGCCCGCTGGCGGGCGGCCCACAGCTCCAGCTCTGCGTCGCCGGTGACGTGAAGGACCATCGTGACCACCGACCCCACTTTCACATCGACCGTGTGAATCACTGCGAAATGGGTGCGATCCAGGGCGTCCGCCAAACGCAGCAGCGCCGCCAACATCGTCACCACTCGCCGATGTCCTGTCGGCATCGCCTCGAGCGTCGCATGTTTTTTGCTCGGCAGCGCGCGGCGATGATACCGTGCCAGGTTCGCAATGATTTCGATTTCCTCGGCCGTCAATCCGGACAACTCACTGTGCTTGATCAGGTAATAGGCGTGCTTATGATGCTGCCTTGGATTGATCACATACCCGACGTCATGCAGCCAGGCGGCATACTCGAGCCATTCCCGTTCCCGCTGTCCCAATCCATGCAGTCGTTTGGTTTGATCGAACAACCGAGTCGCTAAATGGGCGACATGTTGCGAGTGACCTTCCGGCACACGACAGCGGCGGGCGAGCGAAATCACATTGCGCTTGCGAACGTTGGGAATTTCTTGCTCGGTCTTGATGCCTTCCCGATGGCGCGTGATGAAATCGTAGATCAGACCTTCTCGGATCGCCTTGTCGCAGAGCGTTACCTCGTCCTTCTTGACCAGTTCCAGCAGGATCCGAAGCACCATCGAAGCCGGAAACAAGGTATCGACCCGCTTGGGGTCCAAGCCGGGGATGGCCAGACGGGCTTTGACCGATGCTTTGGCCAGCCGGCTTTCGACGGCGCGGATTTCTTTGACTGTGATCGTGGCGAGATTGAGCTGCCGGATGGGCCGGCCTGTGCGTCGGATATGGATGACCTCGGCCAGATTGGTCGCCATCCCCGATGTGGCTACCACGCGATCGAGAGACTTCATCGGGAATTTCTGCAACGTCGTCGCCAACCCCTCGGTGATCACCTGCCGAATATGTTTGAGCATCTGTCTGGTTGGAGGCATCTTGGTCAGATACAAATCTTTCAGACGGATGGCGCCTAACTTTAAGCTTTTTCCATGGAGCAGGTCCTGCCGATTTCCGACCATCAATTCGACCGATCCGCCTCCGACATCCACGACCAAGGTGGGGCGGTCTGAAAGAGCCATACTGTTCCTGACGCCCAGGAATATCAGCCGCGCTTCTTCAGTGCCCGTGATCACCTTGACTGTTAGCCCTGTCTGATGTGCGACTGCCTCGACGAATTCCCCTCCATTTTTTGCTTCACGCACCGCGCTGGTCGCCACCGTCTCAATCCGATCGTAGCCCTTGTTCCGCGCCAGGGTCACCAACGTGCGGATGACCTCCAACCCCCTCGCCATTGCCTCGTCCGACAACCGGCGGGACGAGAAGGCGCCGTCACCGAGGCGTGTCATGTCCTTGAATCGGTCGAGAATCTTGTACGAAAAGTCAGACTCGACCTCAGCCAACACCATGTGAATGGAGTTCGTGCCGATGTCGAGAATGGCTAGTTTCGCCATAACGATTGTTCAGAGGGATGCCGAAGACATTAGGCGGCGATGATCCAGCCTTCTACCATAGAGGGTGGTCCCTCTGCCATAGCCATGCCCGGACGAGCGCTGGTGGTTGATTCATTTGCCACAAACGCACCCTCACAATGCGCATGATCGTGTCTCAGGGATGGTGACCCTAGGACACTAATGTTTCGATTATCTTAAATAAATGTTACCGACGTGTTAAATCGAAGAAGCCGCGGATATGACACTACCGGTGAAGGGGATGATTTTTCAGGACGTTTAGTCGATCACAAGTACAACGCGTGATCGATGTAAACCTAGGGAGGAGGGCAACCCATAGGCGCGCACGCGCCACTTCCCCGCAGACGACGTGACCATCCGTTCGACCTCCACCATCATCTGATTGCCGACATGCGCACGAATGACTAGAGTTTGCCGTATCTCCTCGATGAGCATGTCCAATGCTTGACGACAGGCGTGGTACACGTGGGCTCCAGGACGATTGACGTGCATTTTTAGTGAAGAGTTTACTACGATCAGACCCGCCGGCGCTTCCGGAGACGACGTGAGTCTCTCAACCAGATTTTCGACAGTGCCTGACACACGATCCTCCATTTCGGCTATCGCGTGGGTGCGAAGAACAGGAGAGGTGTATAGAAATTTATGAGGGTTATATTGGAGACGAAAGGCACTGGCCGGTGTGCCGGATCGGAGCCAGTTCGTATTCGTAGCCGCGACGTCGAAGCCGGATCTTTCCTCGACGGCTTAACGCATCGACGGTCTGAAACACCTGGTTCCAGCTCAGCTCCGGAAGCATGGCCACGATCTGCTCCAACTGGAGGCACTCCTCTCGGTTCACAAGCGAGAGGATCAACGTTTCCCGGCCTAGAAGTTGTTTAACCATAGCTATCCCTTACATCCTAATACAGGACATATGTCGTCTGTATCATCGGCGTGTTAACCGGGTGTAAATTTTCCTTCCGCGCATTACAGGCTCCCTTGAGCGCTCATCCCCCTAGGGCCTCTTGCCGGTAAAAATTTAACGTATCTGTAACCCTCCCCCAATGGGCCCGAAATGCGTTGGATGTATAGGTAGCCGCTGATTATCAATCGTTTACCTGTTCTTTCGATGAAGCCTAACGAGGCGTGGTCATCGCCGCCCTTTCGACATATGCTTGAGGACACGACGATAGCGAGCAGTAAGGAAGTCATTTTGCTCATTACCCCTAATGATTCGTTGGCCAAGCTTTTAGAAAAGGTATTGGGCGAAAGCGGGTATGACACCGTCGTGGCCCGTAACGAATCCGACGCGATTGCAGAGTCGCGGCAGAAACTTCCATCTTTGATCGCCGTGGACCGACTGCAGGGAACATTTGACCAACTCCGTTCCGAGCCCATGTTTCGTCAGGTGCCCATCATTACGCTTCAACCGCCCGGGTCGGACTGCCACGAGGAAGAGTGTCTGACCGACCTCGAACGAGGAGCGGATATGATCATTTGCAATCAGACATATCGCGAAATTGTTTCGCGCATTCGCGCGATTCTGAGACGCCAAGAAACCCTCTTGAAACCCGCCACGGTGTTTGTTCTTGGAGGACTTCGCATGGATGTCGGCCGGCACGAAGTGATCGTGCGCGGCCGAGAGGTCGAGCTCACCCCGAAGGAGTTTCAAATCCTCAGGCGGCTGCTGGAATCTCCCGAACGAGCCTTCTCACGGCAGGAAATTTTGAATCGTGTCTGGGGAGAGGATTATGCTCTGGAGGAACACGCGCTGGATGTGCACATTCATTCGCTACGGCACAAGATCGAGACCGATCCGTCGCAGCCCAAATACATTGTGACGGTGCGGGGAGTCGGCTACAAGCTCCTGCCCGGATAGGAATCCGGGACATCGCCTTCCACCTCTCTTGTAATCCCGATCACATCAAAACTCGTCGATTGAAACAGGATGCAGCAGATCGCGGACGGACAGTACGCCGACAATCGCCCCGGACTTCATCACAGCTAAATGCCGGGTTTGATGCTGCTCCATCATATCGGCGGCTTCCGTGATGGGACGCCGTTCATCAATCCCGATGATCGGCGCGCTCATAATATCTTCGACCGGGATGAAATATGGTCCCCGGTCGGCACCCACGACCTTGCGGACAATGTCCGGCTCCGTCACGATGCCCACGATCCGCTCGTTCTGCTCGACGAATACACTGCCGATTTTTCTCGTCGTCATCAGTTTGGCCGCCTCGATGACTGAGGTCCCGGCCTCAATCGTCGCCAAGTCTCGTTTCATCAGTTGGCTCACTGTCACCATGTAGAACCTCCTTGATGGATACTATGACAGTCTTCATTGGTCGCAATTGAAATCATCGCCGGTCCGACACTCTGACGGAAGATCGAGAGTAAGCTTTCCATCAGATGCGCTGTGTCGCAACAGCGGGTACATGACCCCTGCACGCATTCCCCTCAAAGTCGTAATGGCATGGGACAGTGGCGCCCCGACTAACAGGGCGCTGCTAAGGGCGAGTACGAAGTCAGTCGGCCGGCTCATCGTGCATCTTTCCAAGTGATGGTGACCTGTTTCACCTTCCATGATTTGATCCAGATCTAGACCCAAATTCTAGCCGAACCGTATGTTTGGTTCGTCATCAACCGGTAAAATCTGTGTAAACTTCGCTTTTGGGGGAATGATGCGCAGGATCAGCAAGGAGCAGGGGATTTGCCGAGCGACGAGCACCGAGACGGGGGTAGGAGCCGGAAGGAAATGCGCTGGGGCCTATTCTTTGACGCTAAAGTGTACGCTTCGGTTTTTCTGCCAACATTCCGGATTGTGTTGGGTACAGAGCGGGCGATCTTTGCCGTAGCTTGTGATTTCAATGACCGACGCAGTGAACCCGAGGTTCTCAAGATAGCGCTTCACACCCAGCGCCCGTCGCTCACCGAGCACGAGGTTGTAGGAAGAGGTACCGACTTCATCCCCACGACCCTCGAGCAACACTCTCTTAGCGTCGTCTTCCTTCAACCGTCGAGCATTGGACTCGATCGCACCGATGGCATCACGCCTCAGCGTATGTTGATCAAAGTCAAAGAGGGCATCCAACAATATCGGTGCGGGCGACCGGTTCGACAACCGTTCGGAAAAGCGCGAGGATGAACTCGGAGTTTCGAGGGGCAGGATTTCGGGCAAGGGAGCAGCGGCAACCCGTTCTTCGGGAAGGGGCTGGCCGCCCATTTTATCTCCTCCACTGGTCGTTGATCGGCTTGCACAACCACTGATCGCAAGAACAAGTATGCATGAGACACTTGCACGAACAAGCCATCTCCTCCGTCGATTCATTGGAAACTCCTTGGCAATCGTAGGACCATATTTCAGAGATTTAAATTCGCCTGGAAACCAAGTCGTGAAGAAAGTGTTAAGTGTGTGTTAATTAGGACCAGCTCGATAAGTAGGGGACTGCCAGTTCGCCGATCGTACCGCTTCATAGACGCGCTCGACCTGATCCGCTGCCGGCCAATGAAGAACTCCTAACGAATCCTGCACGTAGGCTGTAGTTCGCATGCCATTGAGGACACAGGTCACTCCGGGCGTGCTCGTGAGGATCCAGAGAGCCTTTCGTGACAGAGATTCCTTACGTCGAGATTCACACAGCAAGGGATCGATTCTGCTCGTGATGGCCCCAACTGTGATTCGGCTTCGCTCTGCAGCGTCCCGGTGCAGGATTCGAAGCAACGTCAAGAGCTCGGGCACATACCGTTCTCGCCAGGCCTCCCATCGCTCCGTCACCACTCCGCTGAGCTGACTGCCCAAGACCCGAAGGACCTGATTCACGTGCGGCGCAATCATCTGTTGCTCGATCTGCTCCCAATGTTCGAGCCCCTGGACCCTTGGACGCACGCCGGCCAACTCCTCGGCCCAATTGAAGTAGTCGCTGGGCGCAGGACCTTGACCGATATGTTGGACCTGCGGGGCGATGTCCTGTCGATATTCCTGTTCCAGCTCCCTCACTTTTTTCTGTTGCGATTCGAACGCTACAGCAAGTTCCTCGACCTGAACATCGGCCAAGCGCAGCATGCCTCCCGTCGTCCCAGGCATGGCATTCAATGGACGATTGACGAGTACCGCAATGCCTTCTTGCTGCGCCGACTGCAGAAGGGTTAGCCGATTATCCGGACCGGTATTGGGCGCCAGCAGGGCGCCTGACTCATAGAGATTCATGGGGCATTGAACAACGTTAAAATGATGCGCGCTGCTGCCGACGTTGAGTGCCGCGGTTCTGGCCGCCCCCAGCATCTGGGCCAACGATGTGGCCTCCACCTCTTCCGGCGAGGACGTAGACGTATTGGACGACACGCCGTAATAACGAAGCCGCCCGGCGGCGACTTGCGTCTCAAAAAATTGAAACGCGGTTTCCAGCCTGGTGTAGAACTGCTCTCGAAGGGGTCCGATATCTGTCACTCCGCGATGTGTGGCCTCCGAAAGAAAATACTCCGGATTGTGAAGCAAACAGACGTCTAGGGTCTTCAACCCTAGCCGGTCTAAAGACAAGGCCAACTGATCCGCAAGGAACTCAGGGTGAATACAATGCCACATACCCTCTCCATACTTCACCATTTCAGGGTATGGCTTGCCGGCCTTCTCTCGCGCCTCAGCCTGCTTGAGATTTTGACCCTGCACATAACCAATCTTTGAAACAATAATAACCCCTTCACGCTCCAGTTCACCCTGCTTGATCAATTCAGCCAGAACCGCACCGATGGCGCGTTCGCTATCCCCATCCATATAGTTGGTGGACGTATCGATCACATTGCAGCCTTCGCGCAGCGCTTTCTTCAGCGCGTCGCGATGCTCGGACTCTTGCGCATCCACGCGATATCCACCGAATCCTAATCGGCTGGCGGTCAGACCGGTCGATCCAAACATGGTATAGCCGTTGGTCAACGTGCCGTCTTCGGGCGGGCGATTGATCAGCTGAACCGCATATCGAGCCGTTCCTCCAGGCGTGGCGTAACCCGCAGCACGAACGCCGCTCAAAGACTTTATCTTCCCCTCGCTTGTCGCGAACGTCAACGTCTGATCCGCCAGTGCAGCAACCACGGAATCGGGATGTGTAATTGGCCGCCGGCAGGAGAAGTTCCGACAGATATAGAGAGCCGCGTTCCCATCAACCATCTCTTTGCCGAGCAGCAGAGGATGCTCGCTTGTCCGGCCTGGCGGATCATGGTGGGCGATAATGCGGTTGGGTATGTATTGACCATTCACGACTCTTTCAAGTTGTGTACGTCGCGGTTCGCCGGGTTTTCCGACGATGGCCAACTCAACAGGACCGGCAAGCAGTAAATCCACCACGCATAGACTCTTTGCGAACGCTCTGGGATAGCGGGCGATCTGATGTCCATAGGTCCGAACGGCGTTTGAGGCCGCCTGGCGGAAATCGTCTCGATCATAATGGAACGAGAGCCTGGCCAACACCGAGGCCGCTACCGCATTGCCGCTGGGTATGGCCCCATCGGGCCCCTCGCGGCTTCGGAAAATCAGGGTCTCGTGAGTCTTCGCCGTCGTAAAAAAGCCGCCCTGTTCTTCATCGGAAAAGTCGGCGATGAGCCGCTGCGCCAGTTGAACCGCATCCTTCAGATAGCGCTCCTCACCCCCTGCTTCATATACATCTACCAGTCCTTCGGCGAGCGACGCATAGTCTTCCAAATAGGCGGGGAGATGCGCGTTCCCCTCCCGGTAGGTCCTGAACAGTCCACCATCCTCTCGTACTACCGCCCGCAACAGAAAATCCGCGGCTCGTTCAGCCGCCAGACAGTACCGGCGTTCACCGAATACCCGCCCGGCTTCCGCCAGCGCGCTCATCATGAGCCCGTTCCAAGCCGTGAGGATTTTGTCATCCAGACCAGGGGGAATCCGGGTGCGTCGTGCCTCGTACAGCAGCGGCTTCACGCGAACAAGCGTCTCTTGAAGCTCATCGGGCGTGATGCGCAATTCCTTCGCCACCTCATCAAGCGATCGAGGGCAGTGCGGGATATTCTTGCGCTCCCAATTTCCGCCGGCGGTGATGTCATAGTAAGCGCATACGCGGTCGGCGTCTTCATCGGACCCGACCGCCGCTCGAACTTCCTCAGGAGTCCACACGAAAAACTTGCCTTCGATCCCCTCTGAATCGGCGTCGGTCGCCGAATAGAATCCCCCCTCGGAGGAGGTCATTTCCCGCAGGATGTAATCGAGGGTTTCAATCACGACCCTACGGTAGCGATCGTCGCTCGTCACTTGATAGGCTTCGGTGTAGACACGCGCGAGCAGGGCATTGTCGTAAAGCATCTTCTCGAAGTGGGGAACGAGCCACCGTTCATCCGTCGAATACCGAGCGAAGCCTCCGCCGATTTGGTCATGCATCCCGCCGGCTGCCATCCCGTCGAGCGTCTTCGCGACCATGCGAAGAGTGTGCGCATCGCCCGTGCGGTGGTAACAGCGCAACAGGAGAGAGAGCCCGGTCGCGGGGGGGAATTTGGGCGCTCCGCCGAAGCCGCCGTACCGAGCGTCAAATTCTTCCGCAAACTGCAGGACCGCCGCATCCAGTTCATTTTCACCGACCGGCATCGGCGTCCCTGCACGCAATTGATCTTGCAGGCGCGACGTAAGATGAGCAGCCTGGTTTCGCAGACCCTCTGAATCTTTCTTCCAGAAATCGGTCACCTTTTGAAGCACCGTGGCAAAGCCTGGGCGTCCCCAGCGATCGGTCGGCGGGAAATAGGTTCCCGCAAAAATAGGTTGCTGTTCAGGCGTGAGAAACACGGTCATCGGCCATCCGCCCTGACCTTGATTGAGAGCCAGCGTCGCCTGCATGTAAATCTCATCTAAATCCGGGCGTTCCTCGCGATCTACTTTGATACAGACAAAGTGCTGGTTCATGAGCTGCGCTATCTTCTCATCCTCGAACGATTCCCGCTCCATGACGTGGCACCAGTGGCAGGCGGAGTACCCGATAGACAACAGAATCGGTCGGTTGGATTGACGGGCACGGCTAAGCGCCTCCTCACCCCAGGGATACCAATCGACAGGATTGTGGGCGTGCTGCAGCAGATAGGGACTGGTTTGGTGAACCAGGCGGTTCGCCGGACGAGCCGTGTTTCCGATGGACATGAATCCACGGTAACACCTGGCCGACGGGATGGTCAACGCTGAAAAAAAATGGCCCGCTCTCTCAAGGAACTGAGTGCGGGCCACACTGATGAAGGAAGGCGAGTCTCTACAGGAAATATTGGCCCCGAATTACTTGGTCTTTTTCTCGTCCTTCTTCTTCTCGTCCTTTTTCATGTCATCAGCGAAAATCGTGACATGACCGCCTTTCTTCTCCTCCTTCTTATCCTTTTTCTCTTCACCGGCGAAGGAAGGCGCGCTGAATGCGACCAGGACTGCGACTGCCAATAAGCTCAACAGCGTCCGTTTCATAGATGTTCACCTCCTTTCAATCTTGGATTTGATTGCCGCGCTCACTCTCAGATATGAGGGGGTAACGTAATCGAACCGGCCCGTCATTGTCAACAAACATTGTACCCTGAAGGGACGCGCAACACAAAACAGGATTTATGCTGCGTTTCTTGTCTTGTCTGATACAAATCTCAACAGTTGGTTGAATCTGGAAATAGCCGCGGACTGTGGTAAGGTGTCAGTAGTGAATTCATCTTCCTGGGAGCCATGAACGACATCGGTCCCTATTCCAATTATCGGCTCACGGTTCGCCTTGAACTGGGCAACAAACCTGGCATGTTCGCCAAAGTTGCGTCTACCCTGGCCGAGGAAGGAGCGAATCTTGGCGCGGTGGACATCGTGTCCGCCAGCGCAGATCGAATGGTCCGCGATGTGACATTCGATGTCCAGAATGAGGCGCACGGCGAACGCGTCCTGGGCCGCTTGGGGGCGATTCCAGATGTGCAGGTCCTCTCGGCATCCGATCGGATTTTTCTTTTACACCTGGGCGGCAAGATTCGCGTGCAAAGCAAATTGCCGTTGAGCACCAGAAATATTCTGTCGATGGTCTATACACCAGGTGTCGGGCGCGTTTCACAGGCGATCGCGAAAGACCGCGCCAAGGCCTATGCGTTCACCAGCAAGAGCAACAGCGTGGCGGTGGTCACCGATGGATCGGCCGTCCTGGGATTGGGGAATCTGGGCCCTGAAGCCGCGCTCCCGGTCATGGAAGGGAAGGTGATGCTTTTTAAAGAGTTTGCCGGGATCGATGCATGGCCGATTTGTCTCGGCACACAGGACACTGATGAGATCGTTCGCGTCGTTCAGGGCATCGCTCCAGGTTTTGGGGCGATCAATCTAGAAGACATCAGCGCACCTCGCTGTTTCGATATCGAACGCCGTTTGAAAGCTTCGCTCGATATCCCCGTTATGCATGATGACCAACACGGCACCGCCGTCGTCCTTCTTGCCGCGCTGGTAAACGCGCTCAAAGTCACTCACAAGTCTCTGAGCGACATACGGATAGTGGTCAACGGGCTCGGCGCCGCCGGCACGGCTTGTTGCCGCATGTTGCTCGCCGCCGGCGCCTCGCACTTGTTCGGATGCGAACCGCAAGGCATTGTGCTGGCAGGGGAACCGGAACAGTTGCGCGCCTGTCGGACGGATTTGAGCGCGTGCATGCGTCCGCAGCAACCCTTCGGCACTCTTCGAGACGCGCTGAAGGGGGCGGACGTCTTTATCGGGTTGTCGGTCGGAAATATCCTCCAGGCGGAGGATTTGGATCTGATGGCCAAGGATCGCATTGTCTTTGCCATGGCCAACCCCGATCCGGAGATCTC
>JBQTHT010000198.1:0-4586 GCA_052389595.1 Nitrospiraceae bacterium
TCTGGTTCGCCGTCGTGGGCATCATCTTCACTACGTGGACACTGATGGCGGCGTCCAAGAAAGAACCCATGCCCACGCCGGTGGTCCCTCCTCCCCAGAGTCCGTTTGAGGCCACCGTCGCCGCGGCAGGCCTCATCGAGTCCATCAATGAGAATGTGCGGATCGGTCCGCCCGCGGCAGGGCTGATCATCAAAATCTTCGTCGCAGTCGGAGATCAGGTCAAGGAAAGCGATCCCCTCTTGCAGCTGGATGATCGTGAACTGCGCGCTCAACTCGGCACGCGGGAAGCCGCCATTCCTCCGTTAGCGGCGCAGATCGAAGAACAGAAGTACCGAATCGGTGACGTGGACACGCAACTGAAACGGTTACAGGCCGTGCACGACCGCCGTGCGGTGAGCGAGGATGATCTCAAACGGACGTGGTATGCGCTTGAAATGGCCAAGCGAGCGTTGACCCGTTTTGAAGCGAATCACAAGCAAGCCATCGCGCAGCGGGATGAAACCAAAATGCTTCTCGATCGCCTGACGGTTCGCGCTCCCCGCACCGGAACGATCCTTCAAGTCAACGTACGGACCGGGGAATACGCGCTGACCACAGGATCGACGGAACCTCTGATCCTGCTTGGCGACACCCAACGACTTCAAGTCAGGGCCGACGTCGACGAAGTCAATGCGCCGCTGGTTCCTCTTCACGCACCGGCCGTCGCCTATCTCAAGGGCAGCACGACACAGGCGATTCCCCTCTCCTTCGTCAGAATCGAACCGTACGTCGTGCCGAAGAAATCGCTCACAGGGGATAACTCAGAGCGGGTGGATACGCGCGTGTTGCAGATCATTTACCGCTTCGACCGGCCGGCCTTTCCGGTCTACGCTGGCCAGCAGCTCGACGTGTTCATCAAGCGCGACGGCGTGCCAATGCCGGACGCAAACTTGCGGGGTTCGGCCGCACAGCAAGGGTAAATCGATGAAGAGCTATCATCCGACTAGTGCGGCGATCGTCTTCCTGGGAGCGGCGATGGTCCTTTCCGGTTGTCTGCAAGGACAGACCTATCAACGGCCGGTGGTGGCTGTCCCAGCTAATTGGGACAATTTGGCAACGGGTCTATCCGTGTCCACGCAGAAATTGCCGGAGGCCAATTGGTGGCAAGCTTTTCGAAATGAAGAACTCAGCGGGCTGATCGAACGGGCGTTGGAACATAACCATGACGTGCGACGGGCAGCCCTTCGGGTATTGGAAGGACGTGCGACAGTACTCAGTGCAAGCGCCGGGCTCTATCCGCAGGTCAATCTCCAGGGCAGTTACTCGCGGATAGAAATCTCGAAGAACACCTTGGCAGGATTGGCTCTGGCTCAAGGCAGTGCCACTCCACAAACCTTCGCCACGCCGGGGACCGGGTTCGACCTCTGGAACGGCGCGGCCGACCTGCGATGGGAATTGGATTTGTGGGGCCGCATCCGCCGCGGCATGGAAGCCGCTTCAGCTGAAGCCGACGCGATTGGACAGGATGCCCGAGCCGTGGCTTTGGCCCTCGTGGGGGACGTCGGACAGGCCTATTTCCGCGTGCGCGAACTGGACGAACAGATCAGAATTGCCCAACATAATCTCGCGGTGCGGCAGGAGTCGTTTGAAATTATCCATACCCGCGCGTCGGTCGGGCTCGCGTCGGAATTGGACGTCAAGCGGGCAGAAGTGTTGGTCGCGGAAAGCGCCGGACAGATTCCGGAAATCACACGTCTCCGAACCGTGGAAGTGCATCACCTCGAAGTCCTGGTCGGCTCCCAGCCAGGGTCGCTGCAACTCGACACGAAGCCTCTCCGATCCGTGGTTGCGCAGCCGGAAATCCCCGTCGGCCTTCCATCACAGTTGCTCGAACGACGACCGGATATTCTGCAAGCGGAAGGGACCCTCATGGCGGCCAACGCGCGAATCGGAGAAGCCCGCGCGCTCTTTTTCCCGTCGATTTCCATCACGGGGCAAGGGGGATTGCAGACCGTCGAGTTTTCCAATTGGTTCACAGCCGGAAGCCGCACCTACAGCATTGGACCGTCGGTTACCCTTCCCATTTTCCTGGGTGGCACCAACGTCGCTCGCCTCGATGCCACGGAATCGCGCTACGAACAAATGCTGGAGAGCTACCAGCAGACGATCCTGGTCGCCTTCCGGGAAGTGGCCGACCTTCTTGTGTCGATTCGATCGAGAACCGAGCAACTGAAAAGTCAGCATGCACAAGTTGAGGCGGCACAAACCGCCGTCACGCTGGCTGAGGTGCGTTATCGGAAGGGTCTAGTGACCTATCTTGATGTGCTCGATGCCCAGCGCACTGTTCTGGCCGCGGAGACGCAACTGGTTCAAACCGAACGCGCTCGCCTTTCCGACATGATCGGTCTGTTCAAAGCTCTCGGAGGAGGGTGGACTTCCAACCCCCCTGATACGCCCGCGCCGACCGGCTAAATTTGTCCCAGCCACCGTATCAGCCTTCTTTATTGGTTTCACGACTTCACTTCACTAACTTGCCTTCTAAGAAACACACCTTGGTTTGGGCAACTTAGGATGTTCAAACCACCCTTCGATAGAGGAGAGATGAGATGCTACCAAAGAGGTATTGTGTATGCTGTCTGCCTAAACGTACTGTACAGAACACCTACTATGAGGCGTCCTATGACATCGAGTAGACAACGGAGGGGGTTCGCCATAGGGGCTGTAGGGTTAGGGGCCCTGATTTGTCTTGAAATGACTTTTGGCTGTAAGTCTTATGTCATCCCTCCCACGCCACAAACTGACGGCTTTCACTTGATGCTTCCGTCGCCCTACACCCGTGCCGTCGTGTGGGGGTCCCGGTCCAATGCGGTTCAAAATGTGACCACATGGCTGCTCAAAAGAGGATACACCATCGTCGATCAGACAAAGCTTTTACAGGTGGCCGGTGAGCAGAGAATCGTGATGACCAGTTACCAATACCAGGATTCTGATGTCCTGCGCATTGGTCGGCTTGTCGGAGCCCGCCAGGTGATTTTTGTCGATACGGACATTGCCTCAATGGAGGTCACGGTGTTTGATGGCGGTCTTCCGGAAAAGCAGACGGTGCATTCGGGATCAATGACGATTCGTGCGGTCGATGTCGAGACGGGAGAAATTCATTGGAGCGGCAAGGCTCGATATGGGGAACGGTTTCCGCATCTCGATGAAGGGCTCAATCGCTTGGCTTGCCATGCGTTAGCCACGGCTTGGGGACTGAGACCACCCGGAGCAGCCAGTCGCGATGGAATTTGCGCAGAAGGTCAAAGCAATATGGTGCATACGGTTTCTCCCCCCAAGTCTCCTCAGGGAATGCCCACGACCCAGGCGATTGGACAAGCAGAACTTCAGTCGACAGAAAACCACCGCTAGAACCACCACACAGCCGTTTTCTGAGCTCCAGAGACTACGATTTGGGGAGGAACTTGATTCCAACGAAATGAAGATTGGACTTGGGCGGTAGGGGAACCGACTTGATCCATCGGACTTCCGCGCGCGCGGCGCGAGCCTGAGAAGGGGAATCTTCTTCCACCTGAAACTGTTGTCGAACTTGTGGTGAGCCCTCCATCATCAAGAGCATCCCGCCGGCACTGCGATTAATCGATAGCGCCTTTCCTTTCGATCGAAAACCGTTCTTGGCCGGCGATTGTTGTGAAGCCTTTCCAACCACTTCGTAGTCGATGGATCGCATGTGGGCCGTGCGGTTTTCACGCTTCGGGTGCAACTGCTGCACGGTCCAGTTCAAATTCTCATTCGCCATGCGGTCCTCCTATTTTCAAGGCGCCACCAGACAACGCCGGAAGTAGGTAAGATGATGCGGATCACAAAATATTGGGGGCTTTGTACACAATGCCGAATAAAAAAGCAAGCAGTGATCGAGGTGGGCTGACAGATCTATTTAGGTTATTTCTGGTATCCATTATGGTATCGAGACAAGGCCGGTGGGTTAGCTAGCCTTCGTGCAGGATTCCCTGATTCCTTAGCTGATTCTTGGTCAACCGATTAGAATGCTACCGGATATCCTAAGGTCTCGTTAAGAGGAGCAATCCATGTCACAATCAGCTCCTTCGACGCCACCGACTGAATTACAGACTATCCTCGTTGTGGACGATGATCCGAGCATCGTGCGCCTCTGCAGCGATATGCTCAGGTTGGAAGGATTTCAGGTTCTCCAAGCACAGGGCAGCCCGGAGGCATTGAGCATCTGCACAAACTACGAGGAGCCAATCCATCTCCTCCTGACCGATCTGGTTCTTTCCCCTCCGGCCTTTCGGCTGGCTACAGACGCGGGCCAGTTCCCTCACGTTCATGGCCATGACTTAGCAATCCGCGCCGCCGCCATTAGAAAAGACCTCCGCATCATCCTCATGTCGGGCAATCCGGACAAAGAACTGGCAAGCCATGGCATCTCTCCTGGCAATCTGCCGTTTTTACAAAAGCCGTTCGACCACCAAGCCCTCATAAGGTTGGTGCGCCAGGTGCTCGAAGACCCACCGACCGTTCTTGAGGCACCTACAGAGGCCAAGAAAGAAAATCAAGGAAAGGAGGTCGACTGGTTCGGGTGAATCGCG
>JBQTHT010000199.1:0-5116 GCA_052389595.1 Nitrospiraceae bacterium
GCTCTATCGCCCGGGGCCGATGGACCTCATCCCCGACTTCATCAAGCGCAAGCAGGGGAAGATCCCCATCACCTACGAGGTGCCGGAACTCGAACCGATTCTCAAGGACACCTATGGCGTGATCGTGTATCAAGAGCAGGTCATGGCCATCGCCAACAAGATGGCCGGCTTCTCCCTCGGGTTGGCCGACATCCTGCGTCGCGCTATGGGGAAGAAGAAACCGGAGGAAATGGAGAAGCTCCGCGTCAAGTTCTTGGAGGGCGCCAAGAAACACAAGATTCCGGAAAAGAAGGCCGAGCGGCTCTACGAGTTGATCCAGAAGTTTGCCGGGTACGGTTTCAACAAGTCCCACGCTGCCGCCTATGCGGTCGTCTGCTACCAGACGGCCTATCTCAAAGCCTACTATCCGATGGAATTTATGGCCGCTCTCATGACCACCGACATGGGTAACACCGATAAAATTGTCGGTTACTTTACCGAGTGCCGTGATCTCGGCATCAAAGTCCTGGGCCCCGACATCAATGAGAGTCAGAAACATTTCGCGGTTGCGGATGGCTCGATTCGCTTCGGCCTTGCCGCCATCAAAAACGTCGGGGAAGGAGCCGTGGATTCCGTCATCGCCATCCGGAACGCCACCGGCCGTTTCCGATCGTTTTTTGATTTTTGCCGGCGCGTCGATCTCCATAAAGTCAACAAGCGCATGCTGGAAGGATTGATCAAGGCCGGCGCGTTCGACTCCACCGGCGCCCGCCGTTCGCAATTGATCGCCGTGCTCGATCAAGCGGTAGAGGACGGAGCCGCCGCCCAGCGAGAGCGGGAACTCGGTCAGACAAGCATTTTTGGGGAAGACATCACTGGTACAGGTTCCATGGCGGATCCGGCCCTCCCGCATGTGCCCGAATGGGATCAGGGGCAACTTTTGAAATGCGAACGGGAGTTGACCGGTTTTTACATTACCGCCCACCCGTTAGCCCGTTATGAAGCCGCGCTTCGCACGTTTGCCACAACGACCACCAGCGGGGTGGTCGATGCCTCGGATGGCCGGGAGGTCAAACTCTGCGGCGTGATCAGTACGGTGAAAATGATGCTGACGAAAAAAGGCGACCGGATGGCCTACTTCACTGTGGAAGACCTGCATGGCACCATCGAAATCATCGCCTTTCCCGACTTCTTCAAAACCTACGCTGAGGTCCTGGCGCCGGAGCGTGTCGTCCGCGTCACGGGCACGGTGGATCGCGGAGACAAGGGGACCAAGCTCCGTGGCATCAAAATAGAGTTACTGGCCGAGTTGCAGACTCGGGCGATCACACGCATCAACATTCGGGTCGGTGATTCCTCAGAAGCTGCGAGGCAACTGCCTCTCTTGCAGCAAGTGCTCCAGCGACATCCAGGGGCCACGTCCGTCTTTCTCACGTTTCGAATGGATTCAAGCTTAGAAGCGGATACCGCTCCCCTTCCCAATTTGACCGTCCAGCCCACCGAGCACTTTGTGGCTGAGGTTGAAGAAGTGCTAGGCAAGGGGACGGTCGCTCTGCTATCCTAGCTTCGCCTTCTGAAAAGGGGCGACTGGACGAGCGTATGAGAGATTACTTAGAGTTTGAGAAGCCGCTCAGGGAACTGGAAGAGCGGATTGAAAAGCTTGCCGCCGGAAACTCGACCAAGGCGTCCGCGCAGGAAGAAGTACGCAAACTTCGCGCGAAACTGGCGCAAGTCGAGCATGAGTTGTATGCCAACCTCACGCCCTGGCAACGGACGCAGGTCGCCCGCCATCCTCAGCGCCCCTCGACATTTGATTACGTGACGGATCTCTGCCGAGACTTCGTCGAGCTCCATGGCGACCGCCTATTTGGAGACGATCGCGCCATCATCGGAGGGTTCGCCCGCTTCAATGAGCGCTCGGTAATGGTCATCGGACATCAAAAAGGAAAAACCCTCAAGGAGCGAATGCAGCGGAATTTCGGCATGCCGAATCCCGAAGGATATCGCAAGGCCTTGCGTCTCATGAAGCTGGCGGAGAAGTTTGGTCGGCCGGTCATCACCCTCATCGATACCCCCGGCGCGTATCCGGGAATCGGGGCGGAAGAACGCGGACAGTCTGAAGCCATTGCGCGAAACCTCCAAGTGATGGCTCGGCTCACCGTGCCGATTATCTCGGTGGTCATCGGCGAAGGGGGCAGCGGTGGGGCGCTCGCACTTGCGGTTGCCGACCGCGTCTTGATGTTGGAGCATGCCGTGTACTCGGTGATTTCTCCTGAGGGCTGCGCCGCCATTCTTTGGAACGACCCAGCCAAAGTACAGGATGCCGCTTCGGCGCTGAAGCTGACGGCCAAGGACCTGACCCAGCTCGGCGTCATCGACGACACGATCTCTGAACCGATCGGCGGCGCGCATCGTGATCCGCGGTACGTGTCCGAGCGCATGGCCAAAACTCTTTCCAATCACCTCAGCCAGCTCACCGAACTCCCTATCGACCAACTCCTCGGCCAGCGGGAGCAGAAGTACAGAAGAATGGGCATCCTCAGCGGGCCACTCTCCCCCGGCGCATAATGTGTCCACCGCCGTCCTCGCTTGTATCCCGTCTCAGATTTGCTACGTCTGAACACACGCACTAAGAGGGCCGGCACGACCGTTCAAGAATGAGCTGCCTTCCCTAATCTTGCGAGAGCCCTTCACTGGGTTCACTCATAAAATCAGCTGGTTCGAAGCCATTGCCGTGGCAAATGGATTGCAGCCTTAATCGGTCTGCAATGCGGCTCTCTCCCTTAAAACATTTACAGTCCTACCTCATGCCCGGCGCCTTGCTGGTTGTAGCGGCTGTGGGGTTTCTCCGGCCAACCGGTTTGCCGGCGTGGATTCACCCTCTGGTATCGGTGCTGCTGCCCTACCTCGTGCTGGGATTTGGCCTGATGCTCGCCTGGTTGCAAAACAACGCGAGGACGGCACTCGCGCTCATGATTCTCGCTGTGGCCGACCGAGCGATCGCGCTCGCCACCAACGGCAGTATCGAGGTGCCCGGCGCCGGCTCTGTCATGCTGAGCTACCTGGCGCTGCTGCTGCCGTTGAATCTCCTCGCCCTAAGCCTAGTCGGCGAGCGACCCGTCTTCTCTCGCTGGACCCTGATAGCAATGGTTCTACTTGCCGCGCAGGCGCTTCTGATCGCCTGGTTATGCCACCCAGCACGGGGCGGCCTCGCATTCGCGCTCATGTCGACGCCCGGAGATTCTCAATGGACTGCCTGGACCTCTGTCCCACAGCCCGCGCTGCTGGCGTTTGCGCTGGCATGGACGCTTCACACGCTCCGATTTGCGACAACGCAGCATCCATTAGAAAGTGCCTCGGCCTGGGGAATGGTCACGGCGTTCGTGGCATTTCACGGGGGATCATTCGGGTGGAATCCTACGAATTTCTTGAGCGCAACCGGTCTCATCATAATGGTGGGTCTCGTCTGCGCCGCCTATCGATCGGACCGTTACGACGAGCAAACCGGCGTGGCCGGGCGAGAGGCCTTCGATCAATTGGCTGCGAGACTTGGGCGTCGGTATTCCATAGGAATCGTGGAGATCGACGACCTGGGATCGTTCAGCGGACGGTATGGCCAGACAATCGTTGAGCAACTCATGCGGCTCATAGCCGCAACCCTCACACCGATTCCTGGGTCTGGAAAGCTGTTCCGTTACGGGCCCGACGTGTTTGCGGTGGTCTTCTCAAAAGGTCTTGCACAGGAAGCCATCGGACACCTCGACGTTGTCCGAAAGCGAATCGAGAAGATACAGGTGGCCGTCGTCAAAGGCTCGTTTGTCCGGGACCTGTCGCATCGATCAGACAGAGAGACAGGCGATGGTCACTGGATAAGCGTCAGCATCGGGGTCGCGGAGCGGAACGCAGAGTTGGCGACATTGGAGAAAGTCATACGCGCTGCGTACAAAGCCTTGTATTTTGCAAAACAGAACGGAGGAAACCGTGTCAAGCGCGCTTCGGAAGTCCCCGAAGTGACTTGCGCTACAATCTCTAGTCAACCTTCCCATAGTGAACCCATTCACTATGGTGACAGTTATAAAGCCTAGTGCGCGTCCTGTGGGACGAGGTGCTGTCCCTCTTGACCACCCTTTCATTCCGGCATAGACTGCACTTCATGATTCTCCGAGCTCTATTCGTGGCTCTGTTAACCTTCACCGCGTGTCCCGTCTGGGCTGGTGGCTCAGCTCGATCGGCAGACAGTGGCACACTCAACTTGGATGAGCCATTCGACCAAGCCCTGGCGAAGGCTGCACTTCGGTCTTAATTCAATCACGCGTTGGATTTTTTCGACGACCATCTTGAGGTGACAGGACATCTGCGACCTCACCGCGAGACTGGAGAGCAGACCGGTAATTTGCGATTCAAATTGTACCCGCAGGGAAAATCACAATCCGACGAGCATGTCGGCGCAGAACTTCAGTTCCGATCTTCCCCGGACGGGCACCATTTTTCTTTAGACTTCGCCCTGCCGAAGGCTTCCTCAAAGAAACCTCATTTCTCCTCAGATGATTATCTCTAATCCATCATTTGATTGATCGGCCCGGACTCGCAATTCAACATCAACCCTCCTCCTCGATAACCCTCGTCACAGCTCGATCACCGGATCACTCGATCAGCAGATCTCTCAGGTTGAGAGAGCCAAGAGGCCGATCAAACTGAACCGGCGGTCAATTGAGCCAAGGATCGCGCCGGCGCGGCGAGAGGCGCAAAAAGTTGCCTGACCCGTTCAAGTTTCGTAGGTATTCTCAGAAGGCCGTTGAGTCATCTCACCGGGTCACCTGAATCGAGAGATCATTGCTCCACGCAACTGGCCAATAATGCGGCCCTTTTTTCATGAGGTTTTCCCTCACGTCTTCCTGGTCCTTCGCGAGGCACCTGAGACCACGGCGGTCTTTTTATTGCTTTATCCACTCGCAGCGTCCGGCGTCGATCATGGCGCTGGAGGATTACCAGAGCCGAGGAGGGTGGATGAGGGCCATAAATCGCAGATTCATGGGAGTGATTGTCGGGCTGGGGATGGTCATGATCATCGTCGGCACTCGGACCTTGGCTGAGAACCACCCGACCAGCAACGGATCGCGGTTCCAGATCCTGCGTG
>JBQTHT010000200.1:0-12902 GCA_052389595.1 Nitrospiraceae bacterium
AATTCGCCGCAATGCCCGAACTGCATGGATCTTCAGACACCTGACGACTTCGTAGATAACTTAGGCGCATGAAAAATTGGTTTTCGACAGCAGGCGAGCGTTAGCGCGCCCGGCTCAGAGTGAACGACCGCGATCCCGGTCAGGATGCGAACGCACGCGCCCACGTGCTGGTGAAATCGTGCCGAGAACTACCGTTGACGATTTCAGGCTCTCGTCGACCGTCGGCCGACTCGGGACTTCTTATCCGCCGCCAACTCGATATAAAGGTTTTCCCATACATCGGTTATTTTATCCCAAGTGAAGCGAGAAACCGTTTTGGCGTATCCGTTCTTGCCCATGCGTTCGCGGTCGCCCCTATCCGCGAGTATTCGTATGATCTGGTGTGCGAGGTCGGCGGCATCCCCGGGATTGCACAACAGGCCGTCAACGCCCTCCTCAATGACGCACTGCGTCGAACCGATGCGAGCGCCTATCACCGGCTTCTGGCACATCCACGCTTCCAGGTAAACAATCCCGAACGATTCGTCCATGGATGGAAGCACAAACACATCGAAGGAATCAAAAATGGAAGCTTTTTCATGGTCCTGAAAATCATCGATGAGTGTCACCCGTTCTCGTTGCGAAGGAGGCAACGTTTGTATGGCGGCTTCAACAGTGCGATCGCGGTGCGCCTGAGGTCCTGCAAGAATCAAGAAGGTCTCCTTGTTCCAACCCCACACCGTCTGCATCGCCTCAAGCAGCACAAGCACGCCCTTGCTCCGATCTTGTCGGCCCACATACCCCACCACGGGCCCATGTCCGAGGCGGTGCCGCTTTCGGAATGCCTCTCCGTTCCGGTCTACAAACAACGCCGGTTCGACTCCCCCTCCGCCGATTTTCACTTCTACGGACGCTCGTTCTTTCACAAACTTTTCCTCAGCAGCGGTGTGAACAAGAACGGCGTCGCACCTGGCCAGCATTCGTGAATAGATCGGATATTCGGACCAGGCTTGTTCCGTGTGAAAAACCGGAATGCCGACCAGCGTAAACCGTTTCAACTTTCTAGCCAAATAGGCGTAGTACGCGGGAGAAAACAGCCAGTTCATTGAAGCGACGATATCCGCCTGAGCGCCCAGGATGGCGGGTATCATCGCCAACGGCCGGGGGCCGTTTAAAAGCATTTCCAATTCGCCCTCGGGCAGTAAGAATCGGAGCGAACGATAGCCGCCCCGCAATTGCAGCCACTTGTCATGCAGCAGCCAGCTCCAGACATCGCCATTGGGCAGGAATCTTCGAACAGTGACGGCATTCATCATCTCCCGCTCCGGCAATCCGGAGCCCATTTGCGTAGAAAAGTGCGGCTGCTTGGAAACGTTCATGCTGAAGATGGTGACCTCATGGCCACGAGATGCCAGCCGTTCGGAAGTCGCTTGAAGAAGTTTCTCCGCGCCGCCAATGCAAGGCGCATAGGAAGGGGTCACATGTACAATCTTCATCCCACCTACCTGAGTTTTTCAGGACTTCTTCCGGATCCAGCAAGAATACCCGCGAGCTCGCCGGCCGCATGACAGCAGGACAGCGCGGCAAGCAGCGGAAGGCAGACGAGGACTGTCTTATAAAGATTCCGCTTTCCCCTCAACGTTCTCAATGTGGACCAAAGCGGGGTAAACGGCAGTTGCCGCGTGGAGAGGGACAGACGGCCGAGGCCTGCCGTTGATCGGCCATTGTGGAAGTGGGCCTTGAAAGTCCCTAGAAAGCCATGCGACTGGACATGCGCGACGCCAATCCGCTCATCCAGAACCATATGCCCTTCTCTAAACAGAACCGGGTTCAGGTGAAGTTCCAGCCATCCTGTCTCAAGTTGCCGGGCAGGCATCGCCTGCCGCTTGTAGGCGATGTTGGAGTTGGTTGGGCATCGCTCGTATTGCGACGGGTTGAGGGGAGGGATGAATGCTCCGAAGGTCTGTAAGAAATTCGCCCAATCGATCAACCGATCTGTGGAACCGTTGTCAACCGTACCGGCAATGGCCGAGGCATGAGGATGGTCTTCGTGAGCCTTCAGCATACGCTCGCACCAGTCGGCCTTCACGATACAATGGTCTTCGGTCGTGGCAATAATGTCGCCCCGCGAGGCCGACACCGCGAGCGCGCGCAATCGAAAAACCGAGGCGCCCGGTTCCTGAAGCACGATAATATCGCGGAAACGGTCCGGCAAGGGATTGGGAAGCGCATGGCCGTGGCCATCCGCCACGATAAGTTCACCGGCCGTCGTCCGCAGTTGAGGCGTCAGCGCTTCGAGACAGGGGCGTAATTCCGGCCAGGGTTGTGTCGTGGCCACAACCACCGATAATGTCGGCCGCGTTCGGCTCATACAGCCTCGCTATGAAGTTTCGAGAGTTGGTCTTGGCAACCTTGGGTAGTTCCCTGTGGGGTGACGGTCGACATCCAGGCAATACAGGATAAGCAGAGGTGAATAGACTAGAGTGAGTCTCTTTCTGACTCCTTCCCTCTCCTGACTAAGTCTTTGTCTTCGAAGCGAACACCGTCGCATCGCAGGCGATGTATTTGATTTGTTTCATCGGGATAATAATGACTTCCCTGGCCGAATCTACCTCCAGCACTTCCATGTCCTCACTGATCGTGTGGCGAATGGCATCTTTAACCAGTAGCTCTTGATTATCCGTGAAGATCACTTTGACCCAATATTGCACGAAAACACTCCCTCGTTAGAAATGACAACAACAGCGGTCAGACTATACGTCTTGCTTTTTGCCTAATTCGGAGCATCGCATCGTGGCTGCTTCCACAGCCGACATTAACGTCGCGCGCAATTTCCCTTCTTCCAACTGGTGAATCCCGGCGATAGTGGTGCCTCCGGGCGAAGCGACCCGATCTTTCAATCGTGCAGGATGCTCCCCGCTCTCAATCAGCATATGAGCCGCGCCGAGCACCGTCTGCGCCGCCAGCAGTTCGGCCACATGACGGGGCAGTCCCACCTTCACGCCTCCATCGGCCAACGCTTCAATAATCATGTACACATAGGCAGGGCCGCTCCCGCTGAGCCCGGTGACTGCATCCAACAGCCGCTCTTCGACCACGACCACCTTTCCGACGGATTCAAAAATGTCCCGCGCCACCTCCATCTCATCCGGTGAAACACCTTCAGAAAAGGCTAGAGCCGTGATGCCCGCTCGCACGCTCGAAGGGGTATTGGGCATGGCACGAACAATGCCGTGCGCTGAACGCAGATGCGAAGCGATGCGGGAAAGCGGATAACCGGCCGCCACGGAGATGATGAGGCAAGGGGAAGGCACAGCCGGTTGGATTTCCGAGAGCACGTGGTCGAGAACTTGAGGTTCGACGGATAGGACGATGATCTGGGCGAAGCTCGCTGCCTCTCGATTGTCGTCGGTCATACGAATATTGAATCGGTTTTTCAGATGATCGCGACGAGCAGCGACGATATCCGTGGCTATCAACTGTTCGGGCTTTGCTGAGCCGGCTTGCACAAGTCCCGCAATTACTGCCTCAGACATGTTCCCGCCACCGAGGAAGGCGACCTGTTTTCCCTTCAACATGGCGGGATTATACTGGGACGCCGTGAGGCGCTTCAACTTGCTCCTTGCCGAGGCCGTCTCTGGTTAGGTACAGTAAATGGGGTTTGAAGTCGGTAGCTACCGTGACCCAGACGACAGTTTGGGAGGCCGAGGATGCGGAAATCGACATCCCTTGTAGTTCTGCTCGTGATGACCCTGATGGGCACTCCTAGCTGGGGGCGTCGGGAAACGTTGACGCCGGACCAAAAGGCCATACTGGAAAAGGCCGACAAAGCGTTGGTCGAGGTGATCGCCATTACCGACAAAGGCGCCGCCGATGCGGCCCCGCTGGCCGAGGTGGTGACAAGGCGGATGAAGGAGATGGGGTATACGATCGAGACCGATCCCGCACGGCCTCATGATGTGATTTTCAAGGTGAAATGCGAACAGCGAAAGAACTGGGAAGGAACCACAAATATGGGCAGCGACGCCGATATGCCCGATTCACCATCCCGCGTGTGGAAAGGCCCCGCGTGCCAACTGACTTATCTCCTGGAAGGAAAAAAGATGGGCTGGAGAAAAGAAGTTCGGACCGACTTCCTGGATGCGCAGAAGGCGGCTGAGGAAGCAAAAGCCGACGATCCCGGCGACTATGCGATGAAGAAACTACGAGAACGTCTGGAAGACTACGATTTTCCGGCTTTTGTCACGGCGGAGTGGGGACAGGAGGATCGGCTGTTTAAAGTCTTCGACGATCCGGCGACGACCTCGGCACGTAAAGTCAAATTGATTTCGCTGTTCGGCTATCTGTTCTCGACGAAGTCGGTGCCTCGGCTGTTGGATGCCTTGAAGGGTCCCGACCTGGAAGTCGCCAAGGCCGCGGCGCTCGCGCTTGGAAACATCGGCCAAAAAGAAACGATCCCCACGCTGATCGAGACAATGAAATCCGGCAACCCTGAATTACGCGCGGCGGCGGCGAAAAGCCTCGGCGTAGCCGCCACCCTGCACAGTGACTTTTCGATCATCGATCCGCTGTTGGAGGCGTTGAAGACGGACGACGTGGGAGTAAAGACAGAAGTGGTGTGGGCGCTGGGCAAGTTGCCGGATCGGCGGGCCTATGAGCCGCTCTTCGCGCTGCAAAAATCGCTCTACAAAGTTCGAGAGAACGATGCCGATCCCAAACTCGTCAAACTGAAGGAAGCGGTGAATTGGAGCATCAAGCAAATCGACACGTGGGAATATCTTCAGTAGCACGCCTGCCGCAGCAACCCACCAGGCTTCCCCAAGGTTACCCGGCCCGCCTCAGGTGCATGAGCGTATTGATAGCGCTGATCGGGTGGCAGATAGCAAGCCACGTGTTGGCTCAGACGATCGGCGAAGAAGCCGAAATGGAACGCCTCAGAGTGAAAGCCGAAGACGCCATTGCGAACGACGACCCGGAAGGCGCGGCGATGAGCATGGGACGAGCCGCTCTGATGGCCTCGGAATTGGCGAAACGCCAATCGGACACCGGCCGCAAACAGTTCTACCAGGGAGCAGAGGCGCTGTTTCGTTCGCAAGAGCATGCCTACCGAGGGTTAGCACTTTTTCGACGAGCCGGAGGTCAGCCGCCAGCCTCCTCCGGTGTCTGTGGAAGCATGCAATATGCCGACAACGGCGTCCAGCAGGCAATCGCAATTCTGACTTCCATAAGCGGAATTGAGCAAAGCTTTGCCCCACGCCTGACGCGGTTGCAAGGAATCGCTGACGATTGGGTGACGGTGATTGGCTCCATGCAGACTGAGTTTCAGTGCATGTGAGGCTCAGGGTTTTTTCTCCGCCACGGGCGGCGCGGCCTTTTCCACTTTGACGACCTTCACATCGAAGGTCAGATCCTTGCCGGCCAGCGGATGGTTGAGGTCGAGCACGACGGTCTTCTCGTTCACCTCCAACACCCTGACAGGACGCCCATCGGCCGATTGGAGCAGCGTGCCGGGCTTGATGTCGGCCGGCACGCGGTTTCGCTCTACTGTGGTGCGAGCTTTCTGATTATAAGCGCCATATCCCTCCACCGCCGGCACTTCCACACGCTTACTCTGTCCGGCTTTCAGACCAATCATCGCTTTCTCCAAGCCGGGAACGATCTCATGGGCGCCCTGCGTATAGGTAAATGGCGCTTGTCCGACGTTGGAGTCAGCGACGCTTTTGTCCGACAGCTTCAAGGTATACTCCACCGTGACTCTAAGCCCGTCGGCGACTTGCAACTCACCCGCCGCGGATACTTCGATCACGCCTTGGGCCAGAATCGTCCCCAATACCATCGCGCCGACGAGCCAGCCATACCGCTTCGTCATGTAATCCTCCATGGGCAAGTATTCACTGCGCGTCTGGTCGACAGACGCTTCCCTAGCCCTCTCAAGGACGTCGCCGTCCGGCAGACGCCCATCTCGACGATCTGGCGGCCCCTTGCTCCATGCGTCCTTGCCCACGCCGGGATCCTTCATGCAGAGAAGGATACGCGCGGCGCGAAGACAATTCGCGCGGCTCACGGTGGTTCGCGCTGAAGTCGTCGCTGACAGCAGGCAATGGGAGCGTGGCGAGAGGCGGAACGGGAAGCCGGCGGGCTTGAATTTTCAACTGCCGCACCATTCTCAGATATTCTCGCTCTTCATGCGGTGTGAGGATGAGCACGGTCGTGCCGGTTTTTTCGGCTCGGCCGGTTCGTCCCGTTCGGTGAATATAGGAATTGGGATTCACGGGCAGCTCATAATGAATTACCTGCCCGACAGAAGGAATATCCAGGCCTCTCGCAGCCACATCCGTCGCCACAAGGGACCGTAGTCGTCCCGACCGGAATGCCGATAAGGTTCGTTCCCGCTGAGCTTGTGTGTGATCGCCGGTGAGCGAGCCCACCGATGCCGATTCACCACCCAGTCTCTTGGCCAATTTATGGACCTTGTATTTTTGTTCGCAAAAGACCATCGACCGCTCCCCGGCAGGAAGCCCCTGTAGCAACGTTTGAACAAGCGGAGCCCGCGTGGCTTCCACGGGCACGACGAAATAGGCATGGCTGATGGTAGCCGGCGTAGTGACGCCTCGATCGACCGCGGTCTTCACCGGCTGGGTCAGCATGCGTTCCGCGAACGTTTCCATCTCCGGCGCAAACGTAGCGGAAAACAGCAACGTCTGCCGAGACTGAGGCAACACCTCCAAAATGCGTTGAATATCGCGTAAGAAGCCTCGATCCAACATCTGGTCGGCTTCATCCATCACCAGATATTCAATCTGCTGAAGGCTGAGATGACGGCTTCCCACGAGGTCGAGCAATCGACCCGGGGTTCCCACGATGACCATAGGCGGTCGCCGCAGCGCGCGATAATGCCGCTCGATGGGGGTGCCTCCGTACACCGACAGGGAGGTCAGCGCCGGGGGCGCATACTTCCGTAGTTCCGTCTCGATCTGAAGCGCCAATTCCCGAGTGGGCGCCAAAATCAATGCCTGTGGACCGCTTTTGAAATCTACTCCGGACCTGGTACCAGACGAAGGGGCTTGCTGCGCCGGCCGGAGCGCGCGTTCGATGAGCGGGATCAAAAAGGCCAATGTCTTCCCGCTCCCGGTTTTTGCCTGAGCCAGCACGTCCCGGCCGGCGAGCGCCGGCGGAATGGCCGCTTCTTGAATAGGCGTCGGGGCAGTAAAGCCCGCCTGTGCCAGTCGTTGGGCAAGAAATGGGGACAACTGAAAATCAGTAAACGTAGTCATACAACTCCTGTGTGAAGAACAACTCCAGCGCTCGTAGAAAACAGGGGAGGAGAAATGGAGATATTCTTGGGTGAGAAAGACGGGGCTGCTTAAGCAAGCAACCCCGCATTCGGTTAAAGCTGGAAACTACCAGCGATCACGATTGCCGGCGCCGACGCCGCCTCGGCCACCTCCGCCACCGGTGCGGGGCTCCTGTGGACGAGCTTCGTTGACCGTCAACGTACGTCCACCAAGTTGGGTCCCATTCAGCGCCGTGATGGCAGCTTTCGCTTCGTCATTCGTGGTCATCTCCACGAAGCCGAAGCCTCGGGACTGTCCCGTAAATTTATCGGTGATGACCCGCGCCGATTGCACACTTCCATGGGCAGCGAACAAATCGCTCAACTGCTGCTCGGTCGTGGAATACGGTAACCCCCCAACATAAATCTTCGAACCCATCGGGTTCCTCCTTTGAGAAAAAGTGATATTGTCTTGGACTCGAGAACGAAGTGAGGAAGGATTTGGCCCGAAGCGCTAACACGATGGCGACTGGGGGTCTGACTTCCGATCAAATTCCCGGGCACAACCAAAACAACATCGATTCAGGCCTTGTCTTCTCTTGCCTCTCTGCCAGGCCTATCGCAGTGAAGCATCCTGACTGTATCCTACCAGCTACTGAAACGCAAGCGGGAAAATCATTCCGGGTTTTAGCTCGTCGGCTCAATATGCCGCCGGCGCAGAGAGCGGGCGATGCGAATACAGCGGGACGGCGTGCAGGTTGTCGAAGTGCAGGACCGTCTGACCGCGCAGCGCAAGCCCGATTTGCCCCATTCCCAAGGACTGATCCTCCACGGAACTGACAAGTTTGCCGTCCACAAAGACCTCGATAAAATCTTTACTGATGATGGTATTGCGTTGGACGCGTAAGGTATGCCACGGGAGGGTTTTGAGGCTGACTGCCGCGCGACTCAGCAGCGTTTCACTCCCATCGACGATCCGGACCACTTCCACCGACTTGGCAGTCAGATCCACAATCGCCGCATAAAAATTCTTGGCGTCTTTGACTCCAAAGACAGCTCCCCCTTGAGCCGACACCCCATCGGACACCGCTCGAAAACGCACCGACAAATCAGGATATTCATACTGTAGCCCTTCGGCAACCAGCAGATGATAACAAGGGGGCACCGCACAAGGCGCCGAGGCGCTGATGGCATTGGGCGTCGATGGCGCCGTGGTATCGGCCTGAATCTTCCAGGCAGCGGGCCCTTGACCAAGACTCAACAAGGAGAAACCGCCCGGTACATCTCCCACGACTTGTTGGTCAAAGGTCCACAGCTTGAACAATCCTCCTTTGGCCTGCTTGTCGAGATTAGCAGCTTTCTCCGACGTATCCTCCGCTTGAATGGCGAAAGCCCGTTCTCCACCCCTTCCTTCCGTGAGAAGGAACACCACCAGGAACATGCACCGCCAAATTGCTTGAGCTACCCGCATGCGATGTACCTTCATCAATCTTGCCCCACTAGTGAGTCCAAATCTTTTCATGAGTATCAAAAAATGGATATACATGCACCATCCATCCAAAGAGTTGCGGATAAAATCGTCCTTTGACATGGTCGCAATCCTCTTCAGTCACAATCGATCCTTTTGGGCCGAACTTGTCCCAATTTGCCTGGCTGGTTTCCTTCTTCGGCGGTAGGCAGATGTTCACATGGGCATGCCATTGAGCCACACTAAGCGGTACCCGCTCATTTAGTTGCTCTTCATTCGCCCTCTTAGGAGCCGTATACATCGCTCCTTCCAGAACATACGAACCGTCCACTTTCTTGTAGAGGAGCGATGTCGGTTGAGCCGGATTGAAACGAAACGCACCTTTGAATCCATTCCATTTGCTGGTGAAATGGTAGTGCGGCAGTTCTACGTTGGGCAAGAATGGCTCGAAACCATCCTTGATCGCCCGGCGGTAGTCCTGATAGGGAACCAACGCGTCCCGCAGGACGCGCAGGGTCTCCTCCGCCCGTTTTTGGTCGGCAAGCGTGGGTGTCCTCTTGGAAGTCCAACGAAAATGCGGGCCCAGATGCGCTTGGTGCGGCGCCATCGACTCAACCGTTTCCGACGAATGACGATGCGCCAGATGATCTTCCGGATCTGAGGAGGGATGTGCCGCCTCAGGCATCGGAGCTTGTGCGGATTTCGAGCAAGCGAACAGTAAGAACGCCGCGCAGAACAAAACCGCCGCGGCGCCTGCCGCAGAAGTCTTCATGAGGTGGGTTGTCTTATTCGGACAATCTCGTCGAGGCGGTGATCCCGCTCCGACCGGATTTGTTTCCGTCTTCGCCAACGATCCCACGTCCACCATCGAAGCTTCTGACGAAACGTCACGACCGGAGGCGGGATATTCCCGATGGGGGCATCCTGGAATGCATACCCCTTGTGTCCCTCGCGGTTCTGAAAATATCTCTCATATTGGTGATCGTATAATCCTTCGTTCTGGTCATTCATACCGCAAGGCCCGTCCCCCTCTCAAAGGATACTGCTGGTTGGAAGTCTGCCATAGGCATGGTACCCTGCCGTGCGGAAATTCTGCAACGGGGGTGTGATGACACGACGGGTCATGTGCGTGTGCAGTCTGGCAGCTATTCTCCTCTTCTCCCTGGCACAGGCCGAGTTATGGGAAGAACAACAGAATTTCGCGAAGGCGCTGGGCAATATCTCAGGGGAGCGGATGCTGGCGGATGTCACTAAACTGAGCAGCCCGGAGTTCAATGGTCGCCAGACCGGCACTGAAGATGACTTCAAATCAGCCCGGTACATTTTTGACCGATTCACGTCGATGCATATTGCTCCTGCATTTCCTTGCCTCAATGATTGCTCGGGGCTGAATCCAAACGGAATGACGCGACCGGTCAGAACCTCTCGCCTTGCCGACAATCCCAAGCTGCAACTGGAGACCGCGGGTCGGCACATGAGTCTAACCGTCGGACGTGAATACCTCCCGATTCTCGACTCCCCCTCCGTTTCCGTCTCAGCTCCCGTCGTCTTTGTCGGTTATGGCATCTCCGATCCAGCGCATGGATTCGATGAATACGCCGGCCTGAATGTCAGAAACCAGGTTGTGCTCTTTCTCCGGGGAAAGCCGGACGGCTATCACGCTCCAATCGTGCATGCGGATAAAGAACGAATGGCTCGAGAAAAGGGAGCCGTCGCCTACCTGACGGCCACGGGGCCCATCTTGAACGCCTATGAAGCGCGCCGCGGGATCACCGGTCAGCCGAGCGCATTTTACAGCCTGTCTGATGGAGCTCCGTCGCTCCCTGGAGCCTGGATCAGCACTGACGTGGCGGAAATGATCCTGTCCGGCCACGAAGCCGAGAAGAGAAATCGGTTGCGTGACCGACAGCAAGAGATCAACACACTCAAGCCTCAGTCTGCAGAGACTGTTGTCGCGGTTCGTATGGAGTGGAAGAGCAGGCAGGAAACGGGAACGCTGTACAACATCTTGGCAATGATCCCAGGCGCCGACATGACACCTGAGCATAAGACGATCCTCCTCGGCGCCCACCGCGACCATTTTGGCCGTCAGGCTGGATTGTTATTTGCCGGCGCCGATGATAACGCATCCGGCACGGCGGTCCTGTTGGAAGTCGCGAGGGCACTCACACAGTCGGCACCATTAAGGGTCAAGCACTCGATCCTTTTGGCCTCATTCAGCGGCGAAGAACAGGGGCTCCTGGGTTCGAGACTCTATGTGGATCAGCCTGTCGTTCCGTTGAACTTGACGAAGGTTATGATCAACGTGGATCATGCCGGTGTGGGCAATGGACGTCTTACCGTTGGTGTGACAGGATTGGACAAAGAGACGGCTGCAGAGGCCGGACGCACTGCTGGGCTCGCCGATAAGGTCGATCTCTTTGGCTTCTTTCCCGGCGGCGATCATGTGCCCTTCAAGGAAGCCGGCGTTCCCACCCTTACCGTCGTCAGCGGAGGCTCGCACCCGCACTTTCATCAACCGACCGACCTTCCGGAGACCATTCAACCGGAGGTTCTCGCAACCACCGCCCGCTACGTGCTGGCGATCGTCTGGCAATTGGCCAACGTTCAATAATCTCGTATTCTTCAGAGACCGATCCGTCTTTCAAGTTGACGTATCCTCGTCAGACATTCTGTTCCGGGCAAGGACAAAGCGCCCGTGGCCTGGAACTTCACAAGATGTTCAGGGACTTTGGAATGGCTTCCCGTCTTGTCGTCCAATAGGCACGGACAAGTCATACTGAAATGGGACCACACAAACCAACGACCGTTCCACATGCTCCATCGATTTTGAAGGGACTTTCCAGTTATTTTCGATTTCATTCCTGAAGTTTGGCGGCAGGGTGCATCGCTTGCATGAGGGCGTAGTTACCTTAGCTTCTTAATCCTACCTTTTTAGGAGCGTCATCATGAACCTATGCTTAAAGTTCTTAACCATTGCGTCGATTCTCAGCTTTCAATCAGTGGGCCTCGTGTTCAGTGAAGTAATGGAGGCCCAGACTTCGCAGCGCGGTGGATCTCAGGCCGGAGTTATTACCGGGCTCACCGGGCAGGAAGCCACTAGTAAGGCGAACGAATCTGCGTCGTCCCGGCTTCTCAAGCTGGGTGACACCGTGGCGGTCGGCGAGGAGATACGTACAGATCAAGGGAGCAGCGTTGAATTGGTATGGGGTCGCCGGGCTCTGCTCACTGTCCATGAGCAGTCTCAAGTCACCATTCTGGAACCGCGCCTCGGACAGACCATTCTTCAGCTCAAATACGGCACGGTCCGTGTAGCGCTCTCGTTCAGCGCAGGACGTCCAATGGATGTGACGACCGTTCAAACGTCATCAGGACAGACCATCACCAGGGGAGGTATTCTTCAGGTAACGGTCGCGCCTCCACTACAGGAGACGGCTTCGTTTTTTGCGTTTTTGAGAACTATCGTGGGGAGCCCCGCGAATACCGCGCTCTCGTCAAATGCCGATGGGATTTCAGCGCCGGTCGAAACCATCAGGGTATTCGAGGGACAGGCGCGGATAGAGCCGTCGCTTGGGGAAGCCAATGCCTTCTTACTGAAAGCTCGCTCGGAAGCACGCTTCATGGCCGGAACTGGGTACAACGTATCGGAGCTGAAGCCTGCAGAGGAGAAATCACTGAGTCTTCCACTTACGGATCAGCATCTGGCGCCGCCGAATCCTGTTCTGCGTCAAATCGTCGGCGTGCATATCGAGCATGCCCTGGAAGTTGAACGCCTCCTTCAAAAGCCCGTCAGGATCGAGGACGGAAAAGAGATTCCTGCGCCCGATATGAAAGGAACAATTCTGTCGACGAGCTTAGGGGTTCCTGCCGCCACGTTCCCGCAATCATCAGGCGGCGCCCAGATATCTTCTTCCGGCAGTCCAGCCCCGGCGACCGCTCCCCTGCCTTCCGGTACGCCACCTTCTTCGTCGGGCTCCTTCACCCCACCCAGCACGTCCGGTCCACCTGCAAGCTCGCCTCCTGCATTTGCCGCACCCGCGAGTCCGCCTCCTATTATGGCCCCCCCACCCGTCACACCCCCTCCCAGCGCCGCGACCTTAGCGCCGAGTCAGGTCGGAGGTCTCAATAGCTCCTCACGTCTCCATACCATTCTCCACGATCTAAAGGACAAAGATGCTCGCG